>JAISGM010000001.1 GCA_031263085.1 Coxiellaceae bacterium
GTTTAGAACGTCGTGAGACAGTTCGGTCCCTATCTGCCGTGGGCGTTAGAAATTTGAGAGGAGCTGCTCCTAGTACGAGAGGACCGGAGTGGACGTATCTCTGGTGTTCCGGTTGTCACGCCAGTGGCACAGCCGGGTAGCTATATACGGACAGGATAACCGCTGAAAGCATCTAAGCGGGAAACCTTCCTCAAGATTAGATTTCTCGTGAGAATTTATCTCACCTAAAGATCCGTTGAAGACTACGACGTTGATAGGCTGGATGTGGAAGTGCAGTAATGCATGTAGCTAACCAGTACTAATTGATCGTGAGGTTTGACGATATAACCTCAAATGATTTTGAAAAACTTCTTGCTGTTATCCAGCTATCGTACAATTGTTAGATTGTTTTGAATAAAAATAGCATTACTATAATTTCTTTTAAAGATTTCCTGGTAGTTTGAGCTGGCGGGAACCACCTGATCCCATTTCGAACTCAGTAGTGAAAACGCTAAGCGCCGATGATAGTGTGAGGTTTCCTCATGTGAAAGTAGGTCGCTGCCAGGATTTAATGTTTTGAATCAAAATCACTTACCTGTATCTTAATCTTTGGGTTTAAAAATTATAACATTACCGATAGTAAGTACTGCAAGGAATATAAAAGCCCACACTAGATAAATAGGAGCTCTAAGCATTTCATAGATATAATTTATTCCAAGCGGAGTAAGTGCTGCGATAGTATAAGCAATGTTATAGCTAAATCCGATGCCAGTATATCTAATTTCTGCTTGAAACGCTTGTGGTAACAAAATAAAATAACTAGCTGCCATAGATGCAGTAACAGTGTGCACAAATAATAAAAAACTAAATAATGCTATACTACTTCTAGATTGTAGCCATGAAAAAATTGGAAAAAAACCGATGATCGCTAGTATCCCGATAATGATTATAACGATTCTGCTGCCAATTTTATCAGAAATCCATCCAAAAAATGGTTTTAGAATTGCAGACCAAATATAACCAAATGTCGTGGCTAAATAAATATCTGAGAGATTAAAATGATAAAAATTATTCAAATAAACTGGAAAAATAAGTTTAAAAGTAACCAGACATGCAGGAAATAATAAAATACCTATAATATTAAAGATCTGCCATAAATGATTTTTAATGATAGTTTTGGATATTATTTTGCCTTTTTTCTTAAAGGCTAAAAATTTGGGGGTTTCTGGTAGATGTTTTCTGATATAAAAACCAATCATAGCTAAACTACCACCAAATAAAAAAGGTAATCTAAATCCCCAAGAAATTATTTCTTTTTCGGTCAATACTTTAGTTAATACCCAAATGATAAAAGAACCTAATGATACACCAATGCCGGCGGCAGAAATCATGAATCCAAAATGGATACCGTGTTTTTTTCTATCAATGTGCTCCGAGAGTAAAGTTATAGCTCCTGGAAATTCAGCACCAAAGACTAATCCTTGGATAAGACGGCATGTACTAAAAATTATTGTAGAAACAAGACCTATTTTGGAAAATGATGGGATAATTCCCATTATTGAGGTTGCGAATGCCATCCATAATAAGGTGTTAGCAAAAACTTTTTTACGACCAAACAGATCACCGAATATTCCCAAAACAACTCCACCGAGCGGACGAACGACATTACTGAGAACAAATATCCCAAATGTTGCAAATAAGGATGCCGCATGATTACTACTTGGAAAAAACTGTTGGCCTATGAAATTAGCTAATAAACTATAGATGATAAGATCATAATATTCCAAGCCAGTACCAATACTTGTAAGCAAGGTAATTTTTGATTGCTTCATAAAAATAATTATAAAATTTAAAGTAGTTTTTATAATACAGGCTATGTTTAATATGAACAAGTATAGTTAATTCGAGATTTTTATTTGTGTATCGCTACGTGGTATTATCTAAAATATGCTTGATACAAGAGAAATTAAACAATTAGCACGAATGGTAATAGACACAGAAGCTCAAGCAATTCTAGGACTTCGTGATAGGATTGATGATAATTTTGTTAAAATTTGTGAATTGCTTCTAGCGTGCCGAGGTAGAATTATTATTACTGGGATAGGAAAAGCTGGACATATTGGTAATAAAATTGCAGCAACTTTATCCAGTACCGGTAGCCCAGCGTTTTTTGTACATCCTAGCGAGGCGCGACATGGCGACATCGGCGCTATCACTAAAAATGATGTAGTAATTGCGATCTCAAATTCTGGTAATACAGAGGAGATACTAGCAATTTTACCGTTTATTAGGTTACTCGGGGTTCCTTTAATCGGTATTACTGGTAATTTGACATCGATTCTTGCTAAAACTGCAGATATTAATTTAGATATTAAAGTTGAAAAAGAGGCATGTCCTTTAGGATTAGCACCAACTTCTAGTACAGCTGCTATTTTAGCTATGGGTGATGCTTTGGCAATGGTTCTACTTAAATTGCGTGGATTTACAATAGAGGATTTTGCTCATTCGCATCCAGGCGGAATTTTAGGTAAAAGACTTTTGTTAAAGGTGGATGATTTAATGCGTACTGGAAACGCAATTCCAAGAGTTACACAAGATACATTACTTATCGAGACTATTATCGAAATAACTAATAAAAGAATGGGAATGACATTGGTTACTGATAATAATAATGTTCTTGTGGGAATATTTACTGACGGCGATTTAAGAAGAGTAATTGATAAAAATTTGGACATTAGAGATACAAAAATTTGTGATGTCATGACTAAAAATTATAAAACAATTATTCAAGGAATTCTGATAATGGAGGCTATTAAGACCATGGAGATGTACCAAATTACTACTTTGATAGTAATAGATAGTAATAATTTTCCAGTTGGTGTGATACATATACATGATTTATTGAAATCAGGGCTGATGTAATTGTAATTATGATTGCAGCTATTCTAGATTAATGAGTGTATTATTCACACTATTACAATTAGTGACAATTGTTGGATTATTTTCACGATCAGTTAGATAGTTAGTGTATTTTTATAAACACTTGTTTTTAAATTTATGAATTCTAGGGTAATAATATTTACTTTGCTGTTATTCGTAGCTTTTATAGTCATAAGCGTTTCGGCTTTATTTTCTGCTAAAAAAATGACAACTACAGCCTATAGTAATTCGGATAACCCAGATTTTTTTATGACTAATGCCATATCTGCTAGATTTAATCATGAGGGTATAATACAAAATAAAGTAATTATCAATAGAATGACTCGTTTCACTACTGCCGTACCAACGTCTTATCTAGTTGTCGATAAAAAGCTTCCTATCTACAGCAATGATATAGTTAATACCAATACTGGTTTTAAAACCATAATTAGTTTTTTGGCAAGAGCTTTTCGTGTTAAGTTTGACCAGCAAAGACAAATTAACTATAAGACGTATAGCGATACTATTACCAATTTTGGCAATGAGGGAATTTATTTTTTGGAAAAACCCCAGATTACGATATATAATTCTCAAGAAGAACCATGTCGAATAACAGCTAATTACGGTAGAAGTGATGGTGACAATAAGATTATCCATCTTATGGAAAATGTTCGGGTTATTCAAAATTCAGGATCGAATAATTCTAATCTTGATGTTACAACTGCTTCTCTGGATTTTTATCCTGAAACCAAATCGGCTGAAACTACAGAACTAGTAACAGTCATTCAAAATGGTAATATTAGCAAAGCTATTGGTGCCAAAATCGACTTAAAAAATGGCAAGGTTGAATTTGTTTCCAAATTTAAAGGAGTATTTAAAATTTAATTGGAAATTAGATATTGTGAAAAAAACTAGTAGTAAACGATGGTTAAGGAATCATTTTTCTGATATCTATGTCAGATTGGCAAAGCGAGAGGGATTAAGAGCTAGATCAGCTTATAAATTGATTGAAATAAATAAACATTATAAAATTATTAGACCTAATATGAATGTAGTTGATTTAGGAGCTTCTCCGGGTGGATGGTCGGAATACATTGCGGAGATAGTTGGTGTTAAAGGAAAGATTTTTGCTATAGATATTTTAGATATGCGCTGTATTATAGGTGTAGAGTTTATTCGAGGAGATTTTACTGATATTAAGATACAACAACTTTTATATTATAAATTATGTAATCAAAAAGTTGATGTGATGCTGTCAGATATGGCTCCTAATTTGAGCGGAGTTAAGGATATTGATCAAATGCGGATTATGGATTTAGCTGATAAAGTGCTGAATTTCTCTTGTAAGATTTTAAAAAATAGAGGAACAGTTTTAATTAAGCTGTTTCATGGCGTAGGTTTTGATAGTTTTGTACATAAGGCGCATCGGAGCTTTTCTGATGTAAAGGTAATTAAGCCAAAGGCATCTCAATTGCGTTCTAGTGAGGTATTTTTGCTAATTAGAAATTTTAACAATGTTATAATGAATATATGAATAGCGCTATTAAAAATTTATTATTATGGCTAGTAATTGCAGTTATTTTAATCATAATTTTTAGTAATTATGGTCCAAAATCTAATATGACGGAGAAGATAGCGTATTCTCAATTTATGCAAGCAGTTGAAAATGGAGAGATAAAAAGCGTTATCATTGAAACTCATAACATTAATGCAATGAAGAAGGATAATACTAAGATTTTTACTTATATGCCACTTGAAGATCGAAATCTATTGTCGGTACTTATGCAAAAAGGAGTTAATGTTACTGGTATTCCTCCCGAACAACAGGGATTGTTGATGCATATTTTTATTAATTGGTTCCCTATGATATTTTTGATCGGAGTTTGGTTATTTTTCATGAGACAAATGCAGGGTGGTGGTAGTGGTAAGGGAGGGCCTTTTTCATTTGGCAGAAGCAAAGCACGCTTACTTAGTAATGATCAAATCAAAGTAACTTTCGCGGATGTTGCTGGTGTTGAAGAAGCTAAAGAAGAAGTTGGAGAATTAGTGGATTTTTTAAAAGATCCTAAAAAGTTTCAAAAGCTTGGCGGTAAAGTTCCTTGTGGGGTGTTGTTGCTAGGTGCCCCTGGTACAGGAAAGACCTTATTAGCTAAAGCGGTTGCTGGAGAAGCCAAAGTGCCGTTTTATTCAATCTCTGGTTCAGATTTTGTTGAAATGTTTGTTGGCGTAGGTGCTGCTAGAGTTCGCGATCTTTTTGAAACTGCAAAAAAGCATGCACCATGTATTATTTTCATTGATGAAATTGATGCTGTTGGTAGACATCGTGGAGCTGGTCTTGGTGGTGGTCATGATGAGCGTGAACAAACTTTAAATCAACTATTGGTTGAAATGGACGGCTTTGTTGGTAAAGAAGGAGTAATAGTTATAGCTGCTACTAATCGTCCCGATGTATTAGATCCAGCGTTACTTCGCCCCGGAAGATTTGATCGTCAAGTGATTGTTTCATTGCCCGATATTTGTGGACGAGAACAGATTTTGAAAGTTCATATGAATAAAGTTCCGATAGCAAAAGATGTTGATCCAATGATTTTTGCTCGTGGCACTCCCGGGCTTTCTGGTGCTGATCTTGCTAATTTAGTCAATGAAGCTGCTTTGTTTGCTGCTCGTGCTAATAAAAAATATGTTGAAGTAGTGGACTTTGAAAAGGCTAAAGATAAGATTTTAATGGGTGCTGAAAGGCGTTCGATGGTAATTAGTAAAGAAGAAAAAGATCTTACTGCTTATCATGAGGCTGGTCATGTTATTGTAGGTTTGTGTTTATCAAATATGGGACATGATCCAGTTTATAAAGCGAGTATTATACCTAGGGGGCGTGCATTAGGAATAACTATGTTTTTACCAGAACAAGATCGTTATAATTATTCCAAGCAACGTTTAGAAGCTCAGATTTCTGGTTTGTTCGGTGGACGAATTGCCGAAGTAATTAAATTTGGTCCAGAGTCTATAACAACTGGAGCCGCTAACGATATTGAGCGCGCTACTGAAATAGCTCGTAATATGGTAACTAGATGGGGTTTATCTGATAAACTTGGCCCCATGGTTTATGGTACGGAAGAGGGAGAGATATTTTTAGGAAGAAGTGTGACTTCTCGTAAAGAAATATCTGATGTTACAGCATCAGAGATTGATTGCGAGATCCGTAAGATTATCGAGCGTAACTATAGGCGAGCAGAGGATATATTAAAGAGTTATGCTATTCAACTGGAGTTAATGGCTGATGTTTTGGTTAAATACGAAACTATTGATCATAAGCAAATTAATACCATCATGAAAGGTCGCCGTCCTAGAATAAGCGCTAAAAAAAGATTAAATACCAATTTTGGTAATAATATGTAGTGTGATTAAATGATGAAAAAGAAAAAGTATTTTGGAACTGACGGTATTCGTGGTCGTGTAGGTGAGGCTGTGATTAATCCAGAATTTATTTTAAAACTGGGTTGGGCAGTGGGTAGCGTACTTAATGAAAGATTTGGAGAAGCTAAAGTTCTAATTGGTAAAGATACAAGAATTTCTGGATATTTGCTTGAATCAGTTTTGGAAGCTGGATTGTCATCAGCCGGAGTTAATGCTTGGATGTTGGGACCAATGCCTACTCCAGCTGTAGCATATTTAACTCGTGCTTTTCGTGCACAAGCTGGTCTCGAGATTAGTGCTTCTCATAATCCGTATTACGATAATGGTATCAAATTTTTTTCTGATAAAGGAACGAAATTATCTGACGAGATTGAGAGCGCGATTGAGGATAAAATGCTTAAATCAATGGAGCTCGTTGATGCTGCTAAATTGGGAAAAGCTAAAAGAATCGATGATGCTTCTGGAAGATATGTGGAATTCTGTAAAAGCACTATGGATATGAAAAATAGTTTAGGAGGCATGAAGATAGTGGTTGATTGTGCTAATGGAGCTACATATCATGTAGCTCCTGCTGTATTAAGGGAGCTCGGAGCTTCAGTGATAGAAATTGGCGTTAAGCCTGATGGATTTAACATTAATTATTGTTGTGGTTCAACTTATCCTAAAGCATTGATTGAAGTAGTGTTGGCTGAAAAGGCAGATTTAGGTATAACTTTTGATGGTGATGGTGATCGCGTCATTATGGTGGATCATAAAGGGGAAATAGTTGATGGTGATGAATTAATTTTTATTATCGCTAAACATGAGGCTTCTATTGGTAGGCTTCATGGAGGAGTTATTGGTACAGTAATGAGTAATTTAGGTTTAGAGAACAGTTTGAATAGATTAGGGATCAATTTTAAGCGTACTCCTGTTGGCGATAGATATGTAATAGATGCTTTATATAGAGATAAATGGCTATTGGGAGGAGAACCCTCTGGACATATTGTTCATTTAGGATTAACTACTACTGGAGATGGCATTATTAGTGCATTACAGGTTTTAAATGCAATTTGTTATCGTAATTCTTCTCTTTTTGATTTAAAATCCGAGATGATTAAATATCCACAGGTACTAATTAATGTTAGTTGTAAACACCCAAAGAATTTTGATAATAATCCAAAAATAACTCAAACTGTAGTAAGCATGACCAAGGAATTTAGGAATTGTAGAATATTGTTAAGGCCGTCTGGCACTGAACCTGTAATTAGGGTAATGGTAGAAGGGAAAGATGCTGATCTAGTTGCAAAAGTTGCAAATAGTTTGGCTGAAATTGTTAGGGAAGAGATAGATAATTAATTTATAGTAAAAGAGGTCAAATTATGCAGGGATTGATATCTATTATTCATATATTTTCAGTTATTAGTTTAATTGGTTTAGTATTGGTACAGCATGGCAAAGGTGCTAATATGGGAGCAGCTTTTGGTAGTGGGGCTTCTAGTACTATGTTTGGTAGCGCTGGGTCACTCTCTTTTTTAGCTAAATTGACTGGTATAATTACTATAATTTTTTTTATAACAAGCATTACTTTAGGGATAATGATATCTAAACAGGTAAAGCGAACGGCAGTTTCTTCAGTTATTCCAGTTAATCCAATTGAACGTGTCCTTTGATCATTTTCTAGGTTTATAAATGAAATTTTATTACGAGATGATATGTAATATTAATGCTTAGTATTGGTTGAAAATTGTGCCGAAGTGGTGAAATTGGTAGACACACTACCTTGAGGTGGTAGCGGTGCAGGCCGTGCCGGTTCGAGTCCGGCCTTCGGCATTAAAGTATTTAAAATTCAAAGTATTATACGTATAATAAGTAAAAAGTTTTAGATAAATGTAAATATTAATTGATTGCAATCGTTTTTTTTTTAGATATAGTCACTGGCTATGGCTAGTGTTGAAAATGGCAATTGGTATTTAGTGTTTACTAAAGTTAGATCAGAATTTAAGGCTGCAGAGAATTTAAATCGACAAAAATATATTATCTATTTACCGAAAATTCAAAAGGAACATCGTCGCAGTAATAGAAATATAGTATTTACTGAGGCTTTTTTTCCAAGATATTTATTTGTACGATTAAATAGGAAAACTGATAATTGGGGTCCTATCAGTTCGACCGTTGGAGTGTCTAAGATGGTTCGTTTTGGTGGATTACCAGCTATAGTGCCGAGCGATTTGATTGAATATTTGAAATTAAATGAAAAACAAGATGGTATGCAACCTAATATAATTAATCGTAAATTGATGTCAGGGGATAAGGTTACAATTATTGATGGCCCTTTTATTGGAAAAGAAGGAATTTATCAAAAATTAAAAAGCTCAGAGAGAGTAGCAGTTTTATTGGATATTGTCGGTAAGAATACCCAAGTTATATTAAATATCCGCGATTTACAAGTGGAATAAAATTTATCGGGGATATTTTAGATAATTTATATCTTGAATTATACTTACTTTCAGTATGGTAGAGCGGTAGCGTACTTAATAGTAATTACATCATGTCTCATACAATCTCTATTTTATTTGCAGTAAAGAAAATTCTTACCTTGTTAAGTAAACGAGAGCGACTAAAATGGTTGATTATCATTGGTTTTGCGTATTTTACAGCTATAACTGAGCTTGTGGCAGCGTCGGCCATCATTGTGTTGGCTACAGTTTTAACTAATCCTGATAAAGGACAGCAATATCTGTATTGCATTAAGAGCATGAAAAATGTACCTCCTAATTATGCGATTGTGTATATAGCTGTTGCTTGTGGTGTTATTTATTTTATTAAAAATGTCATTGCAGGAGCTGAGGTTTTTTATCAAAATTTTGCAATTCAAAAGATTGGTTACAATTTTAGAGGCAGATTACTAAATAGGTATACAAAAATGGATTACGGTTTTTATTTGACGCGTAATTCTTCGTATGGAATATCAGTAATTAATCAAGATGTGGAGCAAATGTTTTCGCTAGGTATAGTATCTCTGGCGGCAATTCTATCAGAATTGGTAATATTTATTTGTTTTATTGCGATGATTATTTATATGAATCCTAATTTATTTGGTATTTTGTTTATATTGATAATAATATTTGGTTCAATGGTATATAAGTTTTTATTACCATCTTTTTATAAATGGGGACAAAAAAGACAGGAAGCTTATTTATTTGCTACGCGACAATTAATGCAATTTTTTCATGGGTTCAAAGAGATTTTATTATTTGGAAAAAGGGGTATTTTTATTGCATCTTATGATAAATACGCTAAACAAGATGCAATGGTCAAGGCTATATATCACGCAGCTAATACTTTGCCTCGTTTTATAATTGAGTTGTTATTTGTTGGATTGTTTATATTTGCTGTTTCTTATATGTGTTTGATTAATAATCAATTATCAGATGTAGTCGGGACCTTGAGTGGTTATTTATATTTAGGTTTTAGAATAATGCCTGGTTTGAATCGCATGATAGGTAATGTAAATACTTTTAAATATGTAATTCCGTCTATAGAACGTGTTTGTGATGAGTATTTTTCTGAGAATCAGATTGATCGAATTGTATCTATTCCTGAATTCAAATTCGAGCATCATATAATTTTCCGGGACGTTTTTTTTAAATATCTTAATACAGAAAAAAATATTTTAAAAAATATAAATCTTGAGATTAAAAAAGGTAAATGCATTGGGATTGTTGGAGAGACTGGATCTGGTAAATCTACTTTTGTTGATTTAGTATTGGGAATACTTAAGACGACGAGTGGAGAAATTTTGGTTGACGGAAAATATCAAGTTTGTTCAGAAGAATGGCATAAAATTATTGGTTATGTCCCACAAAATATTTATTTAATGGATGATACTATAGAGGCAAATATTGCGTTTGGTGAATTTGTTGGAACAGTAGATGAAATTATGTTAAGAGAGTCGATACGAATATCTCAGCTTGATAAATTCATCAAAACGTTGCCTTCTGGTGTCAAAACAGTAGTAGGTGAGCGTGGTATTAGATTGTCTGGTGGTGAGAAACAAAGAATTGCTATAGCTAGAGCTTTATATAGAAAACCTCAAGTGTTGATTTTTGATGAAGCGACATCATCGTTGGATCTTGAGACTGAAAGGAGATTAATGGAGACTATCAATGAAATTACTAAAAATTATACTGTTATTATGGTTGCCCATAGATTGAGTACATTACGGAATTGTGATGAGATATTTGAAATAAGTAATAGTCAGTTAAGAAATAAAGTTTTATCTACTTAAGTGAGAATGGAGGATGAATAATGGAGTTAAAAGGTAAAAAATTTGTTGTGATCGGTGGTGCTGGTCTTATAGGATCGCATACTGTAGATGAATTATTAAAAGAAGATGTAAAAGAGATAATTATCTATGATAATTTTGTTCGTGGAACATATGGAAATATAGAAAACGCTTTAAAGGATCATAGAGTTCGTGTGTTTGAGATTGGTGGTGACATTTGTCAAACGGATATTTTACATGAGGCGTTGAAAGATGCTGATGGTGTTTTCCATTTCGCTGCTCTATGGTTATTGCAGTGTTATGAATTTCCGAGATCTGCTTTTAATGTAAATGTTGCAGGAACTTTCAATATTCTCGATGCATGTGTTAAGTGTGGAGTAAAGCGTCTAATTTATTCGTCTTCAGCTTCTGTTTACGGGGATGCAATAGTTGAACCTATGGATGAAAATCATCCCTTTAATAATACCAATTTTTATGGGGCTACAAAAATTGCTGGAGAAGCTATGGCACGAGCTTATTATCATCGTTATAAGCTTCCTTTTGTCGGTCTTCGTTATATGAATGTATATGGCCCAAGACAGGATTATCGTGGTGCCTACATAGCTGTAATTATGAAAATTCTAGATAATCTTGATAAAGGTATTGCTCCGATAATTTATGGTGATGGTTCTCAGGCTTATGATTTTGTGTATGTTGTTGATTGTGCTAAGGCTAATATTTTTGCCATGAAAGCGAGTACTGTTGATCAGTTTTATAATGTTGGTACTGGTATACGCACCACTATTAAGGAATTAGCGGAAATGATTTTAAAAATTACTGATTCCAATTTATCTATACAGTATGAACCGAATGGATTGACATTTGTAAAAAATCGAATCGGTTGTCCTAGAAAGGCCATTACGGAAATTGGTTTTAATGCAGAAACTAAGCTTAGTGACGGATTAAAGCAGTTAATAGAATGGCGTAAAAAATATACTGACGAAGTTAAAATGCGAAGGAAAAAAGTAAAGTTGTGAATATTAGTTAGAATTTCCTAGTTTTAGATCTTATAATTGATTAAGGTTTGGGAAACTGCAAACGGTTTAAAGTAAGAGACAAAATGGTAGTTAGAGTTTATGTACTTTTAATGATGTTTAATTATTACTTAAATTTTTTGGAAATAAATTCTATATGACAATAAATCAAATGCGAAAGATTTCCATTGCTATTCCATCACTTAGTGATGAGGAGTGGTTAGCAGTTAGGGAACCATTGTTAGGTGGATGGTTAACACAAGGGCCAAAGGTTTTTCAATTTGAAAGAGAATTTATGTCAACTCATAAAGTTGATTATGCATTTGCTGTAACTTCTTGCACCACTGGATTACACTTAGCATTAGCTGCGCTAGGTGTTGGGCCTGGAGATGAAGTAATAGTACCAGCTTTTACCTGGATAGCTACAGCTAATGTTGTACTTTATTGTGGCGCAACACCAATTTTTTGTGATGTTGATAAAACAACATTTAATATTAAAATTGAAGATATTCCTTCAAAAATCACAGAACGTACTAAAGCTATTATTCCAGTTCATTTATTTGGTTTATGTGCCGATATTGATGCGATTCGATCAGTTATTCCCAATAGTGTTAAAATACTTGAAGATGCTGCTTGTGCTGCTGGTGCTTGGTATAAAAATAGATCAGCGGGCTCTCTTGGTGATATAGCATCTTTCTCGTTTCATCCTCGCAAATCAATTACTACTGGTGAAGGAGGTATGGTTACTACAAACGATAAAGATCTTGCTTGTTTAGTAGGAACCATGCGAAATCATGGCGCTGAAATTCCAGAAGAAGTTCGCCTCCATAGTGCTAAACCGTATTTATTGCCAGATTTTAAAATATTAGGATTTAATTATAGAATGACCGATCTACAAGCAGCTATAGGTATTGTGCAATTGAAAAAATTAACATCTTTTATAAAGGAACGTCAAATTTGGGCAGATTATTATAAACGTAATTTAAGTGATATTTCTTGGATAATACCACAAGCTGTACCAAATTATTGTACGCAACATGCATGGCAAGCATTTGTTTGTTGTATTAATCCTAAAAAGGCGCCTTTACCACGTAATGAAATTATGGATATTTTACAACAAAAAGGCATCTCTACAAGACCAGGAACTCATGCTGTTCATGCCCTGAGTTTTTATAGAGAAAAATATCATATTGATTTTGATGATTTTCCTGAGGCAGGATATTGTGCCAAAAATACTATAGCTATACCTTTACATAATAAAATGGTACAAGAAGATTTTGATTATGTAATTGATGTTTTGAAAAGTATATAAATGTGTGGAATAGCAGGCATCTTTAATTTTAATCAATACCCTATAGAACATAGTAGAATTAAATACATGACTGATAGTATTTCGCATCGTGGTCCAGATGGGGAAGGACAGTATGTTGATGATTATGTAGCTTTGGGCCATAGGCGTCTTGCCATTATTGATTTAAGTTCAGCTGGACACCAACCAATGCAGACACGAGATGGTAGATTTACTATTACTTATAATGGTGAAGTGTATAATTTTAAAGAGTTACGTGCCCAGCTCGAGTTGTTAGGACATGTTTTCTATTCAAATACTGATACCGAGGTTGTTTTATATTCTTATATTGAATGGGGTGTAAAAGCGATAGAAAAATATAACGGGATGTTTTCTTTTGCTATTTGGGATAAGGAAGAAAAAAAGATGTTTTTGGCTCGTGATCGTTATGGCATCAAACCCCTATATTACTATATAACTGATAAATATTTTGTTTTTGCTTCAGAAGTAAAGGCTATTATTGCTTCTGGTTTTTATCAATCAAGACTAGATAAGGAAGGACTTCTTGAATATCTGACATTTCAGAATTTTTTTACAGATAAAACTATTTTCCGTGATGTTAAAATATTGATGCCTGGATATTATGCTTATATTGATATATTCGGTGCATTTAAAAAAAACCAATACTGGGATTTTAATTTTTTTGATTCTATTAAAATATCCGAAGAAGAGGCTGTAGAAGAAGTAGATCGTCTGTTTAAACAAGCAGTACGAAGGCAGCTGATTAGTGATGTGCCAGTTAATGCTTATTTAAGTGGTGGTATTGATTCTGGAGCTATCGCAATGATAGCTAGTAAATTTATACCTCACATGAAAACATTCACAATTGGTTTTGATTTGAGTTCTATCAGTGGTCTCGAACTATCTTTTGATGAGCGCGCGAAGGCAGAACATGTTTCATATTTAGCAAAAACAGAGCATTATGAAATGGTTCTTAAGGCAGGTGATATGGAAAAGTGTATGGATAGATATATCTGGCATCTTGAAGAGCCGCGAGTGGGACAAAGCTATCCTAATTATTATGCAGCAAAGCTTGCCAGTAAATTTGGAAAAGTTATATTATCAGGAGCTAGTGGTGATGAATTATTTGGCGGTTACCCATGGCGTTATTTTTACACAAATCAAGAAAAGAATTTCGATGAATTTATTGATTCTTATTATTTAAAATGGCAGCGATTAGTTTCTAATAGTGTGTTGAAAAAATTATTATCTCCTATTTGGGAAGATGTTAAGCATGTTTGGACTCGTAATATTTTTGCTGATGTTTTAGATAAAATTAAAAAAAATAATATAAGCGCATCTGAAGATATAAATTATAGTCTTTATTTTGAAGCCAAAACTTTTTTACACGGTATACTTATCGTTGAGGATAAATTGAGCATGGCACATGGGTTGGAGACCAGGGTTCCATTTTTGGATAATGATCTTGTAGATTTTGTTACCAAATTACCTAATCATTTAAGGATTTCTACTGAAAAATTACAAGTTGACGAAAATGATATTTTCAGGAAATCAATAGTTACTGAAAAAGGTAAAATTATTTTAAGAAAAGCTCTTAGTAAATATTTAGATGATGTTGTAGTAAATGGCAAAAAACAAGGATTTTCTTCTCCTGATGCATCATGGTTCCGTGGTGATAGTATTGAATATATTAATAAAGAATTAAATGATCCGTGTAGCTTCTTTGATCCGTCAACTATAAAGATAATATTAAATCAACATGTATCTCAAGAGAAAAATAATCGACTGGCCATATGGTCTATCTTGTATTTACAGAAGATATTGAAGTCTCAATTTTTTGGGTAGAAAGATGAATATAATATTATTTGGTTCAAGCGACATTACGCTATCTATTGCTAATTTTTTATATACTAACAAATATAATTTAGTGGCAATTGTTACTGTATCGCAAATTTTTGATATTAGTTATAATTCGAACGGTGTTAATAATGTACGTTTTGTCGATCTTAAAATATGGGGATTAAATAATAATGTTCCAGTTTTTCTTTATGAAAATGTTGAGTCAACAATTGATTTTCTGCGAAATTTTACTCTAGATTTTGCCATTGTTGCTGGTTGGTATCATATGATCCCCAGTAATTTAAGAAATCTATTCTCCAAAGGATGTGTAGGTTTTCACGCATCATTGCTTCCGCAATTACGTGGTGGGGCTCCATTGAATTGGGCAATTCTTTTAGGGTTACCGGAAACCGGAGTGAGTTTTTTTGAATTTGGAAATGGAGTTGATGATGGATTATTGTATGCTCAGAAGAAAATTCCAATATTACCAAATGACTATATTGGAGATCTTGTAGAAAAAAGTAAGATGGCAATTCTAGATATATTAAAAATTACATTACCTAAGATTAAAAAAAATCAAATAAAAAAGTATAAGCAGATTGGTAATTCTTCTTATTGTGGACAGAGATTTCCTGAAGATAGTTTAATTAATTGGAGGGATTCAGCTTTTAATATTTTGGCATTAATAAGAGCCTCGTCAAAGCCTTATCATGGAGCTTTTAGTTTTTTGAATGACGAAAAGATAGTTATTTGGAAAGCAGAGATTTCTAAATTCCAATTACATGGAATTCCTGGACAAATAATAGTAGTAGATGGAAATGTGTGTACTATTTGTGGAGAGAAATCGCTAATAATAAAGCCTGATATAACACAAGTTGACTTATTAATTAGATCTAATCATAAGAGATTTAAAAATAGTCACTATTCTTCATGAGCATTATATGGCAGCTAATCTTGGTGATTTTACTAAAATTGATTATCGCAGATTGCTAGAAATAGCAAAATCAAAATTTGAATTTATCTTTTTTGATGAGGCTGATTCAATAAAAAAACAAAGCGTTTTGTGGAGACATGATGTGGATTTTTCCGTGGAAAAAGCACTAGAAATAGCTAGTTTGGATGCTTCAATGTCAGTTTATTCTACTAATTTCATATTGCTTCATAGTCCTATGTACAGTTTATTTGAAAAAAAGACTTTTATGCAAATTAGAGAAATTTTATCTTTAAATCATAGAATAGGGTTACATTTCGATATATCATTTTATGATATTAATAATTATGACGATCTCGAAAAGTACTTAATTTTTGAAAAAAATATTCTAGAGAATTTATTTGAAGTACCAATTAAATATATTTCATTTCATAATCCGCAATACGATCACCAGGTAGTTAATCTTGAACAAGAGATGTTTTGTAATATGATAAATACATACTCACTTTCTCTAAAAAAAAGATACGAATATGTTTCAGATTCCAATGGTTATTGGAGATATAAAACAGCGTATAATGTTTTGTCAGATTCCGATAGAAGTGTACAAGTTTTAACTCATCCTATATGGTGGTGCGATGGTCTTTCTCCTAGAGATAAGATTCAACGATGCGTTGATAGAAGAAGCTTAATAGCAATTTATGATTATGATAATTATTTTATTATGAATCCAGAGCGTTTGAATGTCAGATAAAATTTCTATTTTTATAAAACAAAAAATATATAGTCTAATTTATGTTATTTTTACGCAAATATTTTTACTTGCTCGAAAAGATAGTTTTTTTCTTAGATTAATATTCTCAGTTAATAGTTTTTTATCAAAAATAAATAAAGGCAGGTATTATAAGATTAATTATGAAAGTAAGAAAATTTTGAAAACTAATGATACAAGAAGTGTAATTTTTTTTCATAATCATTATTATAGTTTTTTATATCTTGCTAAAAGTTTGCGCGCAAGGGGCTGGAAAGCTCATTCAGTATCATTAACGCAGAAAGATGATTACCTTACTCATGGCTGTGATATACAATTATATGACGAGAATCAATTTAAATTGCGCAATAATTTCGAAAATTTTATGGAAGTAATTATTAAAGAATATAAAATGGTAATTTTTTATAGTTATTTTGAAATTTTCCCTAATATCATTAATTACATAATTCCATTAGATGCGATTCTTATGAAGAAAAATGGAATAAAAATTGGTTATGTTCCATCAGGATGTTTAAATATTAATACTCAAACCACAACAATGAAGTTAGCAAATAATATTTGCAATAAATGCATATGGCAAAATAATTATAAAATTTGTTCAAATAAAAAAAATTTGCATGGTATTAATAAAGTTAGAGGTATAGCAGATATTGTATTTTACGATATGGATTATTCGACACAATATAATACTGGTTCTATTAATGATGATATAATGGAAATTAAGGAGCCTCATGTTGCTGCTTTAGATCCAGATTACTGGAAATTGAATTTAGATATTCCCGATAAATATAAAATTTATAGAAAATCTCCAAAACATCTAATTATAATGACAGCGTTCGCTAATCAATGTTTAAGAACGAATAAAAGCAGAGATATAAAAGGAATAGGTGCGATGATTGAAGCAATTAATAGGTTGTTAAATGAGGGTTACCCAATTCAATATATACATCAGAATAATGTTCCATCAAGAGATATGAGGTACATACAGATGCAAGCAGATATTATTATTGATCAGTTAAACTATGGTAGGTATGGGGCATTTGCTAGAGAGGGAATGATGTTAGGAAAACCTGTAATTGGTAGATTGATTTTTCCAAAAGGGTCACCAGGCAATATTGCATTAAAGGAATGTCCAATTATTAATGCTAGTGAAGAAACTATTTATGATGTTTTGAAAAAAGTTATAGAACTTTCACCAGAAGAGCGCTATGAAATTGGAAAACAGTCGAGAGATTATATGATGAAATGGCATTCGGCTGATAATTGTGCGGAGAGGTTTGAAAAAGTTTATGATCAATTAATTACTAGAAGTTGATATGTCAATTATTTGTGCTATTCATCAACCGAATTTTTTCCCGTGGCTTGGATATTTCGATAAAATTAAAAAGGCAGATATTTTTGTTTTTCTTGATAATGTTCAAAATCAAAAAACAGGGGGTAGCTGGGTTAACAGAGTTAAATTAAATTGTTTTGGTAAGACAAAATGGTATACTTGTCCAATTAGACATTATCCAGGTGTTGTGTCAATTAACGATGTCGAGTTCGCTGATTCTGGATGGAGCACCTCTCTTATAAGTGTTTTAGAAAATTATTATAAAAAATATTCTAATTGCAGTAGTGTCTTGGATTTAATTTTAAAATTAATAAGGAAAAAAGATTATTGTTATATAGCAGATTTGAATAAGGATATCATATTGTATTTTGCTAATTTTTTAGGGTGTTCGGCTAGATTTATTTCAAAGAAAGACCTAGAAATAGAATCTCATTCCGTGAGTATGTTAATTGATATTTGCAAGACAGTTGGAGCAGACACTTATCTTTGTGGTGGCGGAGCTTCTGATTATCAGGATGATAGGTTATTTTCAGAAGCAGGTATTAATCTTATTTATCAAAACTTTTCACCAACCTTATATGGAGATCCTAAAAAATTTTTACCAGGATTATCTATTATAGATTATTTAATGAGTATATAGATGAGAGATATAAAATTTCTTGTAGGCTCTAAGGAAAATATAAGGTTCTATATGAAAGAAATTATTAAGATTGAAAGGAGTTGCTCTCTTAAAAATGTATGGAAAAAAAATAATTTTTTAATAGATTTAGATTTTAAGTGGAAGCTTTCAAAAATTATGTTTTATAGAAATATGTTGATTGGTTTTTCTATAGTGTCAAAGAAAAATGATTATACATGTCATATTCATCGTTTCATGGTTGATCAGATGTTTAGAAGTCAGGGATTCGGGACGTTTTTATTGAATGATATAAAACAAGGTGCTAAAAAATTTGATTATTTAACTCTTTATGTGGATTCAAAAAATGACAGGGCAGTTAGTTTTTATAAAAAAAGTTTCTTTAAGCCAATTTTAATGTTTGGCGATGATATTTTTATGATCTTTAAATGTTAAAAGAGATTTCTTTAAATATAGTAATGATGTTATTATTAAATCTTGTATGTAGAGATGATTGATGGTTGATCCATCTAGATTTTTAAAATTATTGATTTAAATTAATTTATGTGTGGAATTTTTGGATTATTAAGTAGAAGTGCAAATATTTCTGTCGAGCATTTGAATTTAAATTTATTAGGACACAGGGGCCCTGATAATTTTGGAGTATTTAGATCTAAGTCTGATAATGTCTATCTTTCTCATAATCGCTTAAGTATTATTGGGTTGGATGATTCTTCTAGCCAGCCAATGCACGGTGCTAATGGAGTAGTGATTGTTTTTAATGGAGAAATTTATAATTACAGAGATTTAAAAAAATCTGAGCTTGCGAGTCATCAATTTAAAACTTCTTCAGATACAGAAGTTATTTTGGTTTTATATGAAAAATACGGTTTAAATTGTATTAATTATCTGAGAGGGATGTTTGCTTTTGCTATTTGGGATGGAAATAGAAAACGTTTATTTTGCGCAAGAGATAGATTCGGAATTAAGCCATTTTATTATATAAATAAAAATGATTGTTTTGCTTTTGCTTCAGAAATAAAAGCTATTTTGCCGTTTCTTTCTGAGATTAAAACAAATAATCGTGCTTTGGGAGAATATTTAACTTTTCAATATACCATAGGTAATGAAACTCTTTTCCAAGATGTTTATCAATTAATGCCTGGACATTCTCTAATTTTAGAAAATAATCACTTAGTAATTAAGAAATATTGGGATATTTCATATCAGATTGATTACGATCATTCAGCAAAGTTTTTTGAAGATAAATTATATCAGTTATTAACCGAATCAATACAATATCATCTAATAAGTGAGGTGCCTATCGGGAGTTATCTAAGTGGTGGCATTGATTCGTCATTAATTACAATTTTAGCTGGTGAAAAAGATGACAAGTTTTATGGGTCATTTCATGGTAGATTTACAGAAAAGTCATCATATGATGAAAGTGTATATGCGCAAGAAATAGCAAAAGTATCTAATAAAAATGTTTTTATTATTGATATATCAGCTGAAGATTTCATAGATAATATACAGAAGATTATTTACCATTTAGATGTTCCTGTTGCTGGTCCTGGTTCTTTTCCTCAATACATGGTTTCTAAATTGGCTTCGCAGCATGTAAAGGTAGTATTAGGTGGTCAAGGGGGGGATGAAATTTTTGGTGGTTATGCGCGTTACGTTATTGCTTATTTTGAGCAAGCTATTAAAGCAGCTATTGATGGAACATATAAGAATGGTAATTTTGTTGTGACCCCAGAATCAATTATTCCAAATCTAACATTACTTCAGGAATATAAGCCTCTTATTAAAGAATTTTGGCGAGACGGTTTATTCGATTCGATTGATGACAGATATTTTCGTCTTATTGATAAGTCAATAGATTTTAATGAAGAGATAGATTGGAGGTTATTTGATAAGGCTGCTCTGTTAGAGCGATTTAAAGAAATTTTTAATAGTAGACAGAATGTATCTAAGGATGCATATTTTGACAAAATGGCTCATTTCGACTTCAAATGCCTGCTCCCATCTTTATTGCAAGTAGAGGATAGAATGAGTATGGCGCATGGTCTAGAATCTAGAGTGCCTTTCTTAGATCATAAATTGGTCGAATTCGCTATAACTATTCCTGCAGATATAAAATTTCCTGGCGGAAAAATGAAATCTTTACTAAAAAAAGTTTTTAAAGATAAAATTCCATCTGCTGTTTTAAATAGGCGTGATAAAATGGGATTTCCGGTTCCTTTAAAGGAATGGTTTAGCGGTCCATTAAAAGATTTCATACATGATATTTTTACATCACAAATTGCCAAAACAAGGGGATTTTATGATCCAGATAAAGTGTTGAAGAATCTTTCCGGATCTTCTCAATTTTCTAGAAAAATATGGGGTTTATTAAGTCTAGAATTATGGTATCGTCAATTTCATGATAAGAAAAACAATGTCCTAAACTTATAGGAGATTTTCTAGAAATTTGATCAGAATCTTAAAGCAGTAGATAATTTTTTTTGTAAAACTATTTGGAAGTAATTAATTTTATTCGAGAGGAATGTATGAAAATTTTTATTACCGGAGGTGCTGGGTTTATCGGATCACATTTGACTGATCGACTTTTGGCTAGGAATGACAAGGTTCTTATTATTGATAATTTTAGTACTGGAAGAAGAGATAATCTTAAAGAACATGCAAATCTCCAGATTATTGAAGATTCAATTTGTAATGAAAATACAGTATTAGATCTTATGAGTGATTTTAAGCCAGATCTCATTATACATGCAGCTGCTTCTTATAAAGATCCAAATAATTGGTTGGAGGATTCATTAACAAATACAGTTGGTACTGTAATTATATGTCAAGCGGCACAGAAAAATAATATAAAACGACTTATCTATTTTCAAACCGCGTTATGCTATGGATTAAAACCAATAGAGCATCCAATTACTTTAAATCACCCAATTTTACCTGAAGGATCTAGTTATGCTATTAGTAAAACTACTGGAGAAGAATATATTCATTTATCAGGATTAGATTATGTAACTTTTCGTCTGGCTAATGCTTATGGTCCTAGAAATATAAGTGGCCCATTACCAACTTTTTATAAACGCTTAACTACTAATCAGCCATGTTTTATTATGGATACTCGTAGAGATTTTGTTTATATTGATGATATGGTTGATTGTATTATGCATGCTGTTGATGGAAGTGGTCATGGTACCTATCATATTTCTTCTGGTAATGACGTATCTATTATGGAGCTTTTTGAGGCAACCACCCTCGCTCTTAATATGCAGATCAAAATTGAGGTTAAGCAACGTCAACCAGATGACGTATACTCAATTCTATTGGACCCATCTAAAACTATCAATGAATTTGGATGGCACGCTAGAATCCCATTAAATGTTGGAGTAAAACGAACCATTGAATACTATCAAAAGTTTGGTATAAATAGAACATTTACTCATTTACAAGAGGTAAAGAAATAGTTATGAGATTTGCCAATAAGAAAATTCTAATAGTAGGTGGAGTAGGTTTTGTTGGAAGTAATCTTTGTTATCAATTACTTAAGGAGAATATAAGCTCTATCGTGATCGTAGATAATCTGATTTCATCAGAGCTAGAGAATCTTTCTCAAGATATAAGAGTTAAGTTTGTTTTTGGTTCTATAGCCGATGATCGTGTTCTTATGAAAGTTGGATGTGATTATGATTATGTTTTTCATTTGGCAACGTATCATGGGAATCAGTCTAGCATTTATGATCCGATAGCTGATCACGATAATAATACTATAACTACATTGAAGCTTTGTGAGCATTTCAAAAATACATCCGGTTTACAAAAGATTGTTTATTCTTCCGCGGGATGTACTGTTGCAAAAAAAACATATATTGATGTAATAGCTACGGATGAGAATGCTGAAGTATCTTTATATCATGATAGTCCTTATCAGATTTCTAAGATAATCGGTGAGTTTTATGGTAATTACTATTGGAAGAAGTATGAATTACCTTTTATTAAGGCTAGATTTCAAAATGTATACGGGCCTCGTGAGATTTTAGGTGCCGGGCGGTGGCGCGGTACCGCTGCCACAGTGTGGCGTAATGTTATACCTACATTTATATGGAAATCATTACGTAAGGATGCATTACCGGTTGAAAATGAGGGATTAACTTCGCGTGATTTTATTTATGTTGATGATGTTATAGAAGGATTAATTCTCTGTGCGTTGAGCGGTAAAACTGGTGAAGTGTATAATTTGGCTTCCGGCACTGAAACAACAATCAAACATCTTGCTAAAACTATTAATAATCTTACTGGTAATCGAACTCCTATTGAATATTTACCAGCTAGATCTTGGGATAATTCAGGAAAAAGATTTGGTTCTACTGAAAAAGCAAGAGATAAATTAGGATTTTATACTAAAGTATCTTTAGAGCAAGGATTGTATAATACAGTGGAATGGACAAAAGATAACGAAAAATTGATTTCTGATAATATTTCAAAACATTCTTTCTTTTTAGAAAAGAACTAGAAGTATAATCTCGCATTATTCTTCAAATTTATAATTCGTAAAATGCAGTTGCTTTCATTTTAAATATGAAGAAAATAATTACTATTTTGGGGGCAAGACCTCAATTTATAAAAGCTGCTCAGTTATCTAGACTTTTGAGAAATAATTCAGAAATTCGAGAAATTATTATTCACACTGGTCAGCATAATGATAAATTGATGTCTGATATTTTTTTTAGTGAGCTTAAAATTCCTGAACCAGTTTACAATTTAAATATTAATGGTGGAAATCATGGCCAGATGACTGGTCTTATGATATGTGCTATTGAGGAAATTTTGTTAAAAGAAAATCCTCAGGCGGTAATTGTTTATGGAGATACTAATACAACTTTAGCCGGATCTTTAGCAGCAACTAAATTGCACATCCCTGTTTTTCATATTGAAGCTGGTTTAAGATCTTTTAATAGAAAGATGCCTGAAGAAGTTAATCGTGTTTTAACTGATCATATAAGTACCATATTATTTTGTCCAACACGATTGGCAGTATCAAATCTTGAAAAAGAGGGTATTATCAAAGATGTTTATCATGTCGGGGATATTATGTATGATGCTCATTTAATTGCTATGAAAATTTTGAGAAATAATGATAATTACTCAGATGGATTAATGAAGAAGTTCGATTTTGTGACTGAGGATTTTGCTTTTTTAACAATACATCGCGCAGAATCAACTGACTCTAGCGAGTCTTTTTTGGCGATATTAGAGTATGTTACTTTAATTGCCGAACAAAAAAACCTGCGAATAATTTTTGCGGCACATCCTAGATTAAAGAAATTAATTAATGAGTGTTTTACTAGATATCGTAATAAAATTGTAATAATAGATCCGATAAGCTATATAGAGATGCAATTTGTTTTATCAAGGACAAAGTTAGTTTTAACAGATTCTGGTGGTTTGCAGAAAGAGGCTTATTTTCATCGGGTGCCGTGTATTACATTGCGCTCTGAAACTGAATGGATGGAAACTATAGATTCTGAATGGAATATATTATGGAAAACTAATAGTTATCCAAAATGTAAGTGTTTAATTAATGGTGAATATGGTGAAGGTAATGTTTCTGAAAAAATTATTAAAATTATTTCTAGAAGTATTTAATTTCAGTTGTCATTAGATATGTATAATTTGTTATTACTTTGCAATCGTCCAGTTAAAAAAGTAAGTACTGATAATATCATCGAACATATTGATGCATTAAAATTGATGCCAGCATGGAGTGTTTACGAGTTACCAATGCTTGGTAAGATTCCTTCTAATATAGATTTAAATCGTTTCGATGCGATCGGTGTTCACTATAC
>JAISGM010000006.1 GCA_031263085.1 Coxiellaceae bacterium
CGTCAATGCAGCTGTTAGTGTTGTTTTCCCATGATCTACATGTCCTATCGTACCTATGTTTATATGTGGCTTTGTACGTTCAAATTTTTCTACCATTGACTATCACCTCTCTAATTTTACCTCAATGAAGCCCACAACCGGAATCGAACCGGTGACCTCTTCCTTACCAAGGAAGTGCTCTACCGACTAAGCTATATGGGCATTATACAGTCCCAAGCGGGCGATGGGAATCGAACCCACTCTATCAGCTTGGAAGGCTGAAGTTCTGCCATTGAACTACGCCCGCATCTCAATCTTCATTCATCTTTGGAGGGGGTAGGATTCGAACCTACGAAGGCGTAAGCCAACAGATTTACAGTCTGCTCCTTTTGTCCACTCAGGAACCCCTCCTCCTTAAAACAGAAAATATAAGGCAATTATCAGTATTCTCTCTAATTAGAATTTTCTTGTCAATGTAATTGACATACACTTACTTCTAAAAATATCCTACTTTAATACAATATGGAATGCTAATTTGATAGTTATTTTCTAAATTTCATAAAATATCATCCAAAATTTAAGTTTTTCAATTATTCAATTATCTAATAATATTTTTTCGCTAATCAATTCATTTATAAAAAACTATAAAAACTAACTTTAAATTTAGATAAACTGGTAACAAATGCTCCAGCATATGATTTTTCAGGATCAATGGCTTCTAACGTTAGATTCTGATCATTTTGATCAAAAAATAATTGTTTTTTTCCCTCCTTATCTGGTGAAACTTCAACAGAAAATTTATTAAATTCTCTAAATATACCTATGCCTCGAGCTTTAATGACAGCCTCTTTTCTAGTCCAACAATTATAAAATGCTAATAATTGCTCATCCTTAGGCAAAGCAAACAGTTTTTCATTTTCTAACTTGGAAAAAAATTTCTTAGCGAGATTAATAAAATTGTAATCAGTACGTATAAACTCTACATCAATACCTACTGGACCATTTAAAGAAAAAATAAACAAGGCCATTTCATTAGAATGAGAAAGATTAAAATGTAAATTCATAGCTGGAAAATACAATTTGCCATATGGGTTTTGATGAAAAACTATTTGTCGTTGATCGACACATAAATATCTAGACAATAAAATACGCAATATACCGCGCGAAACAATAAAATTACTAGCAGCTTTTCTCATCATAAATTTAGTTGCACGTACTTGTTCTTGTAAATTAAGTATTTTTAAGAAATCAAGAATCTTTTTTCGAGAATGGTTAAGAGAAGCGCGCCAAATATGCACCTCGTTAACTCTTAATTGTAAAAACTCTTCCGATATTTGCCAGATCATAATATGAATTTAAGATAATTCATTTTAATCTAGGCAATAAAATCCAATATTTACCTGGACTTTTCATATGTCCTGCAACAAAAGCAGCGTAATCACCACTCCCCCAATAAACATCACCACGAATAATACCCTTGATAGCTCCTCCAGTATCTTGAGCAATTAACAGACGACAAAAAGGGGTTAGCGATTCAGATTTACTTGGAATTACAGTATCAATCCAAATAGGAGACCCTAAAGGAATGTAGCGTCTATCTACAGCTAATGAACGTTTAGGAGTTAATGAAACTTGCTCGCTTCCTAAGGGATCTAGATTTGATAAAATCCTAAAAAAAACATAAGAAGCATTTTTATTTAAAATAGAATCCATCTTTTCCGGATGTCGTAATAACCAAGAATAAATTTCCTGCATTGAGCAATTTTGTGACGTGAGCTGTTTATTTTTTATTAGTATTCCGCCATACGAAGTATAAGAACGTCCATTAGAAATGGCATAATTAATCAGGAATTCCCTATTATTTGGTAGCTGTACAACAGCAGATCCCTGAATATGTGCTAAAGCTAAAGCTATTTGATCATCACACCATGCAATTACCTTAGCGGTATTATGAATCATACCATTAACAATATCAGCTCTATTTGGATATGGACGTAATTGTCCATCTGGTTGTAATTGTCCAACAATAGTTCTATTAGCTAAAGATCGATCAAACAAACCCAAATTAACTTTTATTAAATCATTAGGAATAGAATAGATTGGAAATAAATAATTTCCACCACGTTTTAAACTACAACGCAATTTAGGTAAATAATAACCAGTAAAAAGCCCATATGAATTAAAATTATTTCGAACTTGATAAGGTTCGAACCAAAATTCAAAAAACTTTTTAGCTTTAGAGTTACTATAAGTTTTTGGATCTTCTATAGCTGAACAAATTTTTTGCCAATCCTTAACCTTGCCACCTTGAGGAATTGCCGTACTGAAAGTTTTATTAGGATTTAGTTTTACAATAGCAGTACAAGATCTTTGAAAAGTTGCTAATGCTTCTTGATGTTGATCTTTTTCCCAAGATGGTAAATGCTTAAAATTTGTCCTAACTAGTATTAGATGATGGCCAAATAAACCGCTACAATAACTGAAAACTGCCCCTCCTAAAAATAGGATACTTAAAATAATACCAGTAAAAATTTTAAATTTTATTTTCATAACACTAGGAAGCCGCTTTATTAATTCTCAATTCAATTGATTCTATCATGTAAATAATCTTGTCGCAGTTTCTCAGAAAAATTCTCAATGGCATATCTTAACATAGTACGTGGCATAATTCGATAATATTTGAACAAAAAATCATTGAGAATTATAAAATCACGCTTACCAACTTCACGTAAAATCCAACCAGTAGCTTTATGAATTAAATCTTCATTATCACGCAATAATCTTCTAGCAAGCTTCAACGTCTCTTGATAAAAACCATTACGGATAAAATATAAAGTAGAGACTATCGAAATTCGTCTTTGCCATAAATTTTCAGATTGAACTAACTTATACAAAAAAAATTTTTCTTTATCGAATAAATATGCACCAACTATATGCGGCGCACTAGAATCAACTAAATCCCAGCTATTGATTCTTGATACGAATGCAAAATAAAATTCAAAAATTCTTTTTTGATCGATTAGATTCGCTTTTTTATATTTTAAAACCAAAATGATGAGTGCAAGTGATCTCTCTTCGTGCAATTCTGATCTTAATAATGACCGAAGATCTCCTAATTGCAATGACTCGTAATGAGTTTTAGCTAAATAATGTAATTTAGAACGCATTACTCCTAAAAATCTATCATTATACCCATATTCTCCAGGTTTATTTTTAAAAAAACATTGCAAGATAGCTGCTTTAGTAGGATTGGCAAGATGATGTAGGTCGTGATAAAGATTTTCTAACGAATTCATAATAATACTTATGTTTAAAGAAATCAGAGAGGATAACGTACTATTATTTTTTTTACAAATCCACACATAACTACGTGTTTCATCCATATCAAACTATGGTATATATTGAAGGAGTATTTTTACTACAAGTAATATTTAAAAATCTTAGCTCCATTAAATAATTTCTTACTTGCATCAGATGTTAAGTCATGTTAAAAGTTTAAGATATGAGAGCATTGATTATTATTGGTAACTGGAAGATGAATAAAACCGTAGCAGACGGCGTATCTTTAGCCAATGTATTACGTGAGAAACTACATTCTAATCGAGCGATAACCAAACTTGAAGTGATAATTGCACCGCCGTATACCGCGCTTAGTAAGATAGCGGATATCCTTAGAGATTCGTCCCTAAAAATTAGTGCTCAGGATATGTTTTGGGAAGATTTTGGTGCTTTTACCGGACAGATTTCTGCCTCGATGATAAAAGATGCAGGTGCTACTCACGTTATCATTGGCCATTCTGAACGACGACAGTTTTTTCATGAAACAGATACCGAGGTTAACAAAAAAATTGTTGCGGCATTAAAGCATGATTTGATACCAATTTTTTGCATCGGCGAGACTCTAATCGATAGAGAGGAAAGGAGAGTAAAAGAAACGATAACAGCTCAAATTACCAATGGACTCTCGAACATTGTCCGAGATGATATAACTAAAATCGTGATAGCATACGAGCCAGTATGGGCTATTGGTACAGGAATAACTGCAACCCCAGAGCAAGCAGAAGAAGTTCACACAATAATTCGTGAATTGCTTACAAAAAAAATTGGAGAATCTTATGCTAATGTAATTAGAATTATATATGGTGGTAGCGTTAAACCAAGTAACGCTATGGAGCTTCTCTCAAAACCGAATATTGATGGTGTATTAGTAGGGGGCGCTAGTTTAAAAGCAGAAGATTTTATCGGTATCATCAAAAATATAGCAGTCTGACGATTCAATTCTTAATAACACATCCAGCTTAATATTTTCATGAAAATACTTTGCGTAATACCAAGTAGAATCGGTTCAACTAGACTAGAACGTAAGCCGCTGTTGTCTATACAAGGAATACCGATGATTCAGATGGTTTATGAAAATGCTGTTCGATGTAAACTTTTATCTAAAGTTATTGTAGCAACTGACAACACAGAAATTGCAAATATAATTAAAAAATGTGGAGGTTATGCCGAACTAACAAATTCAGAATTTTATACTGGCTCTGATAGAGTAGCTGCAATCGCAGAAAAACACCATGATGTGGACGTTATAATTAATCTACAAGGAGATGAGCCTTTCATCAAACCTAAAATGTTGGAACAATTGATATCTCCTTATCTCACTGGAGAAAATCCTGAGATGGCCACTCTAGCATATAATTTAAGTATAAGGGATTATAATGATCCAGAAACAGTTAAAGTAATAACAAACTTAAAAGGATATGCACTCTACTTCTCTCGCTCTCCAATACCATATTTAAAAAATAAAACTAAAACTTTACCTGTTTACCATCACATTGGAATCTATGCTTTTAAACGAGAATTTCTATTACAATATACAAAATTATCACAAACCCCCTGTGAACTAGCTGAATCCTTGGAACAATTACGCGCTCTAGAACACGGATACAACATTAGAGTTTCCCTGACAGAAGAAAAAACTTTAGAGATAAATACCTTAAAAGATTTGATGCTGGCACAAAACTTTAAATATAACCGATAAATATCGCAAAACAAATCATTCACTTTCTTATAAAATTAAATTATCCGACGTTTCTGGTTGAATAAATTTGATGAATTTCGTATGATAATTTCTCCAATGATTCTAAAAATTTACTACGTTGTTCTTCTAGAAGAACTTGAGCGAGAATACGATAGTAGTCAATTCCGGAACTTAAATTCTTTTTAACCTCTAATAATTGTTGTTTAGATCTAGCAGGTAATCCTAAGGAAGCGTACTTTATCTCGCGCAATAAATAATTGATTTGTAATTGTAATTCCCTAATAAAAACATGGGGGCGCTCATCAATCGCTAACAGCGAAGATTTACCATAAATATGGCTAATCATCTCCCTAAGAGAAACTAGTTTTTTGAAATTGACAATATTCGGACCAGGACAAATTGCTGGAGTAATTCTATTATCAATACCCCTTTTATTTAAAACGCTACCACCCAAATCGCGACAAATACATGATTTATTCAAAACTTCATTCTTACGAGCCTGAAGTTGTTCGTCAGACAAATCATTGGTCATTAATGCTTGTAATTTGAGAATCTGATATTTACTGGATGCTGTACAAATTGACTCTGTAGTAAACTCTCGATTAAATCTTAAGTAACCATTAATACAACAACTACCAGGATTATTATTTTTAATTCGTCTCAAACGCTCCTCTTCACTAGAAGAATTTTTTAAATTCCAGAATGGAACACCCAAAGGAGAACTTGAACTTAAAATTATATCCTGATCTTGAGCATTTAACAATTTAGATAAGGTAACGTGATCAACATTTGTTGTTTCTGGTACCAATAAGAATGGAGTACCCCAACCAACAGCATCGAGATTATAATATTTCAATAAGAAATCATGTTCATTATGAACACCGATACCGCCTTGTACTGTAATTTTTATTCTTTGAGGAACATCGGCACAAAATCTTCTAATTTTAGTAACTGCCGTCTTATAAAATCCATAAAGAGTTTCCATTAATTCATCTTTACGTTGCTTAAACTCTTCTAAGATTGGCCCCAACAAATGTCCGTCGTTAATAAAAGCATGTCCTCCACAATTTAATGATGACTCAATACTATACTCAGAAACCCAAATACCTCTTTTGGCTAAATATTTTCCTTGAATAACAGCCGAACGGTAATCACTCACTTTCAGGCAAATTTTCTTTTTAATCTCAGCATTTTCATCTGGAAAAAAATCGGCAAATTCTGCAAGATACCCGTATAAATTAGGATTGAATCCCGCAGAAAACACTACTGTAGAACATAAATCACTTTTAGCAAAACCACGGAGGGCAGAAGCGGCATCAGAAAATTTGTATGGCAAAATTTTACCACAAGAATAATGCGCTCTATCTAATTTAGTCATAATATTAACATCGATACTACCAGCGGTAACTACTTCCCGAAGTTGTTTCTGTAACAATTCCTTCATTGCAGTATTATTTTCATGTAACATCTTATCATATAACTGTCTTAAGTTATGAGTACACGGTAATAGCTCAAAATAATTGTCTATCTCGCTATTGGATTCAAAGGGAGAATTTTTAATAATGGTAATTTGTTTTACTACTATTTTTTTTAATAAATTTAGGTAAGCAGTAATACGTTCGGCTCTAGCATCTTCTACAACTGAGGTAATCGGCTCATATAACTCATGATACTTTTCACACCAATACCTTCTCATTTTCTCAATCAACATATCATCAGTTAAAGATATTGCCGAAGAAATACCGTATTTTGCCACAAATAACGGGGTATCAATGGTAAAACTTGTACCCATTACCGGAATGTAAAAACTATGTAATTTTTCCATTTGATTACTTTACTTTAGTTAAAATATACTGTACAGTATTCCACTTTCCTTAATTACGATCAATATCATAGTATTATATAGTATAGTATTTTATTTCAATAACTGTAAAGGTTATTACTTATGAGTAAATTTATTGGTAGTGTTCTAATTGTAATTGGCTCCATTGTTGGAGCTGGCATGCTAGCTATGCCACTGGTGGGTGCTTTTTCTGGATTTGCATGGTCAACGATTCTGGTATTTATTTTATGGATGGTGGCTATGGTAACTGGTTTTTTGGTCGTGGAAGTAAATTTAACACTACCAGCTAACTCTTGCAGTTTTAGTTCTATGGCTGAGCACACTCTAGGGACTTTCGGTAAAATTGTTACATGGATATCTTACCTATTTTTGCTTTATGCTATATTGGTTGCTTACGTAATCGGTGGCTCCAACATTTTATCAAATACAATTGAATTTTTATTTCATATTCAAGTTCCAAATTGGATGTGTGCTATCTTTTTTACTTTAACTCTTGGTATGGCAGTATTCTGGAGTACTAAAGTTGTTGATTATTTTAATCGTAACTTAATGAGTCTCAAGGGTTTTTTACTTTTGGCCACACTAATTTTTATTGTGCCGCATCTGGATTTGAATAAGCTATTAATATCTCCAAATGTAGTTCAATTTAGATATTTATATGGCGCTATACCAGTTTTTGCTTCAGCTTTTTGTTACCATTTTGTTATTCCTAGTTTAAGAATTTATATTGGGGATAAACCGCAGCAACTAAGAATGATCGTAATTATTGGTACTACTTTTGCTTTAATTGTTTATTTATGGTGGCTTGCTTCTGCTTTCGGTATTATTCCTTTAGTCGGAAATAATAGTTTTGTTAGTATTACCAACGATCCGAGACCTCCTAGCGAGCTTGTATCTTTGATTACCTTGCTGATTAATAATAAATTTCTTACGACAAGTATTAATGGTTTTGCCAATATCGCCTTAACTACAGCTTTTTTAGGTGTTGCTCTGGGATTATTCGATTTTTTAGCTGATGGACTTAAAAGACCAAATACTAGATTTGGGAGATTACAAACTGCCAGCTTAACTTTTATTCCTCCATTGTTATTTGGAATATTATGCCCAAAGGGATTTGTTAAGGCTATGAATTTCGCTTCAATATCAGTTGCTGTTCTAACTATTATTTTGCCAGTATTGATGGCGTTTAGTTCACGTAAAATTCAAAAGAAGTCTCCATATAGGGTTAAATGCGGTAATATGACTTTTATCTTAATATTGCTTACCGGAATAACTGTAGTTATATTAGCGTTATTATTTGCTTTGAATTTATTACCTACTTCTTAATTTAAAGTATGTCAGAATTTTATGATATTTTAGCAACGATCAAGCGTGGCACAACAGAGATTTTGTTAGAACCAGAACTGCAAAGACGACTTTTACTAAAGAAACCGTTAAGAGTAAAAGCTGGATTTGATCCAACAGCGCCAGATCTTCATCTCGGTCATACTGTGTTAATCAACAAAATGAGACAATTACAAGATCTCGGTCATGAAGTGATATTTCTAATCGGAGATTTTACTGCAATGATTGGTGACCCGAGTAACAAAAGCGCTACTCGTCCTCCGTTAAGCGAAGAAGAAATCTTAATTAATGCGAGTACTTATAAAAACCAAATTTTTAAAATTCTTATCCCAGAAAAAACTAAAGTCCTTTTTAATTCACAATGGTTAGGAAAAATTTCTTCGATAGAAATGATTAAACTTACTGCTACCTATACAGTAGCTAGAATGTTGGAACGGGATGATTTTAATAAACGTTTTACTGAAAAGAAACCTATTGCTATTCACGAATTCCTATATCCTCTACTGCAAGGATATGATTCAGTGGCCATCGAATCAGATATAGAACTAGGAGGAAATGATCAAAAGTTTAATTTACTTGTAGGACGTGAATTACAAAAACATTTTGGCCAAAAACCACAAATAATTATAACTATGCCATTACTAGAAGGTCTTGATGGCAAACAAAAAATGTCGAAATCACTCAACAATTACATAGGGATTACCGATCCGCCTCAAGAAATGTTCGGAAAACTAATGTCGATCTCTGATGAATTGATGTGGCGTTATTTTGAACTTTTGAGCTTTTGTTCTCTAAATGAGATTAATGATTTACAAAATAGAATAAAGAGTAATACTCTCAATCCACGGGATGTTAAGATAAAATTGGCATTAGAAATTGTTGAAAGATTCCATAATAAGACATTGGCTTTAAAATCACTAGAAAAATTCAATGAGCTTTTTCAACGTAAAGAACTGCCAACAGATTTAAAAATCACCTCCATCAATATAGGGACCCATGATATTCATTTAGGAAATCTTTTAAAGTTAGTAAATCTTGTATCAAGCACATCAGAAGCAAATCGCCTCATAAAGCAGGGCGGTATTAAAATTGATGGTCAAAAAATAGAAGATTATGCGATTCGTATCAGTGAAAATACTGAGCATATCTACCAAGTAGGAAAACATAAATTTGCACGAATAAAGGTTTTATTCTAGCGCAAAAGCTAAATTTTGGCTAACTCGATAATTTTTTGATTTCTAGAACCACGAAATGGTAGATTATAAGACTTTTGATCCTTATCAAAAGGACCGTCAATTAAAAAATCAATCTCGCATAAAAACTCTTTAATCGCTGGATCGTCTTTTGACATCATTAATAATTCATTATAATAATAACCACTGTAGGCAATAATATTCAGCTCTTTTCGCTTTTCTTTAATCGAATGCGCGAGTCTAGCGCAATCTTGTGCTTGCAGAAATGGCTCGCCTCCGGAAAAAGTTATACCGTTAATCAATTTTAATCCAAGAATTGACTCTAAAAGCTCGGTAATCGTTATTTCGTAACCTCCGATAAGATTCTGTGTATGAGAATTATGACATCCGATACAACGCTTAAGACATCCTTGAGTAAAAATTACATAGCGCAATCCAGGACCATCAACAACACTTTCTTTAACTATACCAGCTATACGTAGCATATACGAAATTTTTTAACGATTCCAGTTATAAACTATATAAATAAAAGTAATTATTATAAGTGCGCGATCCGCTCGCGCAATTCATTAACCTTAGCATCATTAAAACGATCAATAGTACTCAAATATCCAGTTATCCGTCGTATTCGTTTGATCGAAAGAGAATTACATATATGACAGCTAGCATCAATTATTCCTGTATATCCACATTCATTACAAAAATCGATGGGAAAATTTATACCAACATATCCCATATCTGCCTCTTTCATGAAATGTAATACCTGCATCACTGCTTCAGTATTACCCATCGGCGGCGAACTAAATTCAATATAACTAATATGTCCAGCATTAGTATATTTATGATATACCCCTTCGATTTTAATTTTATCGTAAACACTAATATGATAATTAACTGGAACATGAAAAGAATTAGTATAATACTCTTTATCAGTAACGCCAGGGATAACACCATATTCTTTCTGATCTAATCTCACAAAACGCCCAGATAATCCCTCAGCTGGAGTTGCAAGTAAAGTATAATTTAATTGATAATTATCAGCAAGATCATCTATTTTATTACGCATAAATTTAATTATTTCTTCGCCTAATTTTTGTGCTTCTTCATTCATGCCGTGATGTTTACCTATTAAAGCCATTAATGTTTCTGCCAAACCAATAAAACCTATAGATAAAGTACCATTTTTAATGACACTAGCAATACAATCATCGGATTTTAATTTTTCTGAATCTAAATATAGTCCTTGTCCCATAAGAAATGGCATATCACTTACTTTAAGTTTTGATTGTATATTAAAACGATGATGAAGTTGTTCAGCAGCTAATTTAATAATGCCATCAAGATCATAATAAAATTTACCTAAATTTCCTTTTGATTTAATTGCTAGTCTTGGTAAATTCAAGGTGGTAAAACTTAAATTACCACGTCCATCAGTAACTGTTGGACCACACCTATTAGACATAACACGGGTACGACATCCCATATAACTTACCTGATCACCAAATTCTTTATTGAAAGATGAATCCATAAAACTAAATGTCGGATTCAGTCGTTCCGAAGCAACTGAGACAGCAAGACAAAAAAGATCATAATTAGGATCATTCTGATTATAATTCACTCCATCTTTTACACGAAAAATAATATTTGGGAAAATTGGTGTTTCCATGCGCCCCAATCCTTTCCTATAAGCTAATAATAAATTACGAGTCACTTTTCTTCCTTCTTCGCTAATTTCTGTACCTATATTTAAACTAGAAAATGGCACCTGAGCACCTGCACGACTATGCATACTATTCAAATTATAAATTAATGCTTCCATAGCCTGATAGACCTCATCATCATTGACTCCTTTCATAAAAGGCGCAATATCACGATCAAAAAAAGCAAAACTTTGTCCTCCATGCATATCATTTTGTGAACTCTGTAAAATAATAGCAGCTAGCGCTGTAGCTGAACTAGGACGTTTCGGGGGGCGAATAAAACCATGTCCATTATTAAATCCTTGAGTTAATAATTTACCCAACGGAATTTGAATACACGTTAATGTTTTACTATAAAAATCCAGGTCATGAATATGATAATCACCTCTTCGATGAGCTAAAGATAAATGCTCAGGAATTAAACGATGCAAGTAATAAGCACGTGAGGCGGCACTGGCAATTTGCAACATTTTTGCCGACGGAGAATTAGAAATATTTGCATTTTCACGATTGGTCTCAATAATAATATTAGCAACACTATCCATAAGTGAAGTTTTACTTTCACGAACACGAGTACGTTCAGCACGATATAAAATATAAGACTTAGCAGTTTTAGCATGTCCATTTTCAATTAAAACTTTTTCAACAGCATCTTGTACATCTTCGACATTGAACAACACATTTTGATATTTTTGCTTTAAATATTTAAGTACTTTAGTAGTTAATTCTAAAGCTACAGTTTGATCGGAACCACCAACAGTTTTTACTGCTTTTAAAATTGCTTCTGTAATTTTACCAGCATTGAAAGTAACTTCTCTTCCATCGCGCTTTTGAATTAAAATAAACATTTTTACTCCAGTTCAAATAATGATATTATTATAACATAATACTATATTATGTGGTATTAACAATAAAAAATACTATATGTAGCAAACTATGGGGCACTAAAGATATTCTTTCTTGCCTTGTAATTCAATTACTAATTTTGGTATTAAATAACCAGGGAGTTTCTCACGCATCTTTCGATAAATCTCTTTAGCTTTAGTAGTTCCAACATAAAAATGCGCAGCACCTTTAACTTTATCCATAATATGGAGATAATAAGGCATTACACCTACTTTAAATAATTTCTCGCTCAAATTGACCAGGACTTTAGCGTCATCATTAATACCACGTAATAACACTGATTGATTTAAAATAGTTATATTTTTTTTGCGTATCAATTTTAAAGTATTTTCAACTTCTGAATTAATTTCATTAGGATGATTACAATGAATAACCAATATTAATGGGCATCTTACATTGAATATAGCCATCTTTATCTTCTCTGGCATGACTATAGGAACTCTACTATGAATCCTAATCCTTTTGACATGAGATATATCTGATAATTTATTTATAATTTCTTTTAAATCTTGAATAGCTAACATAAATGGATCACCGCCACTTAAAATTATTTCATTAATACTAGAATCATGTTCAATATAATTAAAAACTTCAGACCAATCGAGTACTTTTTCGCGGAAATGCCTACGAAAACAAAAACGACAATTAATAGCACAAATATCGGTGACTAATAACAAAACTCTACCATGATACTTGTGAAGCAACCCAGGAAACGGTGAATATTTCTTCTCATTAAGCGGATCAATAATAAATCCTCGATCATTTTTATATTCACATTTTTGAGGTAAAATTTGTAATAACAAAGGATCATTAACGATTCTTGGATTAATACGCGAAATAAAACCCTTCGGAGCAAATCCGGGAAATTCGCGTAAATTATTATGAGAAAAAGTACTCTTAATTGAAAATTTCATCTTAAATTGCATGACGTAGATATAATTTTAATTATCACATCTATTACGCTATTGATAGCGTAGTGCCTCAATAGGTTTTAAATGAGCGGCTTTCTTTGCTGGATAGTAACCAAAAAAAACTCCGACACTACCAGCAACTCCAAAAGATAATAAAATTGATTTTAATGAAATAATAATATTTAAAGTTAAAACTTTATTAACTATAAAAGCACTACCGGATCCAACAATAATTCCGACTATACATCCAGATAATGAAATAATAACCGCTTCTAATAAAAATTGAAATAGGATATCTTGACGTTGCGCTCCTAAAGCTGACCTGATACCTATTTCACGGGTTCTTTCACCAACGGAAACCAACATAATATTCATAATACCAACACCTCCAATTACAAGAGATATTGAAGCAATCGCACCCAATAATAAAGATAACAGTTTCGCTGCATTTACTGCAATATCTGCTAATGCAGTTAAATTTTGAACACTGAAATCATTTTCCATATGTCTGGCTAAATGATGACGCTCTCGTAACAAATCAATGATTGAATTAATTAATTCATCAAGAGAGGCTACAGATGAAGCTTGAACTAAAATTAAACGTACTGTTCCTTGGAATTTAGTTCCAAAAAGTTTACGTTGTGCGGTAGTTATCGGAATAAAAATAGCATCATCATGATCCCTTCCATCCAGATTTTGACCTTTAACATCAAGTAAGCCCACAACTAAATATGGATTCTTTTGGATTCTGATAACTTTACCAATTGGATCTTCATTATTAAAAAGGGTTTCCGCTATAGTTTTGCCAATAACGGCAACTCGATTAGCAGAGCGAACATCAGCATCGGTAAAACTTCCGCCACACTCAATAGGCCATTCTCTAATATCAAAATAACTAGAAGTTACACCGACTACTGAAGTAAACCAATTATTAGCCCCATGTATTACATGTAGATTACCGTGTACCATAGGCGAAACAGCTAACACATTAGACAATCCTCCAATAGCTTCAGCATCGGCTTGTGTTAATGTAGGCATCGCCCCAGTCCCCATTCGTATTCCACCACCACTAGTAGCTGAGCCAGATAAAACCACCAGTAAATTACTACCCATCGAAGAGATCATTTTATTAATAGAGTCTTGCACTCCTTCGCCAATTGCATTCATCAATACAACTGCTCCTACACCTATCATCATTCCTAGCATGGTTAAAAATGTTCGCAATCGTTTAGCAAACAGAGATTGCCAAACTTCAGTAAATAAAATTTTAATCACTAAACTTACCACTATTAATTTTATCAAAAACAACTTTACCATCAAATAATTTAAGTTGTCTCTTAGCATAAGATGCTACATCAGCTTCATGAGTAACCATGAATATAGTTGTTCCTTCTTTATTTAAAGAGGTGAACATATCCATAATTATATTACTATTCTCGGAATCAAGATTACCGGTTGGCTCATCAGCTAAAATTAGCTTTGGATAATTGGCTAAAGCCCTAGCAATCGCTACTCTCTGCTGTTCCCCGCCAGAAATTTCATTAGGCATAGCCGACAAACGATGTCCTAGACCAACTTTTTCCAATAAAATTTGGGCACGATTTAATCGTGTCGTTTTATCTAATCCTGCATATACCATCGGTAATACTATATTATTTTCCAAAGTCATTCGCGGTAAAAGATTAAACCCCTGGAAAATAAAACCAATAGTGCAATTACGAATATGAGCTTGTTGATTTTCATTAAGCGAACTTACATCTTTACCATTAAGAAAATATTTACCTGTGGTAGGAAGATCTAAACAACCGATAATATTCATTAAAGTAGATTTACCTGAACCAGAAGGACCCATTAAGGCAATATATTCTCCAGCCATAATCGATAAATTAATACCCTTAAGAACAACCTGGGAACCAGCAGGAGTCGTATATTTTTTATTAAGATCAATCAATTCTACCAACATAGATGACATCAAAACACCTTAACTTTAAATGAGGAATTTCCATCATTACTTTTAGTGCTATCAATATATCCAACTGCCAAACTATCTCCATCACATAATTCATCAGTAACTATCTCTGTATAAGAATTATCACTAATACCAAGATTACAAACTATTGGTTTTAGTCTACCAGAAACTATTTTATATACTGTGCCGATTTTAGGTAACAACTTATTAGCTTTGACATTTTTTGGCTTAAAACGTAAAGCAGCATTAGACACTAATAATGTATTTTTATGTTCAGCAATTTTAATATTTACATACGCTGTCATTCCAGGTAACAACACTCCTTCTTTATTCTCAACGTTTATCACTACATTGTAAGTAACCACATTTTGCTGAATAGCAGGTATTAGACGAATTTGCTTTACTACGCCATCGAAATTCCTGTTAGGAAAAGCATCTACAGTAAAAGTTACCTCTTGTCCAGGCAAAATGCTACCGATATCTGCCTCAGCAAAGCTTGAATCTATTTGCATTTCGCTAAGATCTTGAGCAATAACAAAAAGAACAGGGGTTTGAAAATTAGCTGTTACCGTTTGTCCAACATCAACCTGACGATTAACCACTACTCCAGAAACAGGAGAGCGAATAGTAGCATAATCTAAATTAGCTTGATCTTTGGCCAATCTAGCTTGAGCCAATTCCAATTCAGCAACACTTGATCTTTGAATCTGCAATAATTGATCCCACTCCTGTCTAGAAATAGACTTGCTATTGTATAGTGAATAACCACGAATCACATTAGCTCTAGCGAAATCCAAATTAGATTTAGCTTTATTTACTAAAGCCTTACTTTGGGCTATTTCAGTATTCAATAATGTAGGGTCAAGTTCCAGTAAAATTTGTCCAGAAATTACATAATCGTTAAAATCAGCATAAATTTTATACACCTTACCGGTAATTTGAGTACCCACATTAACTAACACTACTGGATTAAGTGTACCGTTTGCAGAAACGGTATGAGTAATGTCGCCATGACGTACTTTTTCAATACGAAATAACGGGAACTCTCTATCAAAAACACGGTTATACCAAAAAAAATAACTCGCGACTATAATAATAATCAAAGAAAAAACTAAAATAGTGAATTTACGTTTCGTCATAGAAACCCCATTAATATTTAAACTTATTATATATACTAATCGTTATAATTTTTCTCGCCATCCAATAATACTTAAACTTCGATATAATGTACTATACTACAAAATGAAAACCAAAAAATAAGAATTAAGATTTATTTCTAAATAAAAAAATCTTGGATATGAGCAATGGATAGTGGATTTTAAATATGATATAGTCAGTAGCTGATTGGTACAATTTAATTACGGAGAAATATATGTGCAAAAAAATATGCAGTAGAATTGCGACTGGGGTTATAGTATTAGCTTTGTTTATGGCAACTATTGTAAGTGTTTGGCCTCAACAAAGCTTAACTTTTGTAGTACTTGTTAGTAGATTTTTTGACGTAATGCTACCGATATTAGCCGTTAGTGCTCTGATTAAATATTTGCTTTGTAGTGTTTGTCACTATCATCAAGATAGCAAAACTTGTAAAAAAGACTAGTATATTGTCTCGTTATTACAATCTTGACTAATTATATACGAGAAGATTAATTAGTTGTTATTGTGGTGCTGGATGGAGTTTGCGAGTTAGTATTTTATTTCTTTTTTCGTGAAGAATGAGACGTAAGTTTTTTGTGTTCTTCTGATTGATATCTTCAGATGTTAGTCTGATTTCCTTGGTGATTTCGTATGCCAACAAAACATTGTCAATAACAGTAGCAAGTTTTACATTATTAATTAAACAAGCTGACAGAGCATTTTTCAGTCTTTGTGGTTTTCTGTATGCGTCAGAACTATCAAGCAAGTTTATTAATCCAATAGAATTTTCCGCTAAAGGTAATAGTTCGTTCTTAAGTCGAAGTACTAATCGTGATATTTCATAATAGTTATTTGGTAATCGATATTTCTTGCAGAAATCGAAACATGTTGTTTCGCTTAAATTAAAAGCTAAAACAGCAAAACATGTTAAACTATCCTGATTTAAACTAGCAATCTGATGTAACCCCTTTTTTATGGCTGGCAATTGACTAGCAATTTCAGGGAATAATTTTGATAATACTTGACATTTTTTGAGCACCATAAAAAATCTTTCTGGATAACTCTCCCTAAAAGCTTGTTCTAATTCTTGCCACACTCTTTCTGGAACTAAAGCATCAATTTCACCTCCGTGAAGCATCTCCTTCATTAATTTATTAGTTTCTGGATGCACTTTAAAATTACCGAAACGAGCAGCAAAACGTGCCAATCGTAAAATCCTAACAGGATCTTCAGTAAAGGCTGATGAGACATGGCGAAAAATTCCTCTAATTAAATCTTTACGCCCACCAAAAGGATCAATGATATTACCACTAAAATCTTTCGCCATGGCATTGATAGTGAGATCTCGTCTTCTAAGATCATCTTCCAGGGAAACCAAGGGATCAGAATAACAAATAAATCCAGTATATCCCTTGTTGATTTTACGCTCGGTACGAGCTAAAGCATATTCCTCATGAGTTTCAGGATGTAAAAAAACCGGAAAATCTCTCCCGACTCGTTTAAATCCTTTTCTTAACATCTCTTCAGATGTAGAACCAACTACTACCCAATCACGCTCTTTGATTGGTAAGCCTAACAATTCATCGCGTACTGCGCCACCAACAAGATATACTTTCATCATTTACTCAATTTGTGTAAAATATTTAGAATGTCTTATAAGGCATTTTTACAATATTTATTACCTAAACATGCTATATCGCGACTAGTAGCAAAACTAGCAAATTCCAGATTACCTGCACTTAAAAATACCTTTATAAAGTTATACTGTAAATTTTATCACATTAACATGACGGATGCGCTTGAAACTAATTATTTAAATTATCCAACTTTTAACGATTTTTTTACCAGAGCTTTAAAACCAGATGCACGACCGATAATAAATAAACATAATATTATTATTTCACCAGTAGACGGAGTCGTATGGCAAATTGGAAAAATTGACAAGAATCAATTGGTATATGCCAAAGGTAGAATTTTTTCTCTTGAACAATTATTAGCTGATAGTAAAGAAGCGTTTTCCTTTCATCATTCCAATTTTGTAGTTTTATATTTAGCACCACATAATTACCATCGATTCCACATGCCATTAACTGGCAAACTTCGCTCAATGCGTTATATTCCAGGTAAATTATTTTCAGTTAGCCCTAAAATAGCGGAAAACATACCAGATCTATTCGCCAAAAATGAACGCATAGTAACCGTATTTGATACATTTATAGGACCAATGGCTATGATTTTTGTTGGCGCCATAATAGTAGGAAGTATTGAAACAAAGTGGGAAGGAACGATTACTCCTAACAAAACCAATAATCTAATAAATTGGAATTATAGCAATCGAAATATTATCTTTGAGCGTGGCGCAGAGATAGGTAATTTTAAATTAGGATCCACTGTAATTTTATTATTACCGTCAAAAACTACGGAGTGGAAAGACGATCTTAAAGCTAATATTTCTATAAAAATGGGGCAGAGCTTAGGAAAAACACTTCTGAATTTATGATCATTCCCAAAAAAAAATCACTTGGCCAACATTTTTTACATGACCAAAATATTATAAAAAAAATAATTCGAGTGATATTCCCAAAGTTATCAGATAATCTAATTGAAATAGGTCCAGGAGAAGGAGCTTTAACTACCAAATTATTACCATTAGTAACCTCTTTAAATGTAATAGAGATAGATAAAAGAATTACTCCAATATTAGAAAAAAATTGTAATTTTGCTTCTAACTTACACATTTACATCAATGATGTATTACGATTCGATTTCACACAATTTAAACAACAGCTTCGCTTGATAGGAAATTTACCTTATAACATTTCCACTCCGCTATTATTTTATTTAATAAAGAATATTAGCGTAATTGAAGATATGCATTTTATGCTTCAAAAAGAGATAGCAAAAAGAATCATAGCCACTCCAGGATCTAAAGTATATGGACGTTTAAGCGTTATATTGCAATATTATTGCAATATAACGCTGCTTTTTAAAATAGGAAATGGGGCTTTTTCTCCTCCGCCAAAAGTAGACTCAGTTTTTGTTAAATTCGAGCCACGGAAACATCATGATAAAGTAGTATTAGATGAAAATAAATTTAGTGAAATTGTACGTCTAGCTTTTAACCAAAGACGTAAAACTATTGCCAATAATCTCAAACAACATCTGACAATATCTCAACTGGAAAAAATTGTAATTAAACCTGGATTACGTCCTGAACAATTGAGTATTAATGATTTTATCACAATTAGTAATTATCTATCACAACAATGATATTATAAAAAAATTAAAGAATCATTACCTAAAATTAGGAGATTACTTTGCAAAGTATCAATTGAAACTTTATATTTGTATTAAATGTAAAATGATTACTGCTCTGACAGAAAAAAAAACGATACGCAATATTATGATGTTTCTGCGGTCCAATGGAATCGGAATCGAAAGATCAAAACGCATCTATAAGATATATGGCGATGACACGATCGATATAATTAGTAATGATCCTTATAAACTTATTATAGATATAATAAGTATAGGATTTAAAACAGCAGATATTTTAGCTATGCGACTGGGCATAACTAAGAACTCTATAAAACGCGTCAAAGCTGGAATAAGACATATACTGCAAGAGCACATTTCAAGAGGACATTGTGCAATAGAACAAAATAAATTAATAGAATCTACAATGAATTTGCTTGAAATTTCAAAAGAAGTAGTTACCCAAACAATTACTAACGAAATTCATGAAAAAAGTTTAATTTTAGATAAAATAAATGGTGTAAGTCATTTATTTCTTTCTGCTTTATATCAAGCTGAATGTTTGAGCGTGAATAATATTGAAAGACTAAAAAATGGCACCACTCCTTGGGGAGTAATCGATCATGAAAAAGCTCTTGAATGGGTTAAGGAAAAGATAGGTATCATTTTTTCTTCTTCACAACAAAATGCTATTACTATTATTCTAAAAGAAAAAGTAACAATTCTCACTGGCGGTCCTGGCGTAGGAAAATCTACAATTATTAATTGTATCTTAAGAATAGTGCATGCCAAAAAAATTAGAGTATCTTTATGCGCCCCAACTGGTAGAGCGGCAAAACAACTTACTGAAAATACTGGATTCACTGCAAAAACTATCCATAGATTATTGGAATATGATTTCAGAACACGTACATTCAAACGTAATCAGTATAATTCATTATCAACTGATATGGTTATCATCGATGAAGCTTCAATGATAGATATTACACTTTGGAATGATATATTGAAATCAATACCAAATCATGCCTCATTATTGATTGTTGGTGACTCCGATCAATTACCATCTGTTGGACCAGGAGCTGTTCTTGCGGATATGATTAATTCTAAAACTATAACAGTAGTTAAGTTAACAGAGATTTTTCGCCAAGCAATAAATTCACAAATTACTATAAATGCTCACCGTATCAATCAAGGATTATTTCCAATTCAAAAAATGACTTACAATTTAAGTGATTTTTATTTTATTCCAGCAAAAACACCGGAAGAAATTCACGAAAAACTTTTATACATGATTACAGAAAGGATACCAAAAAAATTCTACGTAGATCCTAAACATGATATTCAAATTTTAACACCAATGAATAAAGGTAATTTAGGAAGTAACTCCCTGAACAATATTTTACAATCTAAATTAAATCAGAACTCTGAACAAAGAATTAATAGATTTGGAACGATATTCTCTCTTGGAGATAAAATAATACAAAACATTAACAATTACGATAAAGAAGTATTTAACGGAGATATTGGATTAATAACAAATGTTGATCTCGAAGAAAAAAAGATCGAAATAAATTTCTACGAACGAGTGGTTGTTTACGATTTTAATGAGCTAGATGAAATATCACTTGCCTATGCAATTAGCATACATAAAAGTCAGGGATCGGAGTACCCTGTTGTTATTATTCCTATTGCAATTCAACATTATATGCTTTTGGCTCGTAATTTACTCTACACAGCAGTTACTCGAGGAAAAAAGCTAGTAGTGATCATAGGTCAAACAAAAGCTCTTGCTATAGCTATAAAAAATGGCTCCATAAAGACAAGAATAACAAATTTACAATCACGATTATGTAATAACAATCATCAATAAATGACGATACAGAAAATTCTACATTAGGGATTCTCATTTGAATTGAATGCCTTACTTACCACTATTACTACTCGATCAAATTCTTTTAGTAAGGTAAATTTCACAGGGTGCATTTCTTTATAAAATATAGATAATTTTTTACTTGGCACTACTACATAAACTTGCTGTTTTCTCGCACTATGCAAAAATATTTTTTTGGTGGGAAATAATTCATCAAACTTTGATATGTTCTTTCCATAATATAGGTCATTGCTATGACTATCTATTATTTTAAAACAACATGGTACATAAAAAGAAAGCGCTGAGATATTTTCAAAATCTTGATAAAGATATAACGAATGATTTATTGATTTCGAAACCAAGTACCGACCTGCTGCTGCTGTAGATAGCTTGTCTGTGATTGTATTAATATAAGAAACTATAAGAACAACAGCTGGAACAATAAAACAGGCTAACATAATAATAATTATGTTCTGTCGATGCATTAACGCAATAGCCATTATACTTGAAATAAAGCAATAACCAATGGATATAACAAGAATTATCTTGACAATCTTATCAAGATGCAAAACAGTAGTAGAAATTGAACATAATACCCATAATAAAACTAAAGAAATCATAAATAAAATAACTGCTGTCCAGACACCAAAAACATTTGAGTAAAATTTCTGACTTAGATGCTTTATTTTTAATCCTAGTAAAATCGCTATAGCTGGAGCGCTGACAATCATATAATAATTTGCCTTAGCACTTGATAGAGAAAAAAATATTAACGGGATTACTAACCAACACCAACTAAAACATAGCAATCTTTTTTCTATTACCGAAATATTATTAATTCTCCAAAAAATTAACGGGATAAATAATGACCATGGGAATAAATAAATTGGAATTCTAGGAATGTAATAAAAAATTGATCCATGATAATAATCGTGGGGTTCTCTTTGGTTTAAATATCTTAGAACATGCTCATCAATAAAATATCGCCAAGCAAACCCTTTATGCCTAATGATAATTATTATATGCCACGGCAAAATAATAGCTAATAATAAAGCTATACCCCAGATATCGAACATTTGATACAATCTACGGAAATCTTTTTCCATTAATAAAAAAATGATAAAGCTGCCACCAACTAAAACAACAGCAACTAAACCTTTTGTCATAATTGCCAAACCTAATAACAAATAACCAACTCGCAAAAAACTCACTTCATGATATTCATACCAATAAAACCAACAAAAAAGAGTACTGCCAATCAAAAATGTGAATAACATATCGAAATAAACCATACGCGCGATAATACAAATACCAATACTAGAAGAAAAAATTAATGCGCCAATAATCCCTATTTGTGATAGTTTAATTTTTTTAGTAAAGTAGACCATCATTATACAAGTCAATACTGCACTCGTAGTAGTCACTAGGCGCGCGGAGAATGCTGTGTATCCAAAAATAGAAAAACTAATAGCTAATAACCAATATAATAACGGTGGTTTTTCAATATAAGGAACCCCGTTCAATTGAGGAATAATGAAATCTTTGGATAATAACATATGTTTGGCAATTCCAGCATACAAGCCCTCATTATTATCAAAAAGAGGGTAAGTGCCAATCGCTAAATAAAAACTGAAAAACATGAGAAATGACAAAACCAAATACCAGCAATACTCATATTTTCTCTTATAAAAAGTCATAACGATATTATTATACGATAAAATAAAATTCCTCAAGAAAGAAATCATCAAGTGTTCTTTGTAGAATTTAGAAAAGTTTTAACATCTAGAGCGGCGATACATCCACTACTTGCAGCAACAATTGCCTGTTTATAGCTATTAGTTACAACATCTCCGGCGGCAAAAACTCCTGCCACACTGGTGGCAGCATTAAGACTATAACCTATCTTAATATATCCTTGATTCATAATCAATTGCCCGGCAAATATTTCCGTATTAGGTTTATGTCCTATTGCTATAAATATACCATCAATTTTCAATAACTTTTTTACGTTGGAAATAACGTTTTGTACTTCAATACCGTTAACTCCAGTATCATCTCCAAAAATTTCTGTCACTACACTGTTCAATTCAAATTTGATATTTGAGATTCTTCGTATAAAATTCACTTGCCACTCATCAGCATGAAAAGAATCACGACGATGAATAATTGTCACCGTCTTTGCAATTTTAGATAAAAATAAGGAATTTTCTACTGCAACATTACCTCCACCAACCACTACTACCTCTTTATTTTTTAAAAAAAATCCATCACACACTGCACAAGTTGATACTCCTTTTCCCAAATATTTTTGTTCAGAAGATAATCCTAACAATCTAGCAGAAACTCCAACTGCAATAATTAAAGTATCACAAGTATATTGTTGCGTTTTGCTTTGTAAATAAAATGGGGGGGTAGACAATCTAACTTTTTCAATACTGTCGCAGATAATATCAACATTTAAACTTTGCACTTGCTTGATCATTTTTTCCATAAGATCAAAGCCTGATACTCCAGTAAACTCTCCAGGCCAATTAGCTATTTGTTGAGTTTTAACAAGCTGCCCACCTTTTTCCAAACCAGTAATCATAGCTAAATTCAAATTAGCTCTTGCGGCGTATATTGCTGCAGTGCATCCTGCTGGTCCTGAACCAAGAATAATTAACTGATAATGTTTGATATTCATATTAGTTGTAAAAGAATATTTGATAAACAAATTAATTGTATAAGCTGGCGATGGGATTCGAACCCGCGACCTACTGATTACAAATCAGTTGCTCTACCAACTGAGCTACGCCAGCATATCAACATAATTTATATCGTAACTATCTAGTTAGCTGAAGTCAATTTATAAACTGTACTACAGTTATCTCACACAAAAAATAGCTATGTTTATAGCTATAGTGTTCATCGTTAGT
>JAISGM010000004.1 GCA_031263085.1 Coxiellaceae bacterium
TTATAAACTGTACTACAGTTATCTCACACAAAAAATAGCTATGTTTATAGCTATAGTGTTCATCGTTAGTAGTAATAATTCAGTAAGAAATTTTTAATATGAATTAATTGAAGTTAAAATGATTATAATTTGCAAAAGTACTTTATAGAAAGAATGCTGATGAACTCTGTATAATTTATCAATTGGATTAAAATAATTAAAATGAGCACCTCTTTCGGACTTCGAAAAGCCCAATACCGACACTTACCGAAACATTTAAATTTGGAATAATACCACACATGGGTATTTTGAATAGTAAATCACAATTTTCTTTTGTAAGACGTCTTAGTCCATCGCTCTCGCCACCAAATATTAAAGCTAGAGGAGGTTTAAGATCGATATTACAAATAGATTGCTCAGCATTTTCAATAGCGCCATATATCCATACATTATTTTTTTTTAAAAATTGTATAGTACGCGCTAAATTAGTCACATGAATTATCGGTGTTATACCAACTGCGCCCGAAGCGACCTTATAAACTGTTGGAGTTAAACTACAAACTTTATATTTAGGAATAATTAAGGCATGCACTCCAAAGGCATTTGCAGTACGTAAACATGCCCCTAAATTATGCGGATCCTGAACTCCATCTAAAATCAAAAGAAAAACATCAGATTTATGTTTATCCAAAATAATTTTTAGATATTTTTCATTAAAATTATTTGGATAAATCACTTTTGCTGCTATTCCTTGATGATCAGCTGAATTTGTGATACTGCAAATTTCTTTTTTAGATAAATATCTAATAGGAATTCGCTGTTCTCTTGTAATTCTAATAATTTCTTGATTTCTTTTATCGCATTGTTTACCTTGCAGATAAATTTCATGTATTTCTCCCGGCATAACAGAGAGTGCTGATTTTACCGTATGAAAACCGAATATATATTTTGGCTGTATCATGCTTATTAATTAAATAAAATTATTTGTCTATCCAATGATACAAAATTCACCTGGAGAGATCTTCAGTAAATTCCGCAAGAGAAGGTAATTCATCTAAACATTTCAAATTGAAATGATCAAGGAATTTTTTTGTGGTAATGAATAATACCGGCCTACCGGGAACGTCTTTATGGCCAATAATTTTTATCCATTCATATTCAAGTAATGTTTTAATTATATTGGAATTAACTCCAATTCCTCGTACCTTTTCAATTTCAACTTTAGTGATAGGTTGTCGATAAGCAATAAGCGCCAAGATTTCCATTAATGCTTTTGAATATCTAGGTGGGTGTTCTTCATATAATTTGCTGATCCAGGAATTTAAACTAGCTTTGCTTTGAAAACGCCAACCATTTGCCACCTCTTTTAATTCAACCCCTCTATCTGCATAATCATTAGACAAATCCTTAATTATTTCACGTAACGTACTGATTTCTAATAAATTATTTTTATCAATAAAAATTTTATGAATCCTTTCTACGCTCAGAGGTGTCGTTGAGGTCATAATCAAGGCTTCCACTATTTGTTTATTAGTAATTTCTAACATTATCTATGCAATTATATTTTTTTCTTTAAAAAAATTAAACCATAAATTTCTTCTTGTATTATCTCTAATAGATTTTGGTGTGAAAGTTCTAGAATTGCAATAAAAGCAATAACTGCTCCCAAACGCCCTTCATTTACTTTAAGAATATCTTCAAAATTCATAAATGCTAATTTATTTAAATCGATCAAAATTTTAGTCATCCGCTCTCCAACAGATAGGCCTTCGTATTTATTAATACGATAAGGCATATTTGCACTAACGCGAACGTAAACATCTTTTAAAGACATAAAAAGATTCTGAATATCAAGTTTAGGCAAAGACCGTACTATTGTTCCAGTAAAAGCAGTACTAATTGGAAAAATCTCACGATGAACTCTTGGCAAAAATTCAATATCTTCAGCAACCTTTTTAAATTGTTCATATTCACGCAATTGTCTTACTAGCTCTGCACGCGGATCTATTTCTTCAGTTACAGAATTAATCTGCTTTGGTAGTAACATTTTAGATTTTATTTCGGCTAATGTCGCTGCCATCACTAAATACTCTGCAGCAAGCTCCGAATAAAAATTTTTGATTAAATCAACATACGATACATATTGCGCAGTTACTTGAGCGATTGAAATATCTAAAATATTAATATTTTCCTTTTTAATTAGATAGAGTAAAAGATCCAGCGGTCCTGTGAAAGATTCTAAAATCACCTCCAAAGCATTGGGAGGAATATAAAGATCTTTAGGTAAGTCGTGAAATGGTTTTCCTAGAACATAGGCAGATGGTTGTTTTATCACTGCTGCTACAGTCATTTTAAAGTTACCAATTCTAATGTACGTTATATGTTCACAAAAAAACAGAAGGCAAAATGCTAACAGTAAAATTATAAAAAAATCTGCAAATCGAGTCAATATTATGATATATATTAATTATGAAATTAATATATGATTTTCTACCGATGGTGTTATTTTTTTTAAGTTATAAGTTTTGGGGTATTTATGTTGCTACTGGCATAGCAATTATATTCTCATTATTACAAATTTGTTTTTTTTGGTTGAAATGTCAGAAAATCGAATTTATTAATATTATAACATTAATTTCAGTTCTAACTCTTGGTACGGCAACACTGTTTTTTCGTAATGAAATGTTTATTAAATTGAAACCAACTGCGTTTTATTGGATTTTTGCGCTACTTTTATTCGGTACACAGATAATAGGGACAAAGCCATTTATAGAACGATTAATGAAAAACAAAATTACTTTACCTAAAACCGTTTTGTATCGTTTAAATTTAAGTTGGATGACATTTTTTATTATAATGGGCGGTATTAATCTTTATGTAGCATACAATTTCAATACTAGTGTATGGATAAATTTTAAATTATTTGGCACCATTGGTGCTACGTTGGTATTTTGTATTCTGCAATCATTCTATATTACGAAATTCTTAAAAAGCTCCAGAAGAGAATTATCGTAAAAATATTGAATTCTAATTCAACGGAGAGAGTGGGATTCGAACCCACGGAGAATCTTGTGGACTCTCAACCGATTTCGAGTCGGCCCCGTTAAACCACTTCGGTACCTCTCCAGTTATGATAACAATTCATTTTCATATCTTAGACGATATGCTAATTTTAAGTGTTTATTCAATACAACAATCAATTATTTTTCGTACCATTTTACTAAATTTACTCATGATACCGATATCACATGTATATTTCTTACTTAAAGTCCTATTATTATTTAAACTACTAATAGGTATTATTTTCATAATTAATCCCCAAAATAAAGAATACAGATTATAAGCTTTAGTAAAAAAATTATATGATTCTTCTTTTTTATTCAATTCTAATTGCTTTGTACCAGCTTCCATCAACCGATAACTAGCAGCCAATAAATGTTTAGAAATACACCATAACTCGCCGTCATGTTCAGTAATAATTTTTTTTAACAATTCTTTTCTGATATCCTTAATTTCTTTAATTAAATCAAAGTACTCATTTTTTCCAGTTTTAGCTCCAGAGAAAAAGAAGTGTTCTTCGATACTTATTAAATTCATTATAGCTATGGTCAAATCTTGATCAGAAGATAGATCCATTTTTTCGCGCTTTTTAAGCGCTTCGTATTTATTAATCAAGTCATCTATCTTGTCATTAATAAGTTGAGAACTATTCATTGGTCAAAACATAAAAAAACAACACTCAAAACAATTAATGGAGTTATAGGCAATACCACTCTTTGAAACGGTAAATATACTTTACCATTATTTTTTTTCTTAAGATATCTATGCCATATTATTCCACAGAAAAAAAATACACTTCCTAAAGCAATCCCTAAAATAATTTTATCTATTCCCTTCCATTTATTTAAATCATGTCCTATTATCTCGCCATAATATAATGATAATAACATAATTACATAAAACAGTAGTGAAATTACAAATTTATATCCATAAAATCGTAGATTACATTGATCACAAATCTTGTTAGTTAATGTAATTAAAGAAATTATAATTCCGCCAATCCAAAGACCACTAATAACATCGTCAACACCTAAGTATTGAGTTAAGCCGACACCGGCACCAACCATCACCACACAAACAGGACAGGCGGCATTTGCATTATTAGCTATTAATAATAAAATTAAAAATAATATTTGCATATTTATAATTGATCGGGGTGATTGGATTTGAACCAACGACCACTTGCACCCCATGCAAGTACGCTACCAGACTGCGCTACACCCCGTCTAATTCCGCTAACACTTCAGTTAATTGAGATATGATATTCTTTATTAGAGTTTTTACTTGTAAATCAGTTCTTGTTATTTCAACCGATTGTTTATTATCATCACTTAACTTATTTCTTGCCCCTTCGATAGTAAATCCTTGTTCATATAAAAGATTTTTAATACGCCTAATCAAAAGTATTTCATTGCGTTGATAATAACGCCTTTTTCCATATCTTTTAACAGGATTAAGTTGCGAAAACTCCTGTTCCCAATAACGCAAAACATGCGGTTTAACTAAACAAAGATCACTTGCCTCCCCAATAGAAAAATATAATTTATCTGGAATTTGAGGAAAATTACATAAATCATTTTTAGGTTGAGATCGATTCGATATTAGATTTTGTTTCTGCATATTTTTCGACTCTAGTTTTTAATTTTTGACCAGCACGAAAAGTAACTACTCTTCGTGCTGAAATAGCAACTTCCTTTCCAGTTTTAGGATTTCTACCAGGACGTTCTTTTTTATCACGTAAATTAAAATTACCAAATCCAGATAAGTGAATCTGATGTCCTTGCTCAAGTAAGGAGCGAATTTCTTCAAAGAAAATTTCCACCAAATCTTTAGCCTCTCGCTTATTAATACCCAGTGTCCGAAAAAGATTTTCAGCCAAACCAGCTTTTGTTAAAGTCATAATATCTATCCTCTCAAACTGGCATCAAAATCTTGTCGCAAAACTAAGATTATTTGATTTATTATCAAATCAACTTCTGAGTCAACTAGCGTATGATCGATGCTTTGAAAAATTATACGAATTGCCATACTACGCTTATCTAAACCAATATTTTCACTGCTATAAATATCAAACAAAATGATATTTTGAAGTAATCCAGCAGAAATGCTTATTATCTTATTTTTAATCTCTATCCATTCTATCTCTTTTTTCACTACAATAGCAATATCGCGCGATACACTAGGAAATTTAGAAAATACTTGAAAAGTATGCTTTGATTCCTTGAATATATTACGTAAATTTATCTCAAATAAATAGACATTTGTATTTATATTTATATATTGTGCAATTATTGGATGTATTTTTCCAATTAATCCGATAACGTTATTATCACTATCACGAATCTCTGCTGAACACTTAGGATGTAATGACATGTGTGTAACAGGTAAATATCTGACATTTTTATAGGAAAAAAAATTCAAAATTTTTTCTACATCATTCTTAATATCAAAAAAATCTACCAATTTACTATGGCTTACCCCCCATTGTTCTGGATATCTTGTCCCATATATTGCTCCTGCAATAGCAGGAGTTTGTTCTATCTTGCTATTTTTTTGTGAAAATTTTAAACCAATTTCAAAAAATCTAGACATACGTTTTTGGCGCTCAAAATTATATTTGACAACATTAAGTAATCCAGGCCAGAGTGTACTACGTAGCACATTCTGCTCTTTTGATAGCGGATTAATCAAAAACAATGGCAGATCATTATTGTTTAACATACTTTGAAGTTTTTCATCAACAAAACTATAAGTAATTATTTCATGGTATCCAAGATCTTCAACCAAATCTAACAGACGTCGTTTAAACTTCGTACTATTTGTGTCAATGTTAGAATTTTGCAATGATGTTACTATCTCTTGCTCTGGAATGGAATTATATCCATAAATCCTTGATATTTCCTCAACTAAATCTTCTTCAATTTTCAAATCAAATCTAAAACTCGGAATACTAACTAACCAACCGTCAACATTTGACTGAATACTTGTCCCCAAATATATTAAAATATCTTCAATAACTCTATCTGGAATAGTTATACCGATAATGTCATGCACACTATGTCGACGTAAAAAAATATCGGAAAATCTCGGCAAATATTTTTGCGAAATTAATTCCACTCTTGTTTCCGGAATTCCGCCAGCAATAGTAATAATTAATGAAGTAGCGCGTTCTAAAGCAGATAATTGTAATTTATAATCTACTCCTCTTTCATATCTATAAGAAGCATCAGTTGATAAATTATAAATACGCGAAGTAATAGCAATTTTTTCAGGAACAAAAAAAGCACTTTCTAGAAAAATATCAGTAGTTTTAAAGGAAACTTTAGTATAATTCCCTCCCATAATCCCACCAACTGCAAGAAGTTTAGTATCATCAGCGATAACTAAAGTAGTATCAATTAATTTTAACTGACGCCCATCTAAGAGATCGATGCTTTCTCCGTTTTTAGCATATCTGACCTTAATACACCCATCTATCGTTGCCATATCAAAAGCATGCAAAGGTTGCCCTAGCTCAATCATGACATAATTAGTTACGTCAACTATCAAATTAATTGAATTCAATCCAAGTCGTCGTAAACGTTCTCGCATCCAACTTGGGGTGGAAATCTTATTATTAACTCCCCTAATAATTCTACCAATATAATGAGGACAGCTATCCTCGGCTAATACTTCAACAGAGAAAGGTTCTTTATCTGAAGTAAACTTCGTAATAGAATTAGAATGCTGTGTCAATTCAACACGATTTATTACGGCTATTTCTCGAGCCATACCAAGCATGCTTAAACAATCACCACGATTAAAAGTAAGATCGATATTTAAAATCTCATCATCAAGAAACAAATAATCACGAATATTACAACCAATAGGTGCATCTTCCGATAACTCAAGTATACCTGACGAATTTATAGCCAATCCTAATTCTGCAGCAGAACATAACATTCCAAACGAATCCATTCCACGAAGTTTAAATTTCTTTATTTTGATATTATTTGGTAATTCCGCACCAATCAGGGCTACCGGGACTTTTAACTTAGGTTTAACATTAGGGGCGCCGCAAACTATTTCAATATTTTCATTAACTCCAATCTTGACAGTACAAATCGCAAGTTTGTCAGCATTAGGATGTTTTGTAACTCTTATCACTTCACCAATGACAACCCCATGAAACTTAGGAGCAACCATTTCAACGCTGCTAACTTCTAAACCAAGCATCGTTAATTGTTCTGATAATTTCGTAGTATCTAGATTTAAATTTGTTAACTCTTGTAACCACAATTTGCTATATTTCATATTTTCTAAAATTGTTCTAAAAATTGCAAATCATTTTCAAATAACATCCTAATATCTTCAATCTCGTAATAACTCATAGCTAAACGATCAATACCAAAACCAAAAGCTAGACCTTTAAATTTTTTAGAATCAACATTTACTGTTCGTAAAACACTAGGGTGCACTACACCGCAACCACCAAGCTCCAACCATCTCCACGAACCGTTAATTTTCCATTTAATATCTACTTCAGCACTTGGTTCAGTAAATGGAAAATATGATGGACGAAATCGGTATTCAATATTACGCTTAAAAAATCTTCTTATGAACTCACCTATTATCCATTTCAAATTAGCTAAACTCAAATTCCTATCTACCATTAACATTTCTAATTGATGAAACATAGGAGAATGAGTAGAATCATTATCACGACGATATACCTTACCAGGACAAATGATACGTAACGGCGCTCCTATCATTTGCATAGCACGAATTTGTACCGGGGATGTTTGAGAACGCAACATCATGTCATTTTCAAAGTAAAAAGTATCATGATTAGTCCGTGCAGGATGATAATGTGGAATATTCAAAGCTGTAAAATTATAAAACTCATTTTCAATTTCTGGTCCTTCAACTACAGTAAAACCCATACTAACAAATATATCTTCGAGAAAGTGTTGTATTTTAGTAATAGGATGAATTGACCCACAGCATTGCCCTCGTGATGGCAATGTTACATCGATAGATTCTTGCTCAAGATCACGGTCGATAAGAGATGTTTTTAGATCACGTCTTCGCTTTTCAACTAAAACAATTAACTGCTCTTTAATTAAATTTAGTTTACAACCAACTTTAGGGCGCACAACCTTATCAAGAGTAATCAATTGTTGTAATAATTCTGCTATTTTACCTTTTTTGCCTAAAAAAACACTTTTGACTGATTCTAATTCATGTAAACTAGAAGATTTCTTAATAGCATAAGTGGCTTTATTAAGAAGTTGCTCAGCATCAGTTAATGAGAATTTCATACTATATTATAATCACTGAGCATTAATTTTAGATACGATTGCAGCGAAAGCTATCTTATCGTGAACAGCTATATCAGCCAAAATTTTACGATCAATTTCAATCTTGGATCTCTTTAAACCGGCTATAAATTTATTGTATGACAAACCATATAACCTAATAGCTGCATTAATTCTAATTATCCATAATGAACGGAACTGGCGTTTTTTTTGTTTACGTCCTTGATAAGCATACTGCCCTGATTTAATTACCGCTTGTTTAGCAACTCGAAAAACTCGACTACGCGCACCATAATAGCCTTTGGCCTTTTTTAAAATTTTCTTATGTTTAACTTTGGCCGTAACTCCTCGTTTTACTCTTGACATACAATTAACCCCATGTTTTCAAAATTAATTAGGAAGCATTAGCTTCACTGCTTTGAGATTACACTTGCTAACATTTTTTCCGTTTGATAATCGCGACTTTCTCTTACTAGATTTTTTTGTAAGAATATGATTACGGAAAGTACCACGATGCTTATATCTACTGCTATTTGCAGTTTTTTTAAATCTCTTGCTTGCGCTTTTATTACTTTTTAATTTCGGCATATTACCAGTTCTCAATCAATTATGGTTATTTTTTGATTTTCCAGGGAACTATCAGCATAGTAAGCTGTTTACCTTCCATTTTTGGTTCTTGCTCTATTACTCCATGTCCTTTCAAATCATTTTCAACTCGTTGCAAAACACTTTTTCCTTGATCCTGATACGATAATTCTCTCCCTCGAAAACGAATAATAAATTTAATTTTATTACCATCATTTAAAAACGAAATAGCTTGTTTAATTTTAATCAAATAATCCCCTATATCGATTACAGGTCGCATTTTCAGTTCCTTAATTTGTATTCGTTTCGACTTTTTTTTAAGACGCTTACGTCGTTCAAACAAATATTTACCGAAATCCATAATCCGACAAACAGGAGGCACTAATTGAGGAGCTATTTCTACTAAGTCTAGGCTAGCTTCTAGCGCTTGACGTAATGCATCTTGAATATCAGTAACACCGAGTTGTTTTCCTTCAACATTTATCAATCGCACCTCATGTGCAGTTATCAAATTATTCACTCTTATCTTTTTTTTTCCTCTTAGAGAGGAATGAACATTTTTACGTAAATTAATATAATCCTCCTTTAATGTTTGTGTAAGGACGTCATCATAACATTAGTTATTACTTTTTCAACTGACATTTGACCTAGATCTTTACCATCATTAGTACGCACACTAACAGTATCATTATTTACCTCTTTATCACCAACTATTAATATAAATGGTATTTTAGCAATAGAATGCTCACGGATTTTAAAATTTATCTTTTCATTTCTTAAATCACAAAATACCCTATATCCTTGATTTTGAAGTTTATTGGTAACATTTTTAGCATATTCTGATTGCGAAACAGTAATATTAACTACCATCATCTGTATCGGGGAAAGCCAAAAAGGAAGATCCCCCATTGTTTCTTCAAGTAAAATTCCAATAAATCTTTCGAGTGAACCCAACATTGCTCGATGTAACATCACCGGACTTTTTTTAACGCCAGACTCGGTAACATAATATGCTCCGAGACGTTCCGGCATAGAAAAATCAACCTGCAAAGTGCCGCACTGCCAAATTCTTCCTAAACAATCCCGTAAAGAAAATTCAATTTTAGGGCCATAAAAAGCTCCTTCTCCTAAAGAAGTTTCCCATTTAATATTACTTTCATTTAAGATTTTAACTAAAGCTTGCTCTGCTTTATCCCAAATTTCATCACTACCAATACGCTCTTTAGGTCTAGTAGCTAATCGTACAGTTACATCATTGAATCCAAAATCACGATACACATTTATCAATTGGCCAATATAATTGTAGGATTCGCTAGCAATTTGTTCATCTGTACAAAAAATATGTCCATCATCTTGAGTAAAACCACGAACTCGCATAATCCCATGCAAAGACCCAGAAACTTCATTTCGATGACAACATCCAAATTCAGCAAACCTAATAGGCAAATCACGATAACTTTTGATACCTTGTTTAAAAATCTGAATATGACCTGGACAGTTCATCGGTTTAACTGCATAAGTATGTTTCTCTGATTCAGTAGTAAACATTACCTCGCGATATTTATCCCAATGGCCAGATTTTTCCCACAAACTACGATCAAGAATAAATGGAGTACTAACTTCTTGATACCCAGATTGACTTATCTTAGTAATCAAGTAACGTTTAATTATCGAATAGATAGTCCATCCTTTAGGATGCCAGAAAACTATACCAGGTGCCTCTTCTTGCAAATGAAATAAATTCATTTTCTTGCCGATAAGTCGATGATCGCGTAACTTAGACTGTTCTAATTTGTTAAGATATTCTTGTAATTCTTTATCAGTTGCCCATATAGTACCGTATATGCGTTGTAACATTGCATTGCGAGAATCTCCTTTCCAATATGCTCCAGAAAGTTTTGTTAATTTAAAATCTTTTAAATGACCAGTACTAGGTACATGAGGACCACGACAAGCATTAACAAAATTACCTTGAGTATAAAATGATACATTATCATCCGATATATCATTAATCATCATTACTTTGTAAGATTCATTCCGTTCAGCAAAAAATCTTACTGCATCACTATGTTTTTTAATACTACGAATAATAGGATGATTAGCATCAGCTAATTCATGCATTTTAGTTTCTATTTTTACCAAATCATTTTCAGTAAATCCTTTAGGATAATAAAAATCATGATAAAATCCATCCTCAATAGCAGGACCAATAGTAACTTGCACTCCAGGAAATAATTCAGTGACGGCTTGAGCCAACAAATGAGCTGCGGAATGACGCAAAATTTCAAGTCCTACTGGATCTTTAGCGGTTAGAATAACTACTGTGGCATCTTGCTCCACGATGTAAGAAAGATCTCTGAAAACACCATTAACTTGACCAACTATAGCTTTATCAGCAAGTTTTTGATTTATGAAGATCGCAATCTCTAAAATAGTTACTGGAGCTTCAAAAGTTATTTTTTTTCCATTGGAAAGAGTTATATGTATCATAATTTATGCATTTTGATGGTAGGCACGAGTGGTTTCGAACCACCGACCCCCACCATGTCAAGGTGATGCTCTACCTCTGAGCTACGTGCCTAATTTCTTACTACAAGGTAACATGGTACAGCATTTCAAGCAAGTATAGTGTATGCTAGGATAATGAATAGACATACCATTTTTATTTCTGATTTACACTTGAGTAATAACAAACCAGAGATTATCAAATTATTTTTTCGATTTCTGGAAATGATAACGCTTACTTGTGATGCTATTTACATATTAGGAGATTTTTTTAATTTTTGGGTCGGTGACGACGATTATTCTATCTTTAATGAACAGATTAAAAATGCTTTAAAACGTGCAAGTCGCAAATCAAAAATTTACTTAATGCCTGGTAATCGCGATTTTCTTTTGGGTATTAATTTTGCTAATGAAAGTGGTTGTAGGTTAATATCAGATCCATATGAAATTATGCTTTATGGTAGAAAAACATTATTAACACATGGTGACCTTCTGTGTAGTAAGGATATCAAATATCTGATATTTAGAAATATTATTAGAATGCCTTGGAGTATACAGTTTTTTCTAAAATTACCATTGAATATTCGCACAATTATCGCTAACAGTATCCAAAAAATTAGCACTAAAATTAAAATCAAAAAAGACCCGGTAATGCTTTTAACTCAGTTAAAAGAGATCAAAAATCTACTATATCAATACGATCTCAATCAATTAATTTATGGACATGTACATATTGCGGCAATCGAAGAATTGATGTTAGGAACTAAACAAATACGTTGTTTTTCCTTAGGAAAATGGAGTAATCGTGCTGAAATTTTAATCTATTATGACACTCATAAATTTGAATTTAAAATATTCCCCCCCTACTCTGCAAAAAAAAGAGCTTAAGAATTTAATAATAACAGTTAGCGACGTAGAGGTATTAACATACAAAGAAATATTTGGGAATTTATACAACGTAATATAGAATTTCTGATTGAGAATTAGATCGTAAAATAGATATTTATCTGACACAAAACATGCAATAATCAACTCATAGGTTTATAAAAATCCCTACTCTTCAATTTGTTATTACCTAACAAAATAGTTATTACTCTACGTAATAAAAGTTTTACTTCTTTTAAATCCGATTTATCCACTAGATCACCAGAATTAAGAGCTAATAAGCTTTTACCTGAAAATTTCGCATCAAACTCTTGAGTGCTTCTATAAAAACCATAACCAAATTTGAAACCGTATTGTTCTTCCGCTAAAATGGGCTCGTTGGAGTAAGTACGATCTAATTGTAAACCATACCCTAAATTAACTAATAAACATTTTTCAAATAATCGCAAAGCTACTTCCATATCATGGACATTAGTAAAGGAAGAAAGCGTATTTTGATAAATATCAAAAACACTAGAACAAGCCTCATGAGAAGGCAATAATCTAATTAACAATTCATTTAAATAAAAACCGTTAAAAATATTGTAATTTTTTAAATTGACACCAATTCCACTAATTTCTACTTGTTGTAGTGTTTTGAGATCAGACTTACCGCTACAAGTAACCAATAGAGGTATGAATGGCATTAGCGCACCTTTAAACCGTGATTTTATGCCTCGAGCACTTTTAGCAATTACTGTGAATTTACCATAATGCTTAGTAAATAATTCAACTAACAAGCTCGTATCACTATATGGCTTACTATGCAAAACATAAGCTGATTCCAAAGAAACTTTATTAACAAAATAATTTACCATTGTTTAGAAAACAAATTTAGAATATCTAATTCAAAATAAAGTAGATTAGTTTTATTTTTTATATATTGGATTACAAACACTAATATTATTCATACATACCCCCAGAACTTCAGTTGCCAGAACAATCTGAATGCAGAATACAAACCCAATGAATTAAAATATTCGTTTTTTGTACAGAAACTAGACTCTTAAAGAAACATCAATACTACACTTCAATATATTTGAGAAACTCAATTAATACAACCTTATATCAAATACAATTTACATAGTAAAAATGTTTTATTTCTCACAATGCACCAATTCTGACATCCAAGATTTAATATTTTCGAAAGCATTATAATTAGTCATATCGATTTGAATTGGAGTAATCGATACCTTATTTTCTTTAATGGCATTAAAATCTGTACCTGGACCATTATCATCAGCTAAACCTGAGGCCCCAATCCAGTATATTGAATTACCCCTTGGATCAAGCGCTTTAATAGCCGGATGTGCCGGATAGCGTTTTCCAAGACGAACTAATTCAAATCCTTGAAGTTCTTCAAAACGAATGTCAGGAACATTAACATTAATTATAGTTGCAGAAGGTAGTGGCTTTTTTTGTAAATGCGAGACAATCTGTCTAGCAACTATAGCTGCTGCATCGTAATTTTTATATACCTCTTTTCCGACTAGAGAAAATGCCACAGATTGAATTCCCATAACCCCGCCTTCAGTTGCTGCCGCTACTGTTCCAGAATATAAAACATCATCACCAAGATTGGCTCCAGCATTAATTCCGGAAATAATCATATCAAACTTAATTTTAAATAATCCTGTAACTGCCAAGTGCACACAATCTGCCGGTGTTCCTGTTACGCTATAATAACCATTTGGTAAACAACGTACTCTAACTGGAGTTTGAATACTAAGAGAATTACTCGCCCCGCTACGATCCCGATCCGGCGCAACAACTACCACTTCAGCAATTTTTGATAATTCATTTGCTAATACATTAATTCCGGTAGCATACACTCCATCATCATTACTAATTAAAATTCTCATGGCTATTTAACCTTCATCATAATTTATATTGGTTGATAACTATACCGTTTTTAATATCAAGTGTAAAATAATCGCCATGAAGGTTATAATTATAGCAGGGGGTATTCCTCCATCAAAAAAATTGATACTCCAAGAAAAAGATCTTACTAGCATTATTATTGCAGCTGATAGTGGGGCTAATTGCTTACAACAATACAATATTATTCCAAATTTAATCATAGGTGACTGCGATTCTATAGATAGAAAAGTGTTAGAATTCTGGTCAAATAAAAATATCACTATCGAACGCTTTTCTCCTGAAAAAAATCTAACAGATACAGAATTAGCTTTCAAAAAAGCTACAATATTTTTACCTGAAAAAATAACTTTTCTTGGATGCCTTAGTGGTAAACGTATAGATCATCTTTTAGGATCTATAGGATTATTAGAAAAATGTCTACAACAAAACATTAATGCTTGCCTAAAAGACGATTATCAAACCATAACTTTACTCAAAGAAACAACTGTAATTTACGGGAATAGGGGTCAATTATTTTCTCTACACGCTTATGGTGGTAATGTAAAAAATCTAAGCATAACTGGTTGTAAATATCATCTTAATAAGTATTTGCTTAAAACCGGAGACGCCTTAACGATATCAAATAGATTCGAAGATACAGCTGTAAATATTCAGTTCACAACTGGAAAGTTATTAGTAATTATCGAGAATTAATTTAAGATAATTACATATTTACTAGTTTACAACTTGATAAAAAATTTCACCTTTTTTTACCATACCAAGATCATTACGTGCACAATTTTCGATAGCATCACCACCAGCCTTCAATGATTTAATTTCTCTAATTAATGCAACATTACGCTTAATGATATTTTCATTTTCTATCTGTTGTACATTAATCATCTTATTCAAATTCCAAATACGAATCAAACCATCATCAGCAAACCAAAGACGATACTGTAATATAAAAATAACTACTGCTAGTATAGCTAGCACTATTTTCATAAATGTCGGTCGAAAGCTCTCTTACCAATAAATTTTGCTTCATCCCCTAACTCTTCAGCAATTCTAATTAGCTGATTATACTTTGCTACCCTATCAGTTCTACATAAAGAACCAGTTTTAATTTGAGCAGTGCCCTTAGCAACAACTAAATCCGCGATAATAGTATCCTCTGTCTCTCCAGAACGATGAGAAATGATAGCTGTATATTTAGCATTTTTGGCCATCTCAATCGTCTCTAATGTTTCAGTTAGAGTGCCAATTTGATTGAGTTTAATCAAAATAGAATTACCAATTCCACTTTCAATACCTTCTTTAAAAATCTTAGTATTGGTAACAAAAATATCATCTCCAACTATCTGAATTTTTTTAGCAAGTTTATCAGTAAGTAATTTCCAACCTTGCCAATCATTCTCCGCCATTCCATCCTCAATAGTAATTAGCGCTGGATATTCTTTAACCAGATTAGTTATGTATTCTACAAACTCTTCTGAAGAGTACTGCTTATTTTCAGATTTTAAATTATATAAACCATTCTCATAAAGTTCAGACGCAGCTATATCTAATCCTAGAGCGATGTCATCGCCTAATTTAAATCCTGTTTTTTCTATTGCTTGACAAATTGATTCTAGAGCTTCTACATTAGAGCGTAAATTAGGAGCAAAACCTCCTTCATCGCCAACAGTAACATTCAATCCTTTACTCTTTAAAATACTTTTTAAATTATGAAACACTTCAGCGCCATAACGCACGGCTTCGCTCATAGTAGGCGCGCCAATAGGTAAAATCATAAATTCCTGTATATCAACATTATTATCAGCATGCGCCCCGCCATTAATTACATTCATCATGGGAATTGGCATATAAAAAGGGGTATTTCCTCCCAGATAACGATAAAGTGGCAGATTAGCATTATTCGCGGCTGATCTTGCAATTGCCATTGACACAGCTAGGATTGCATTAGCTCCAAGATTACTTTTGTTATCAGTTCCATCCAATTTAATCATTAATTTATCAAGTTCTTCTTGTTGATTTGGATTTTTGCCAATTAACATCTCACGAATTTTATTATTGATATTGTTTACAGCTTTTAATACCCCCTTTCCCAAATAACGCTTATTTCCATCACGAAGTTCCAGAGCTTCTTTAGAACCCGTAGACGCACCAGAAGGTACAGAAGCCCTTCCGAACTTTCCAGAAGAAAGAATCACTTCCGCCTCAACAGTTGGATTACCGCGTGAATCCAAAATTTCACGACCCCTAACATTGGAAATTATCGCTGACATAACTGCCCCCATATTTCAAGTTAATTCGCATTATACCATTACTGTATACTTTAACTAATAAAATTCTCATACATCATAATTCAGTATGACGCACAATCGAATATATCATTATAATTACGATATGTATTTATCTCAATTATCAAATGATCGAGATTAAAAATTTTTTGCAGTTTAATTTCAGATAAATTTTAACATGCTCATCTAAGTAATTGAATTAATTACCAAATAATTCAGCTTTTAAAAAGCTTAAGATGTAGGATAACTATCTTTGATTATCTTCAAAACCACTTACAACTATCGCTACGGTTTGACTAATTATTGCTGTTTTATTGTTAGGAGCAGCCAAAAAACACAGACCCCTCAATTTTTTAATTTTAAGAGATCTGTGTAAGAAACGCTATTCTAAAGCAGAAACATCTTCAGCCTGGGGGCCTTTAGGACCTGGCTTTATTATGAATTCCACTTTTTGACCCTCATTCAATGAACGATAACCATCTCCACGGATTGCGCGATAATGAACGAAAACATCTTCTCCACCATCAACCTGAATAAAACCATAACCCTTAGAAGCATTGAACCACTTTACTATACCATTAACACGATCTGCCATATATTTTCTCTCAAAAAATTATAAATAAACCAAAAATAAACTGCTGTAAACGAATACAGCAGACGTATACTATCATAGATAAAAACGAAATAAAACCAGATTTAATAACTATTTTATTTTGATATAAAAATTACAATAGAAGCAATTTTATTGTGAAATTCTTCCACCTCATAATTTTCAGCACGCATTCAGTAAATACTAAAACCTTAATTACAGATTTAAAAACATAAATGGAAACTTGATAGTATCTTTATTTATAGTTAAATTCTGTTATTAAAAAGTAAATTGGTCGCTAGTATTTTTTGAAAATTATTTAGAAAATATTTATCAGAAAATGATCCTAGTAACCTGAAATAATATTCTATTAAATTAATGTTCTAGATTTAGGTCAGCAATAAGTGTAAAATTAATCTTAATTTAGTGGATCTTAAATTTTTTCTGGTGATTATTTTTTTGGAGATTATTTCAATGAGTAAGACTTTTACTATTGACGCTGTTTTGCGCTGCGGTATTGGGAGAGGCATGAGCCGTCGCTTAAGACGCACTAATAAAGTTCCAGCGATTGTTTACGGAGATAATAAACCTCCTACCGCAATATCTATCGATGATAAATCTTTATTACAATTACTAGAACATGAATCTTTTTGTAGAATCTTGAACTTGAATCTTGATGGAGTTAAGGAGCAAGTAGTTTTAAAAAATCTACAACGACATCCATTCAAACCTAAAATACTACATCTAGATTTACAACGAACTAGCGCTACTAAGAAATTAACTATACGTATTCCGTTACATTTTGTTGGTGGCGATGTTGCGCCTGGAGTAAAAATTGCTGGTGGTTTAATTTCGCGTCTAATGTCTGACGTAGAAATACGATGTTTGCCGCAAAATTTGCCAGAGTTAATTGAAGTTGATTTATCGAATCTCGAACTTAATCAAACTATTCATTTGTCAGATTTAAATTTACCGAAAGACGTAGAAATTGTCGCTTTATCCCACAATGAAAACAAACCTATAGCTACTGCTTATATTCCAAGAGTTGTTGTTGAAGAAGAAACTTCTCCAACTGTTGCTGAAGTCCCAACTATTAATGAAGAAAAAGTTGAAGGAGCTTCTATGGAAACGGAAACTAAAAAAGATAACGTTAATTAATAGCTAACGAGAGATTAGCTTAAGAAAATATATACAAGTTTGTGAAATCAGGAATTAAATTGATAGTTGGTCTTGGTAATCCTGGCATAAAGTATCATGATACCAGACATAATGTAGGGTTTTGGACTATTGAATTAATAGCCAATAAATACAATGGTAATTCAAAATTCGAATCTGCATTCAATGGCTTTATCAGTAATATAAGTATTAGTGAACATAAATGTCTCTTATTTTTACCAGAAACATTTATGAATCTAAGTGGTGAAGCCGTAATTAAATTGGTGAGATTTTATAAATTAGAAGTTACATCTATATTACTTATTCATGATGAATTAGATTTTCCTCCTGGGATAATTCGTCTAAAACATGGCGGTAGTGCTAATGGTCATAATGGAGTACAAAATATCATTGATAAATTAGGTAATGATGAGTTTTGGCGTTTACGAATCGGGATTGGTAAATCAAAAGAAATTAATAATTATGTATTATCTAATCCAAGTAAATTGGAAAAAGAACAAATTCATACTGCTATCGAAAAAGTACCTTCAATTATTTCCAAATTAATTCTTGGAGATTTCAATGCCGCATTTATGACATTGCATAACAGCGAGAAAAATTATTTTGCAAAATAATTTTGACATTATTGTAATCGGTGGTGGGCACGCTGGAATCGAATCAAGTTATATCAGTTCTCAAATGAAAGCAAAGACATTATTGCTTACTCATAAACTTGAAACTATTGGTCAAATGTCTTGCAATCCATCTATAGGAGGTATTGGTAAAGGACATCTAGTTAAAGAGATCGATGCATTGGGCGGAATAATGGCACGCGCTACTGATAGATCATGCATTCAATTAAGAATTCTAAATTCTAGCAAAGGTCCTGCAGTACGCGCTACTCGCGCTCAAGTCGACAATATACTTTATAAGAAAGTTATTCGTAATTTTCTAGAAAAACAATCTAATCTATCAATTGTACAACAAACTGTTAATGAATTGATTATTAATAATAATCAAATCCATGGTGTTGTTACTAATGAAGGTATAAAGTTTTACGCCAAATGCGTTATATTAGCCGTTGGCACTTTTCTAAATGGTGAAATTCATATTGGATTAAAAAATCTTAGAGGTGGGCGCGCAGGAGATCCTGCCTCAATTACCTTAGCTAATTTCTTAAAATCCCTTGGATTAAATCCAAGTAGATTCAAAACTGGCACCCCACCACGAATAGATGCTAAAACTATAGATTATTCTCAATTAATCAAACAAAATAGCGACTATCCGTTGCCAGTATTTTCATTTTTTGAAAAAATTAATGAACATCCAAAACAGTTGTGTTGTTTTATCACGCATACAAATCAGAACACTCATGAAATAATTCACAAAAATTTAGCTTACTCGCCACTTTTCACTGGAATAATTAAAAGCGTAGGGCCTAGATATTGCCCATCAATTGAAGATAAAATACATCGATTCTCCGAGAAAAATTCTCATCAAATTTTCCTTGAACCAGAAAGCCTTACTACTAATGTAATATATCCTAATGGTATATCTACAAGTCTACCGTACGATGTACAGATAGATTTTGTCCATAGTATCCAAGGGCTCGAACATGCTAATTTACTCAAGCCAGGATATGCTATCGAATATGATTTTTTTGATCCTCGTAATCTTAAGCCAACCCTTGAAACCAAATCAATTAATGGTTTATTCTTTGCTGGGCAAATTAATGGTACCACTGGGTATGAAGAGGCTGCCGCTCAAGGATTAATTGCTGGTATTAATGCTACTTTAAAACTTCAAAACAAAGAGCACTGGTATCCTAAAAGGAATGAAGCATATATTGGTGTGATGATCGATGATTTATTAACATCAGGCATTACTGAGCCTTACAGAATGTTTACTAGTAGAGCAGAGTATCGATTAATGTTACGAGAGGATAATGCCGATTTGCGTTTAACTGATATAGGTTATAAGCTTGGTATTGTTACTGAAAGATGCTATGAAATTTTTTTGCGTAAAACTGCCGCGATTACAGCAGAAAAACACCGACTACAAAATATTATAATTAAACCAAATACTAAAGAAGGACAAATACTTAGCAAACTTATTAATAAACCATGTGAACATAATTATCGAGCTATTGATTTATTGAGTCGAACGGACTTTAATTATATGCAATTAGTAAATTCCGGCTGCATTACTCATGTTAACATCTCCAAAGAAATTTACATGCAAATCGAAATTCAAATGAAATATGCCGGATATATTGAAAGGCAACAACTTGAAATTGCAAGATATGAACGACATGAATTCACTAAGATCCCCTTGAGTTTTGATTATGACGCAATTCATGGATTATCAATCGAGGCAAGACAAAAATTAAAAAAATATCGCCCGCTAACTATAGGTCAAGCTTCAAGAATATCTGGAATAACTCCAGCAGCTATTTCAATTTTATTGATTTATTTACGCTAATTAGAAATAAATTGTTGTTCTTGAGCATTATTTTCCTTTATTATTAAATTTATTTGATATGTTTTGGGGCGTAGCCAAGTGGTAAGGCACTGGATTTTGATTCCAGCATTCCCAGGTTCAAATCCTGGCGCCCCAGCCAACGAAATAAACTTGGCTCCTAGATCTCAGTTAAACTTAGAATTGACTATAGATTTATGTAGTTTTATATTTTTAAGTAAGTCATATTATGTAATTACTACTCATATGAAATACATTATTTTTTTGTCGTCAATCATTATATGGATTTTTCTTTCTAAAACAGCATACTCTTGGAATCATGAAGTTTCTTTAGGTTATAACCATCGTACACAAGAAATTAATCATGATTATTATAATTCAGGTTTTTTTTTCAATGCTAAGTTATACAAATTTAAAAATTTAGACAAAACTATGATACTGACAATTGATAGTTCTATTGCTCAATGGAGAGCAACTACATCAGATTTTAATCATTTATTTACTGGTGGTTTGTCTGCTGCTTTTAGGGCATATTTTATTACGCCACAACAAAGAAAATTTAATCCTTTTTTGTCGGCGTCTTTTGGGCCAGCTTATATTTCAAAAACTAGATTAGGAGAATGCGAGCAAACAAAACATATTACTTTTCAAACTACTCTAGGAGGAGGAATGGAGATCATCTTAAATAAAAATCAAGGAATTACATTATCAGCGCAATTGATCCATTATTGTAATGCTGGGCTTTATAAATATAATAGAGGAATGAATATGTTACGTGTTATTTCAATAGGTTATGTATTTTAATTAATTTAAATGATTAAAACAAAATCCGGGTTTTATTTCTAACCTTAATTATTGCACTATAATTAATAAACTATTATAAATTCATCATATTTGACGATCAAATAAATATATGACACTCTCTTGCAAACAAAGACAATGCTCTCTTCGTCTAGTGGTCTAGGACGTCGCCCTCTCACGGCGAAAACATGGGTTCGAGACCCATAGAGAGCGCCAATAACATCTTAACTAATCACATATGGATGTTCTTCTGTAAGCATTAACATACAGTTTTCCTTAATGTAATTAAGGATTATAATATTTGGATAGAAAATTACGGAAATCTTAAGAGATTATGAAATTTATAGATGAAGCCACGATCAAAGTTAAAGCTGGTACTGGTGGTGATGGATGTTTAAGTTTTAGGAGAGAAAAATTTGCTCCTTTTGGCGGACCAAATGGAGGAAACGGTGGTAATGGTGGAAATATTTTTTTCGTGACAGATTCTAATTTAAATACTCTAGTGGATTTTCGTTTTTGCAAAATTTTTAATGCAGAACACGGTAAAAATGGTGGAGGTAGTCAATGTTCGGGTAAAAACGGCAAAGATCTTATGATTAAAGTACCAGTAGGAACTTTAATTTATGACAATGATACAAACGAATTAATTATTGATCTAAATCAACCTAATCAGAAATTTTGTATTGCCAAAGGAGGATTTCACGGTTTTGGCAATTTATATTTTAAAAGCAGTACCAATCGCACCCCCCGTAAAATTACTAAAGGGAAACCTGGTGAAGAACGTAATTTAACACTAGAACTAAAACTTCTTGCTGATGTAGGATTGTTGGGTTTGCCTAATGCTGGTAAATCAACATTTATTAGGGCGGTTTCTGCTGCGCGCCCCAAAATAGCAGATTACCCATTTACTACTTTATATCCAAATCTCGGGATAGTACGGTTAGATAAACACAAAAGTTTTGTCATTGCAGATATTCCAGGATTAATTTCTGGAGCAACTAATGGGATAGGGTTAGGAATTAAATTCTTAAAACATCTCACAAGAACAAGCGTGCTTCTTCACCTTATTGATATTGCACCGTTAGATGGTAGCGATCCAGTAGAAGCGGCTAACATTGTTATTGCGGAAATCAAAAAATTCAATCGAGAACTCGCAAAAAAGGAGCGCTGGATTGTGTTAAATAAAATCGATCTCTTACCAAAAACAGAATTACAAGATCGCGTTAAAAACATTTGTAATCGTCTAAAATGGAAAGGAAAAATATTTCAAGTATCGGCAATTAAGAAAATCGGAACACAAGAAGTTTGCTATCAACTAATGGAATATTTCGAAAATATATACTAGTATCTCTATATTACACACTTTAAAATTCATCATAATTCAGTAGACCACGCAATCTAATTATTATAATTACGATATGTATTTATCTCAATTATCGAAGAGATTAAAAAATGTTTAAATATTCTACTAAATAAATAAAATAATCTATATTTAGGCACCAAGTTATTCATATCAAAAAACGATAACGATGATAATATACTGGGCTGCTTTATATTATATAGTTTTCTTATAATGTTACTAAGAATTATAATATTGATAAATCTTGAGAGATTATGAAAATATTGATAATATGATTGCATTGTTATAAATTTGTTACTGGGTTAAACTAAGTAACTGTGTTGAAATTTCTTGGAATGAATTATTGTAAATCATAAAATAAAGATGTTTATATGGTTAAATCTGAACTTACTGCTCACATTATAAGTAAATTTCGACAATTGCCAGAGAGAGACGTAGAACTTGGAATTAATCAAATTCTGGATAATGTCATTAGCACTTTAGAGAAGAATGGAAGAATAGAGATTAGAGGTTTTGGTAGTTTTTCTCTCCATTTTCGACAGGCTCGTAATGCACACAACCCTCGAACAGGAGAGAAAGTAGCAACCATCCGCAAATACGCTCCTCACTTCAAACCAGGCAAACAAGTGCATGATCGAGTTAACCTAGCACGAACAAACAATATCCCCATCATTAAAAGTGACAAAAAATAATTCGCAATTAATTTAATATTGTCTTTCGAAAACATCACACTTTAACACAAAGATGTCATGAAATTTAAGTTTAAAAAAATAGCGATAATCGGACGTCATAATGCTAGTAGCGTTGCTAAAACACTAAGATCCGTGATTGATTATCTGCAGAAAAAAAAAATTAAAGTCTTCTTAGAAAGAGATACAGCTAATATCATTCCGAATTGTAATGTACCAATATTACCACAAGAAAAATTAAAAAATATTTGTGACTTAATTGTAGTAGTTGGCGGAGACGGTAGTCTTCTTAGTGCTTCACAAATTGCAGCTTGTCAGAATATACCAATTATAGGTATTAACAGAGGTAATTTGGGGTTTTTAACTGATATTTCACCGAATAATTTTTCGCAAATAGATGAAATTTTACTAGGAAATTTTCATCAGGAATATCGTTTTTTATTGGAAATGAGATTAGAACCTCAAAAACATAATCACAACAAAAAAATAGCACTTAATGATATAGTGCTACTTCCAGCATCAATGGGACATATGATAGAATTTAGTGTTTATGTTGATCAAAATTTTTTGTGTAATTATCGCTCTGATGGATTAATTATTGCCACTCCTACAGGATCCACCGCTCACGCATTATCAAGTGGGGGACCAATTCTGTATCCCACAATCGAAAACATAGTTTTAGTGCCGATTCTATCTCATAATTTAAGCAGTCGTCCTATAGTTATTAGTAATAAAAGTGAAATACAAATTATTTGCAATAAAACAAAGATTAATAATAATCTCTTAATACTTTATGACGGCCAGTCTCAACCACTAACACAGCTTAGTTCAATTTTTATTAAAAAAGCTAAAGAAAAATTGTCTCTCTTGCATCCAATAAACTATAATTATTTCACAATATTACGAACTAAATTACATTGGGAAAAAGAACAATCAAATTAAACATCTATGTTAACTTAATTACAGTTTCATATTATGAATTCTTGAGAATAACTATATACAAAAAACATCAAATTATACTTAAATCAGTGGAATCAAACAGAATAAATCTTGTTTCATCATAGAAACATCAATCATAGATATTTACTTGATCATCAACAGACAATGTAATAACTGGTATACCGTTATTAAATTCTGCCCAAGACAACTCTCGATAGATATGATTGAATCTGTCCAAATACAACCTACCGCTAGCGCTTTCAAATGCTGATTTACGAGAATTAACAAACTCATTTAATCTTGATGATAAATTGTAAGCATCAATACCAAGTGCATACAATCTAGGATACTTTATAATATCGTCAGCCCATAAAATCCTGATCTGTTGATATATTGCCTGCAAATCAGCATTTAAATTAACTGAATTTTGCAATACCCAAGGAGTATCGCAAAAATGAACACCATTAATATCTTGATCTAAATCTGGCGCTATCACTCCTGAATAAATAGATGAAATCGCATAAATAGGTAAATCTCCTGCATAGTAAAATTTTAACAATGGAACAATCTGGCGCGCTTGAACAGCTGTAGCTACCAAAAAAATTGCATTAATATCCTGACGCCTATTCATACTATCGTTAGGTGATACATATGCCTTCATATTATTATATTTTTGTGGCATACATAATTTAGCAGCATCTCGAGCTAAAAATGGACAAATTTGTTCTGCTAATTTCATAGTTAAATCATAATCTAAAACTGCTACCACTCGTCCACTAGACCTCTCATACCTCTTCCGAAATGCCTGGGCTACTTTATTTCCCCAATAATTATTCGGAGCGATAATAGCTACTCGATTATGACCGACTTTCAACATTTTATCTGCTACTTGCCACGCCTCATCTTGTGGCAATAAACCAAATTGATAAAGATTAGGACTAAAATTATTACGGTAATCATCTAAAGTATTTAAAGCAATAACTGGGATAGACAATTTAATATTTAATAGCACCTCCACTTCTTTTTTAGTTAAGGGACCAACGATTACTTCAGCGCCATCAAACACAATTTTCCGATATAATATTAGAATATCTTTATCATTAGTATCAACAATTTTAATATTAATATTAGGATGCTCTTTACGATCATGATAATACGCTGCTAAAAATCCATTACGGATAGCTCGACTACTAGCTGCGTGTTCACCAGTTAATGGTAGCATCATAACAACATTATTAGGTTCAGATGCCAAAGAAGAAATACTTCTTCTTGCAGTCATAACTTCAATTTGTTTTTTATTGAAACTATTTTCAACGCAACCGATGAAAAGCAAAGCAAAAATACTCAAAAGTACAAGCATTACTTTATTATTTAGCATATATTTAACGTAACTTTAAGGTAGTTAATCCCAACAACACCAGTATGAAAGTGATAATCCAAAATCGTACAATAATTTTTGGTTCTGGCCAATTTTTAAGTTCTAAATGATGATGAATTGGTGCCATTTTAAAAATTCTCTTGCCTCGTAATTTAAATGAACTTACCTGTAAGATTACTGATATCGTCTCTAGAACAAAAATACCGCCCATAATTGCTAAAACTAGTTCTTGACGTACCATAACAGCAATTGTTCCCAAAGCCGCTCCCAAGCCAAGAGCGCCTACATCTCCCATAAAAATTTGAGCAGGATAAGTATTAAACCATAAAAAACCTAATCCAGCCCCAGCAATAGAACTACTAAATATTGCAACATTGCCGACACTAGGAATATAAGGTATCAATAAATATTTAGCGAAATTTATATTACCACTAACGTAAGCAAAAATTCCTAAAGCACCAGCAATCATTACCACAGGCAAAATCGCTAAACCGTCTAAACCGTCAGTTAAATTAACAGCATTACTAGTACCAACAATAACAAAATAAGCAAATAAAATGTACACAAGTCCTAATTCAAAATCTACAGATTTAAAGAAAGGGATAATTAATCGAGTTTCTGTTGGAAATTTAGCAGTACAAAATAAAAATACAGCTATCGTAACCCCGACAATTGATTGCCATAGAAATTTTTGTTTCGATGACAATCCGCAAGAATTGCGTAAAATTAATTTGCGGTAATCATCAACAAAACCAATTAAACCAAAATTAGTTGTAACAAAAAGTAGCGCCCAGATATAACGATTAAATAAATCAGCCCATAATAACACACTAAAAATAACAGCAATTAAAATTAAAACTCCTCCCATGGTTGGAGTTCCTGATTTCTGCCAATGACTTTTTGGTCCTTCTACACGAATATTCTGACCAATCTGACAATTAATTAACTTGCGAATAACAATTGGTCCAATAAGTAAAGCAATCAATAAAGATGTGAGCGCAGCTAAAATACAACGAAAAGTGATATAATGGAATACATTAAATCCATGATAATAAGATTCCAATAATTGAATAGCGTAATATAACATAAATTATCCTTTTAAAATATTATTATCATAAGTTGCTATTAAATTATTAATCTCACGATGACGCTTAAGTGCCAAGGCGAGCAAACGCTCGATTAAATTAGTAAAATTTAATCCAGAATTCTCCCAAAGATAGAATGCCAATGAACCAGGAATAGTATTAAGCTCGCATAAATAAATCTCATTACTATCTTGATCGAGCAAAAAATCTAATCGAACTACGCCACTACAATTAAGACTAATAAAAGCTTTGCTAGCTAAATCTCGAATCTTGGAGCTTATTTCTTTAGAAATGACTGCAGGAATTCTACGCTTAGCATCACTCATGCTTCTACACGAAATTGTATCTATTTTTATACTTAATTTATTTTTAGTACCACAAACATATTTATCTTGATAAGAAAGAATATCTTTAGAACGAATGGGTTCTTCTAGAACTGACACTTCAATTGCATCGCGATCACCAAGTACAGAACAATTAATTTCTTTGAGATTAATTATCTTGCTCTCAATCAATACTTTGTCAGACAAGCTAACAACTAAATCGATAGCATTTTCTAATTCATAATCATTAACAACCGCGCTCACGCCAATACTGGAACCTAAATTCCCTGGCTTAACAATTAATGGATAAACAAACTTAGTTTTTATTGTAGCAATCATATAATCTTTATTATCAATCCATTGACTACTATAAAACCACCAATCATCCAAAACTTTAATACCAGCATTCCTCAATAAAATTTTAGCAACAATTTTATCCATCGTAATTGCAGAAACTAAAACATCGCACCCAACATATGGAACATTCATCATTGCCAGTAATCCCTGTAAAATACCATCTTCACCATGAGTGCCATGAATTAAAGGAATTACTATATCGATAGCAATATGTTTTCTTTTCGTAAAAAGACCTTTTGGTTCGTAAAAAAAACTAAAGCTATTAGCATTTTGATTAATGACAATTTTTTGACTTGCAAGTAAAAGAGTATCTAAATTACGATAACTAGCTAAACTTGTAAACTTCTGCCCTGTGTACCATTGTCCGTATTTAGAAACATAAATTGGAACAATATGATATTTATTTTTATCAATAGCGTTAATACATTGCAAAGCTGAAAGTATTGAAATTTCATGCTCTACACTTTTACCACCAAATATTACTGCTACATTTAATGCCATATTCTCCCCTATTCAGTATAATTATCTGGCAAATCATTCTCAAACAATACCACATCACCAGGTTGCAAAATTGCCTCCAAATGCTTTTTAGCTAAGGCAAAACTTGCTGCAATTAACAATTGGCTACTAGGATAATTCTTGGATTTAAGTCCATCCTGTAAAGCTAAAGTTTGCTTTTGACCTACTAAAATAACATAATCGACTACCGTAGCAATTTGTTCACCAAATATTCGATTATATTCATATTCTTTAGATCCTAATTCTATCATTCCTGGAGTAATAATAATTTTTCTGTTACCAGAAATTTGTGCTAATACCTCCAAAGCATATTTACTCCCAACAGGATTAGAACTAAAAGCATCATCAATAAAAATTATATCTTTATGTATCTTTTTTAATTCTAAACGATGCGGAACTGCAGTTAACCGTCGTATTGGGTAGACCATATCAGATAATTTTATACCAAATTCACTGGCTACCGCTATTGCACCTACAATATTGTAGATATTATGCCTACCTAATAATTTAGTATGGAAAACTGCAGTACTAGCATCCTTATTTCGTATAATTCTAAAATTACTTCCGTGTTCATTCAATATTAAATCTTTAACAGTGAAATCGAGATCACTATGATCAATTCCATATTTAATTACTTGACACTTAGCTCTTGATGCTAGTTCTCGACAATTGACATCATCTAGATTCAAGAATGCAATCCCTGATGATGGTAAAGCTTCAATAAGCTCATTTTTAGTTTTAATGATATTTGTCAAACTCTTAAAAGTTACTAAATGCTGTTCACCAATTGCCGTAATTAATCCATACTGTGGTTTTACTAATTGACAAATTTCATGAATATCTCCAGGCTGTTTAGCGCTCATCTCGGCTATAAAAATCTCATGAATTGGCTTCAATTTTAATCTAATAATTTCGGTAATACCCATTGTTGTATTACAACTACCAGGAGTTTTTAATATATTAAATTTACAACGTAAAATTTCATTTAGGATGTATTTAGTGGTTGTTTTTCCAAAACTGCCAGTGATACCTATTACTTTTAAATCAGATAAAGTGATACGATATGAATAGGCATCATTATAATAATAATTCTGAACTAGCTTCTCTAATGGCCAAATTATATAATTTGTCAAAATCAATAGGATTGGTATTAAAAAATCATAAATCACCAGAATACATAAGCTAAATTCAAGCCAATGATTTCCAATCTGCCACCAAGTAATACCCAATAAAATATAAATTAACAATAATAAACTAATATTAGCTAGCCACAAACGAGTAGCACGAGCAGTAAATATTAAAGGTTTTTTCTCAGGATTATGCTGTCGAACTAAAAATGCTTTAAAATAACTAATAGCAAAAAGCACTAATACTATAAGAGGATTACAGAAGAACATACCAATCAGAGCAAATAATGGATTCAATTCCCTAATATGAAAAACTCGTATCCTATTATCAAGTATCCAGGAAAAATAACGTTTGTTAAAATAAGAATTAAGTTGCATCATATGCAAGTATTTACGAATTTTACAGATTGTGTAACATGCATGCCCAACTAAGGCCAGAATGGTAAAAAATAATATGACGTATGTAATATTAGACATAATTATCCCAAAAAAATATCTACTTCTTTTATAAATTCCTGCCAACTATCAATAAAAGGGAAATGGCCGCTATCAGTAATTATTTTTAATTGTGATCCAGAAATACACTGCTGCATGATATAACCTGCAGCTATAGGAGTAACAAAATCTTGTTTTCCCCAAACTAGAAGTACTGGTTGTTTTATTAATGATAATATTCCGACTATATTTTCTTGTACAGTTTTAATCAAAATTGAACGCATAATACCATTAGCATAATTATAATCATTTGAGCCAAACTTCCTACGATAAATCTCTAAATTAAACATAAAAATAGATCCTACTAATGGTAATTTAGTCATACATTTTGCCATTTTTAAAAAACCAACTTTAAGCTTAACACGCAATGATTTTGATAATTTAATTCCAGAGCTACTAATTAAAATCAACTTTCTTATGGCAATGTCATCAAAAATAGCTAGATGAATAGCAATTTTCCCTCCGAAAGAATGTCCTATTAAAATAGGCTTTATTAATCCAAACTTGATAATAAAATGCTTAATTAAAATTGCATATTCTAAACTTCCCCAAATCTCGGCAGGCGCAACACTCAATCCAAATCCTGGTAAATCTAGTAAATAAACCGAAAATCTTTGAGCAAGATATCTGGCTAACTCTGTAAAATATTCCATGTCTCGCCCCCATCCATGAAGCAATATAACTGGCTCACCGTGACCAATAATTTTAAAATGCAAATTTAAATTCTTTATTCTAGTAAACAAGATTGTCACCATTTTTAGATTGCAATGTTCTTATCACTACTGCCGTATCATCAAATAGTATCTTCTTTTTGCCAATAATCTGATAGTCTTCGTGTCCCTTACCGGCAATTAAAACCAGATCTCCAGCTTGAGCATGATTAATAGCGTAAGCTATAGCAATTTCACGATTAAATTCAATTTTAACGAATAAAGCACATGACAATCCCGTTAAAATATCATCAACAATACATTGTGGATCTTCAGTTCTAGGATTATCATTAGTAATAATTATATGATCGCTTAATCGTTCAGCTATACTCCCCATCAAGCTACGTTTCCCTCGATCACGATCGCCGCCGCAACCAAAAACGCACCATAAAGCACCAGAACAATATTCGCGCAAATTTAATAACACTTGTTCTAAAGCATCCGGAGTATGAGCATAATCAACTACTACTTTTGGTTGCCCGCATTTACCACCAAAAACCTGCATTCTACCCTTGATAGCCTTAAGTTTAGAAATTACTATTAAGGAATCACGAACGTCTACCTGCATCACTCCTAAAACCGCTAATACTGCTAATAAATTACTAAAATTAAATCTACCCAAAAGTTCACTTTGTAATATTCCGGAACCCCATGGCGTAACAACCTGAGCGGAAATCATAGTAGAAGATATCTTAATATCTTGAGCCTTAATGACAGAAACATCAACAGTAGTATTCTCAGTAATAGTATAAGCATAAATCTTAAATAAAGACCTGAACTCTTGAATCAAATTTCTACCAAATTCATTATCGGCATTAATAATCGCACATTTTAATTTATGCTGAGAAAATATTTTTTTTTTAGCTTCTCCGTAATCAGTCATAGTGCCATGGTAATCTAAATGATCACGAGTCAAATTAGTAAAAACCACGATATCGAAATCAACACCATTAGTGCGTCCCTGAACTAAACTATGAGACGAAATTTCCATAACAACTACTTTTACGTTTGCTGCTAATAATTCAAATAATGAACGCTGTAAGGTTATGGGATCTGGAGTAGTATTGATAGTTGGTGCAAGTTTTCCTGGCAAACCAATACCAATAGTGCCAACAACTCCACAGGAAATACCAACTTTAGTCAAAGCAGTAGCAACATATTGAGTAATTGAAGTTTTACCATTGGTGCCAGTAACGCCAATCATAATTAATTTCTTAGATGGATAACCATAAAATCTAGCAGCAATTAATCCAATTTTGCATCTTAAATTAACTATTACAACAATAGGAATACTTTTGTATGAATCTATTTCTGGAATGTCTCTTTCACAAAAAATTGCTACGGCTCCATGTTTGATGGCATCAAGAATAAAATTATGGCCGTCAATCACCGCGCCGACACATGCCATAAATATCTCACCAGGTTTTATTGTACGACTATCAAGGGTAAGTCCATTAACCCAACAATCTCGTTTTAAGTCTATTTCCGCGATTCCCAACAAAAGATCACTAAGTTTAATTGTTATCATTTACATATTCTCAATATCATCAAACTGTACATTTAAAATCCGCAATGCTCCACTCATAATATTGACGAATACCGGTGCAGCGACTTGGCTTCCATGATATACCCCTCTAGGATTTTTAACTATTACACCAATAACTAATTGAGGATCTGATGTAGGAGCAATACCGACGAAAGTCGCAAAATATCGATCTTTATAATATCCTCCTGTCGGTGATGCGATATAAGCCGTGCCTGTTTTACCAGCAACTCGATATCCTGGTATGCGAGCGCTTCTTCCGGTACCGCCAATATCCAAAACCGCTTCTAATAATTCCAACATTTTATTGCTCACTGTTACTGATAAAACAGAAGTACCAGTAATAGGTTGTTCAACTTTTAAAAAAGTTACTGGCCGCAATACTCCATGAGAAGCAATCACAGCATAAGCCTCTACCAATTGTAGCATAGTAGTAGAAATGCCATAACCGAATGATAAAGTAGCCAAGACAAAAGATCTTCCCTTCAAGGTTTTTGGTAAAAAACCAATAGCTTCTCCAGGAAAACCGCTATGAGTACTTTGTCCAAAACCAACATCGCGCAATAACTGTAATAAACTATCGCTAGGTAAAGATAGAGATATCTTAGCAATGCCAATATTGCTTGATTTTTGCAATACCTCTTTCACCGTTAATATGCCGTTATTACGATGATTATCATCATGAATTGGATGTGAATTACCTTCAACATGTAATACACCAGGATTAGTATTAATCAAAGATTCAGCACGATATTTACCACTAGCCAAAGCATTAGCAACTGCAAAAGATTTGATAGTTGATCCAGGCTCAAACAAATCAGTAACTGCGCAATTACGTAAACTATTAAGAACAAATTTAGTACGCTCATTGGGATTATAACTAGGCAAATTAACCATAGCCAAAATCTCACCGGTTTTAACCGATAGTACTACAACCGAACCAGATTCAGCACGATGTTTTTCGATAGCATTTTTTAATTCATTGTAGGCTAAATATTGAATTCTTCTATCAATACTAAGAGTCAAATTTTTCCCTTGTTGTGGTTCGCTAATTACACCTAAATCAGCAATGGTATTACCCAATCTATCTTTAATTACTCGTATTCTGCCTGGAATTCCTCGTAACCACGAGTCATAGGCTAATTCTATACCTTCCTGACCATAATCATCAATATTAGTGAACCCAATCACCTGAGATACAGCAGCTCCTTCAGGATAATAACGTTTGTAGCTCTTCTCTAAAAAAATTCCTGGGATATGTAACTCCATAACTTTTTCAGCCTTCTCTATAGGAATAACTCTTTTTAAGTAGACAAATTCTCGATGATTTCTAGCTTTAATTTTTTTTCTAATAAGTTTTAATGATAGATTTAATAATTTAGATAAATTATCTTCCTGAGAAGTAGTAGCGGTATATATTTTAGGATTTACCCACACTGAAGCTACAGCAATACTAATTGCTAATGGCTCGCCATTGCGATCCATAATAATGCCACGATGTGAGGGTAATTTGATTTCACGAACACTACGAATATTGCTCTGATCAAGCAAAAAATCACGCTTAATTATCCCTAAATAAATTATCCGTCCAATTAATCCTAAAACCGCTATACACAAAATTATTGCTAAAATTAATAAACGCCATTTATATTCGACATATTCACGCATACCAACTAAACTTTAATCATAATCACTTCAGCTGAAGTTGGAATTCTCATTTTTAATGATTCTTGGGCGATTGCTTGAATTCTTGCCTGTGATCCCAAAGCACTGTGCTCCAATAATAATTTATTATTTTCAGCTTGTAATTGATCACTTCGCAATTCTAATTTACGGTAATCGATAAATAAACGACGATTGAGATCCTTAATATAAACTACACTTAAAGCAGACGCTAATGCTATAAATAGCAAGATCAATACTTTAAACTCCGGTAAATTAAAACTAAATGATATCCCTCTAGTAAAGGTACTCTCAACAAGGGCTTCTCTTGTTATTGCATTCATTGTAATTTCTCCATTATACGTAAAACTGCACTTCTACTACGCGAATTATTAATTATCTCTCCATAACTTGGATGAATAGTTTTGCCTATGCGGCTTAAGCGCCTAACGATTTGCTTATCACTTACCGGCAACCATTCTGGTATATCGCCATCACGATACTTACGCATAAATTCTTTTATTATTTTATCTTCCAATGAATGAAAACTAATAATAGCCAAACGTCCGCCAATCTTTAGCACTGCTAAACATTGCTCTAAACATCTAGCCAATTCATTCAATTCATTATTAATAAAAATACGAATTGCCTGAAAAACTTTAGTCGCAGGATGTTTATGTCCTTTCCATCTTGGATGAGCTTTAATCACAATTTCAGCTAATCTACCAGTAGTAATAATTGGTGCCACATCACGCTCTTGAGCGATAGCTCTAGCTATACGCTTACTAAATCGTTCCTCACCGTAATCCTTGAGTACTTTGCAAATTTCATTCTCACTGGCCCTATTTAGCCACGAAGCAGCATTAATCGACTGATTACCATCCATACGCATATCCAAAGGACCATCATGCAAAAAACTAAAACCACGCGATGCATTATCTAATTGTGTCGAAGACACTCCTAAATCTAATAAAACACCGCTAACCTTACCGCTATAATTAAGTATATCCAGCCATTCTCTAATCTTGGTAAAAGATCCATGCCTAACAATCAAACGCTTATCATTATTTTTGAGACGAAATGCTATTTCTATAGCCTTATCGTCTTTATCAATAACAATCAAAACACCTTGTTTATTAATTCTACGTAAAATCTCTTTGGTATGCCCTCCGCCACCAAAAGTAGCATCGATATAAATGCCGTCCTTATCAACTATCAAACCATTAACTGCCTCGTTCAATAATGCTGGTCTATGCTGCTCATATTGAGTTTTCATTCACAATGACAATAATTGCAGCTCTTCAGGTAAAGTGTTTTGATTTTTTATCCCTTTACATAACCACTTAGTTCGACTATCAGTCCAAATCTTTTTATCCCACAATTCAAACTTTTTACCCTGTCCAATTAACATGATACATTTATTAATATGAGCATATTCTCGCAAAAGTTGCGGTAACAACAAGCGTCCATTATTGTCCATTTCAAGCTCAGTTGCGTGCCCAATTAATAAACGTTGAATACGTCGAGTTATTTGATTAAAGCTCGGTAAGGTTTCAATTTTCTTCTCAATTTCTTCCCACACCAGCAATGGATAAAGCAATAAACACTTCTCTTCGGTATCAATAGTAACCACTAGTTGTCCTTTTGACTTACCATCAAGTTCTACTCGATAACGCGCTGGCATTATCATGCGTCCTTTGATATCTAAATTAACAGAATTAATTCCTCGAAACATATTCAAACCACTTTATTCCACTATTAACCACTTTCCGACACTATATACTCAAATATTATCTACTGTCAAATATGATTAAGTAATTTGAAATTACAAACGACTGAAGCAATTTCAATGATTCAATTGATTGAATTGATTGAATTTTTTATTATTTAGAGTGAATATTACGATGGGAGAAATTTTAAATACTACACGAAACTGCATCTGATTACTAAAGGAACAAACAATATAATCAACAACAGATACTAAAATCTGAATCATTTATATAAAATTTCACTGAAAGAAAAAAAATTGCAAACCCTACAACAATCTACCAATTAGAGTGTTAAAGTTACACTTGGTAATTAAAATGTAATTATAAACATACTAAAACGGAATATCATCATCAATACTTGATAATTGAGCAGGAACTTCCTGTTCTTCAGGAACAGAAGTAGAGTCAGATGTTACTTTAGATGAATGATGTTGTTCTTGATGATTACTAGTTGCGCGACTATCCAACATTTGCATTTCATTAGCAATAATTTCTACGGTAAAACGATCAACTCCATTTTTATCTTGCCATTTTCTGGAACGTAATGATCCTTCTATATATATCTTTGAGCCTTTACGCAAATATTCACCAACAATTTCAGCAAGTTTACTAAAAAAAACCACTCTATGCCATTCAGTACGATCTTGTAATTCACCTGATTGCTTGTCCCTCCACGACTCACTAGTTGCTAAAGAAATGGTAGTCACAGCGCTACCATTTGGTATATAACGAACTTCTGGATCATTACCAAGATTACCAATTAAAATTACCTTATTTATACCCCGAGCCATAATTACCTCCAAACTTTAAAGAACAGAGTGAGATTGAATATTTGAATAATATATACCTATTTCTATTTTTTTTGCACTATCTTTTCCTTTATTTTCTACAGCATTTATACTTTAAAAGTATAATTCCATGTTTATACTGTCATATATGACAGTCATCAAGTCAAGATACTCTTTGAGAAAGATATGATTACAAGACGCTTTGCTATACAACTAGCGTAATCATAAAATTTAATTTTAAAACTGATGACAATTAATATTATATATAAATAATCTTAACTCTTAATGTCTAAATTATAATACACGAATTTAAATTCGTAAATTCTTGCAATTCATAAACAGGTGAAACTATTGATAGTTAACATCTAAATCATTAACAGTTTAATACTATATAATCTATCAATAGCCTAACAATCGGAGTGAGAGGATTTGAACCTCCGACAACTGCTTCCCGAAAGCAGTGCTCTACCAAGCTGAGCTACACTCCGCTTTTATTTACAAATTCAGCTTATTACATAAAGCGTCATAGTTAATTTTATGAAATTATTAATTGTTATTAATGGTCTTATATGGTAAATACGCACAGCGATACTTTCTCAAAGAATTAATCTCCTATAACATTAATGAGATAGTTATTAATTCCTAAGTAGACGGTCGCATTAAGGGAAATAATATAACATCCCTAATAGATGATGAATTAGTAAACAACATGGTGAGACGATCAATACCTATTCCTTCTCCTGCAGTAGGAGGCATACCATATTCCAATGCTGTTATATAATCACTATCATAGTGCATTGCTTCTTGATCTCCATGATCAAATTCATCAACTTGTTTACGGAAACGCTGCGCTTGCTCCTCTGGATCATTAAGTTCAGAGAAGCCATTACCAATTTCTCTACCTCCAATAAAGAACTCGAAACGATCAGTAACAAATAAATCTTGATCATTAGGACGAGCTAATGGAGAGACCTCAACCGGATAAGCAGTAATAAAAGTAGGATCTTGAAGCTCTTTTTCAACTGTTTTTTCAAAAATCTCGTACTGGATTTTTCCCAAACCCCAACTATCCATAATTGTTATATTTAAATTTTCGGCAATTTTACGTACCTGATTAACATCATCCAAAGCACCAGTTGTGATCGTAGGATTATAATAAATAATAGCCTCTCTAAGAGTTAATTTTCTATAATTACAAGATAAATCAATTTTTTTACCATTAACATCAAGTATAGCAGTTCCCAAAACCGTTTTTGCTACATGACACAATAATTTTTCCGTAAAATCCATTAGATCTCGATAATCAGCATATGCATGATAAAATTCTAACATAGTAAATTCAGGATTATGTCTAGTTGAAATTCCTTCATTACGAAAATTACGATTAATCTCAAATACTTTCTCGATACCACCAACTACTAAACGTTTCAAATATAGCTCTGGAGCAACTCGTAAATATAATTGCATGTCGAGTGCATTATGATGAGTAATAAACGGTCGCGCAGTAGCGCCACCAGGAATAGTATGCATCATCGGGGTTTCGACTTCTAAAAAATCTCTGGTAACCAAAAAATTACGTATGGCAGCAATAATTTGCGAGCGAATCTGAAAAACTTTACGAGTATTTTGATTAGTTATAAGATCAAGGTATCGCTGTCGGTGACATAATTCATTATTTACTAATCCATGATATTTTTCTGGCAATGGTAACAAGGATTTGGTCAACAAAAATAATTTCTTAGCTTTAACAGAAAGTTCACCACTTTTAGTCTTAAAAACTATTCCTACTACTCCGATGATATCTCCAATATCCCAATGCAAAAACTGCTTATACAGGTCATCAAGAACCTCATTTTGCTTAATATATACCTGAATCTTGCCGGACATATCTTGAATATGAATAAAACTAGCTTTTCCCATGATTCTTCTAGTCATAATTCTACCAGCAATCTTTACCGAAAATTCTTTAACATGTAAACTCTCGGTATTTTCGCAATTATATAAAGTTACTAACTCAACGGCCAAATTAGTTCTCTTGAAATCATTAGGATACCTAAAACCACTGGTACGCAAATACCTTAATTTTTCTTTACGCTGCAAAATTTGTTCATTGATAGAAAATTTATCCAAAATCATATTCACCTATTCAAATAACCTACTGTCGCCGATCTGTCTTTTACGAATTTCAGCGATAGTTTTACACTCAACACATTGATTAGTTGTGGGACGAGCTTCAAGACGACTAATACCAATTTCAGCACCACAATCATTACAATAACCATAATCATGATCATTAATTCGATTTAAGGTTTCATCAATTTTTCTAAGCAATTTATATTCTCGATCCCTAGCTCGTAACTCTAAATTGAATTCTTCCTCTTGACTAGCTCTATCCGCTAGATCTGGATAATTAACAATTTCATCTTGCAGATTATGAGCGCGATTTATTTCCTGCATCAACTGATTTTTCCATTGTAATAAAACGCTACGAAAATGCTCAAGTTGTTTGCTATTCATATATCTTTCATGTTTTCTAGAAAGATATGGCTTAATATTAATTGGACCATGTACAGTATCTTGTTTTACTGAAAGTGAAATTGAAGAAGTTCTTTTTCTTGTAACAACTTTAGACGAGGATTCATTTTTGATTTGATGATTTATTTTAGCAACTTTAACCCTGACTTTGGATTTAATAACTTTCTTTGATGCTTTCTTAGATGCTTTCTTGACAACTTTTAGCATGTTTATTTTTTTTTTATGCTGATTATGAATTTTTTTAACGCTATTTTTCATAAATCTATCTCTCCAATAAATACTGGTTCAACTGGCCCAATTATAGAGATATTATTCTCTACTTTATTCCACTCTACACATAAATTACCACCATATAATTTCACTAAAACCTTTTCGTCAATGAGTTCCCATAATTTTCCAATCACAACTGAAGCACAAGCACCACTACCACAAGCTAATGTCTCATTACTGCCACGCTCATACACTCTCAAAGAAATATGATTTCGATCTATTATTTGCATAAAATTCACGTTAATTCGCTCCGGAAACATTTTATGATTAGTAATCAAAGACCCCCAGGAATCAACTGGGGCAGTGGCAATATTATCAACTAAAATCACTACATGAGGATTGCCTACTGAAACAGCACCAAACTCAACCTTAATATTATCTAAAAGACATATATTATATCTCAATGATTGTTTATTAGCTATAATAGGGATATTTGATGGCTCAAAGTTTGGCCCATCAATTATTGCGGTAACCAATCCATCACTTCTCAAGATTGTTTTTGTAACAGTATTTTTAGTTGTAAAGATTAATTGCTTTTTGTTGCTAATTTCTTGAATTTCAATAAATTTAGCTAGGCATCTTACGCCATTACCACACTGAAACGCCGAACTACCATCAGCATTAAATATCTGATATTCAAAATCAGCAATAAAAGATTTCGGCTGTTGCAATAGTAATACTTGATCACAACCTATGCCGCAATGACGATCAGCTAATTTACTAATCAAAGTTCGCGAAGGAATAAATTCTTTAGCAAGAGCATTAATGATAACAAAATCATTACCTAAGCTATGAATTTTAGTAAATGTAAGTTTCACGGTTAATTTTAGATACTAGATTTTCTTTTAATCCATGACCACCACAACCCTAACAAGGATAACAGAAACCATAGATATTTACCAAATACTACCCAAGGTGTTTTACCTACAAAATTTTGGACATTAGCATTAAGCACTGATTGTTTAAATTCAGGCGCTTTCTCCACAATCTCTCCCTTATGATTTATTATCGCAGTAATTCCGGTATTAGCAGCAAATAACTGATAACGTCCAACTTCAAGAGATCTCATTCTAGCAATTTCTAGGTGCTGAAATGAAGCAATGGACTGCCCAAACCAACTATCATCGCAAACAGTAAGTAACATGCCTGCTTTGGGTATATAATTTAATACCAAATAGGGATAAGCTATTTCGTAACAAATGAATGGGGCAAAAACAATATTATGTACAACAAAATTTGGTTGATCATTTGATCCATTAATAAAATCTGACATAGGAATAATAAAAAAGCGATGGAAACGAGATAGAATGAATCTAAAAGGTAAATATTCTCCGAATGGAACTAGGTGTCGTTTATAATATTTAATATTTTCATCGACACCTAAAGTAATAATTCCATTATACGAATGATTCTTTTCTTTCAAGGGAATTCCGCTTAAAATTGCAATACCGTTCCTTTTAGCCATTAAAGATAATGATTTTAAATAAGATTGTATATCTTCAGGATAAGCTGGAATTGCAGTTTCTGGCCAAACAATAATTTTACTCGAAAAATTCTTGGCTGTTAAAAAAGCATAAGTATTTAAAATATTTATTAGTTCGTCTTTTTGCCATTTTTGTTTTTGTGAAAAATTACCTTGAATCAAACTTACCTGTATCGGTTCACCAATTGGTTGAGTCCAATTGATTCTAGAAAAAATCCATCCTAGATTCCACAATAAAACTATAAGCAATACTAAACTAATCACAAGTTTTTTGCGATTACGAAAAAGTAATATACAAAAAGACGCACCAGCAGTTTCAGCAATTACTAAAGAAACGCCATATATCCCAAAAATCGTAGCCCAACCACGTAAAGGAGAATCTATATGACTATAACCCAAAAACAACCATGGAAAACCACTAAAAAACCATCCTCTAATCCATTCTAACAATGCAAAACTAATAGGAAATACCAATAAAAACTTGATTAGACTGATTCCTGGAAAAAAACTATTTAATAGATAACCAAAAGTAGCATAATAGAAAGCTAAGAAAATTACTAATAAAGCTACAACTAATCCAGCAAATAATGACGATATACCGCCATAATGATGAATACTAATATATAACCAATGAATCCCATAACCAAAAAATGATATACCAAACAATCCTCCATACCAAAACGCCATCTTAGTAGATGATAGCGACCAGATAAACAATAATAAAATTAATGAAAATTCAGCTAATAAATAACAACCGAATGGTGCAAAAGCAAAAGGTAGTATTATGCCGCTAATAAAAGCAGTTATTCCTAAATACGGATCACGGTAAAATTTTTCTGTCAATTTCAGCGATCTCTTCATCATGTGAATATTATCCAACAAATTTTATTTACTATAATATCCTAGAATGCTATTTTATAGAAATATATGCACTCCTCATATCAACCTCAATTAATAGAGCAAGAGACACAAAAATTCTGGAAAGATACTAAAGCTTTTGAAGTAACAGAGATTTCCAATAAACCAAAATTCTATTGTTTATCAATGTTACCCTACCCTAGTGGGCAAATTCACATGGGTCATGTACGCAATTATACTATCGGAGATACAATTGCACGTTACCAAAAAATGTTAGGCAAAAATGTTTTGCAACCACTAGGGTGGGATGCCTTTGGACTACCGGCTGAGAATGCCGCACTACGTAACAAACTTACCCCATCAGTCTGGACTTATAACAACATTAAACAAATGAAGAGCACAATTAAACGACTAGGATTTGCTATTGATTGGTCACGAGAAATCACTACTTGCAAACCAGAATACTACAAGTTTGAACAGGAGCTTTTTTTAAAAATGTATAAGAAAGGATTATCTTACAAAAAAAAATCTGTTGTTAATTGGGATCCTGTTGATCAAACTGTACTTGCTAATGAACAAGTTATAGATGGTAAAGGATGGCGATCTGGAGCATTAATAGAACGCAAAGAAATCTCACAATGGTTTTTAAAAATTACTGCATATGCTGATGAGCTTTTGAATGATCTAACCAATTTAACTGGATGGCCAAAACAAGTATGTTCCATGCAATATAATTGGATCGGAAAATCCATGGGATTAGAAATAGCATTTCCATTAACTACTAACAATAGAAAAATAATAATTTTTACCACTAGACCTGATACTATTTTTGGCGCAACCTATTTAGCTATTGCCCCAGAACATGAACTGGCGATAAATGTTGCCAAAAGCAATAGAACTGTAGCAACTTTTTTAAAGAAATGTCGTAACATAAAAAACAATGTAGAAGAATTGGCAATTCTTGACAAAGAAGGACATGATACTGGTCTTTTCGCACTTAATCCTTTAAGTGGCGAAGAAATTCCTATTTGGATAGCAAATTTTGTCATCATGGAATATGGTAGCGGCGCTATCATGGGGGTTCCAGCTCATGATAAAAGAGATTTTGAATTCGCTAAAAAATATCAATTAAAAATCAAACCAGTAATAAAATCCACGAATAATAGCACCTACAATATAAATCAAGCAGCGTTTACAGATTATGGCATTTTATTTAATTCAGGAAAATTCTCTAATTTAAATTCAATGGAAGCTTGTACTGCTATTGCTGATTATATAACTAAAAATAAATTAGGAATACGTAAAATTCATTATCGCTTACAGGATTGGGGAATTTCACGACAACGCTATTGGGGGACTCCGATTCCAATAATTAATTGCGAACAATGCGGTATTGTGCCAGTGCCAATCAAAGATTTACCAGTAGTTTTACCAGAAAATTTAGTACTGGATAATCCTAAGTCACCACTTCAAGATTTAGCATCATTTATCAATGTCACCTGTCCAAAATGTAATGGTAAAGCGCAACGTGAAACCGATACCTTTGATACTTTTGTGGAATCATCTTGGTATTACGTACGTTATTCGTGTGTCGACCAAAATAAAACCATGACAGATGAGCGCACTAAGTATTGGTTACCAGTGGATCAGTATATTGGCGGAATCGAACACGCGATTCTACATCTTTTATATGCAAGATTCATCTATAAAGTAATGCGTGATGAAGGTATAGTTAATCATAGTGAACCATTTACTAAATTATTAACTCAAGGAATGGTACTAAAAGATAACGCTAAAATGTCTAAATCAAAAAATAATATTGTATCGCCATTAGAACTTCTCGATGTTTATGGTGCAGATACCATAAGATTATTCATAATTTTTGCTTCTCCTCCTGAACAATCTCTAGAATGGTCACAAAATGGTATCGAAGGGGCATATCGCTTCTTAAAAAGACTATATACATTTGCTTACGATCATAAAAAACTAATAAGTAGTTTCAACAAACAACAGATTACTATATTGCCAGAAGATTCAAAACCGATACAAAACAAAATTCTTACTATTATGAATCAGGCTTATTCAGATATGGAGCGTTTACATTTAAATACAGTTGTATCTGCAGCTATGAAACTATTCAAGTTACTCGGTAATATTAAAAATAATCGAATGATTTACGAAGGTTTTAGTATTTTACTTCTCCTTCTAAATCCAATCACCCCTCATATTACCCATTATCTATGGAAAAAATTAGAATTCAAGGGAAATATCGCCGAAACTAAATGGCCACAACCAAATAACATTGCTATAACTAAAAATACAACAGATATTGTCGTACAAATAAATGGGAAAAAACGCGGCATAATTACCGTAGCAGCTTCTGCAGATGAAAACATTATCAAAAAAACGGCTCTCGATCAAAAAAATATCTTGCGTTTCATTGGACAAAAAACTATTACTAAAATGATAGTGGTTCCAACTAAATTGATTAATATAGTATTAGCCTAAATCAAAATAAATGATTAAATTATCAACATTTCTGAATTTTGCAACAATAACTACTAGCTACTTAATACTAACAGGATGTGGATTTACTCGCAATATAGAATCTCCGCCACCTACAATTAGGAAAATATATTATCAAACAGAACGCGCCTACGAACCATTAGAAATCAAATTAAAAAAGAAACTAAAGCATCGAGGCATTATTTTGCTAGAGACACCAGAAAAATCGTCACCGATAATTAATATTAAATCCGAGTATAACTATAACACTAACCATAGTATTTCTAGTATTCGAGCACGTACTTATACTCTAATTTATACTGTCACCATTAATATTACAGATTTTCATCATAAAGCATTATTATCACCACAAATTATCACAGCCACTCGCATTATAAATCTACAACCAAACGAAATATTTGAACTAACGCCTCAAATTAAAATAATAAAACAAAAAATGATAGAGGAGCTGATATTAAGGATATTTAATGTGCTAGGATCCCCGGAAACTACCAAAGCTTTGAAATATGAAAGTAAGAGTTGATCAGCTTGATAAGATTTTAAAAAAAGAAATAATGTCATTATATTTTGTGAGCGGTAATGAATGGTTTTTGGTACAAGACGCTTGCAATATTATTCGCAAAGCTGCAATTTCATTTGGTTATAAAGAACAAAAAATTTTTTATGTCGAATCAGGCTTTAATTGGGAGTATTTTTTAAATAGTATTGATAATACTTCACTTTTTAATAATCTATCATTAATAGAATTACATCTTAAAGATAAATTAACCTCTACTGGAAGTAAGATTATACAACGTTATGCGGAACATCAGCCAGCAAATAAAATTTTATTAATAATTGCCCCCAGAATTGATTCTGCGCAACAAAAAACAGCATGGTTTAAAGCAATAAATGTTTATGGTTGTTGTTTATTTATATGGCCTCTTAAAGAAAAACAAATACTACCTTGGATAGCTAATCGCATGTTGCATGCTGGCTTAAAAACAGATCATCGAGGTTTAAAATTATTAGCTGATAATACATCAGGAAATTTACTAGCAACAAATCAAGAAATTGAAAAAATAACTATTCTTTATGGCAAGGGGCAAATAACCGCAGAACAAATTGAAAAAATATTAACTGATAACACACATTATAATATATATAATTTACTCGACGCAATTACCAATAACATTCCGTTTCTTATTAATAAAATTTTAATTAAACTCAGAAATGAACATACTGATCCAGCATTAATTTTATGGACTATCACTAATGAATTACGCTCATCAATCAAACTTAGTTATACTATAAAACAAGGAGTTAATACCGAAGAGGCGTTTATTCAACACAACATTGAATCTAAACGCAAACCTTTAATTAAAAAAATTCTTTCTAAATATAATCTAGGACAACTAGAAAATCTCCTCAAAAGAGTTTTTGATATTGATCTCATGATAAAAGGAGCTAATACTCAAAATCTACCATGGCATGAGATAGAATGGATATATTTAGATTTAAGTAGATCTTAATATAAGATATAAATCATCAACTACTGTCTTCCAATTAATTTAATTTCTCTTTTCATGATTAATAATTCTAATGAAAATTTGCTATAACAAACTCATGCGTAATAGTAAACTATTCTAGTTAGAACACAAGAAAGTATGAAATAAAAAATCTTAAACAAATATATTTAATAAATAATTATGATAATGATATTCCAATGAAAATTAATTGAAAATCAAGTATTATATTGACAATGGATCAAACCAATAAAACAATTATTTATGAAATCAAAGATGTAGATTCTAATCATAATCATTGAGCTTCTAATGTTTAAACAACAACTCAAAAATTATTCTCAAGAGTCCAAGAAATTCAAAAAACGGATATTAATCTCCGCTATCATTATGGTGAGTTCAATAATTCTCTTAATTAGCCGTTTATTTTATATGCAAATCGGGGATAATTATCTATATGCTAAAATGGCATCTAGAAATCAATTAGAATATTTACCAATCGAGCCCAATCGTGGATTAATTTATGATCGTAACGGTATATTGCTAGCAGAAAACTTTCCAAATTTTAATCTAAATATTAATTACGAAAAAAACATAAAAAACACTATCGCTAATCTTTCAACTATTTTTGATATTAGCCAAACTAATCTTAAGCAATTTAATAAATCCTTTCGACATCATCGTCACTTTGAATCTACTTCTATTAAATTTAAATTAACTCCAGAAGAAGTAGCTACATTTTACATTAATCAAGATAATTTTCCTTCAGTCTGTATAGATACTCAGATAATCCGTCACTATCCTCTCGCGGAAGAACACGCTGTAATTGTTGGTTATGTTGGTAGGCTTGATAAGCAGGATTTAAAAAATATTAATACCAATAATTATAATGCCAACGCCTTCATTGGTAAAATTGGCATTGAAAAATATTACGAAAATATTCTACGTGGTAAAATTGGTTATAAAATTATTGAAACAGATGCCAGTGGTCGCGCTACGCGTATTTTAAAAATTCTTCACCCGATTTCAGGAAAAAATCTATATCTAACAATTGACAGTAAACTTCAAAGAATTGCACAAAAATCCCTAAATAAAGAACTGGGTGCAGTTGTAGCAATTGATCCAACTAATGGAGAAATTTTGGCTTTAGTTAGCAACCCAACATATGATCCTAATTTATTTGTTAATGGAATTGATATGACCACTTTAAATAAATTACTACTTGCTGAAAGTAAACCACTATATAATCGCGCTACTAGAAGTATTTTTCCATTTGGCTCAACTATTAAACCATTTATTGCCTTGCAAGGATTAGATACAGGAGTAATTACTTCAGACTTTAAAATTAATGATCCTGGATGGTTTAAATTAGAAAAAAACAAACATATTTATCGTGATTGGATTTATAACGGTCACGGTACAGTAGATGTTACCAAAGCAATCACAGAATCATGTAATACTTTTTTTTATACTATCGGTATTAAGCTAGGTATTGAACAAATAGATTTTATTTTAGAGCAATTCGGTTTCGGTAAACCAGTTAATATCGGAATTTTAGAAGAATCTGCAGGAATTGTTGCCTCACCACAAAATAAACTAAAATACACTGGCAAACATTGGTATATTGGTGACACAATTAACTCAAGTATTGGTCAGGGTGATATGAAAACTACGTTAATACAACTAGCTTCAGCAGTAGGGACAATAGCGATGCGCGGCCAAAGATTTCAGCCTCATCTTTTATATGCTATTCAAGAACCGTCTGGTGAAAAAATATTTCAAACTATTACGCATTTACCACCTATAATACTAAAAACTCCAAAAAATTGGGACATTGTAATTAATGCGATGAAGAGTGTGGTAATGAATCCAGAGGGAACTGCTTATCGACGTTTTGGCGCAGATAATTTATCATATACTATAGCTGGAAAGACAGGTGGCGCGCAATTGTATCATCATAAAATAGTCAATGAAAATCCGGGGTCAGTAAGTGAAAAAAATATTCCAAAACATCTACGCAATCACAATTTATTTATTGCTTTTGCTCCTATCGAAAATCCTAAACTAGCCATAGCAATAATAACCGAAAACAGTAATCAGGCAGTACAAGCAGCTAGAAAAATTTTTGATTATTATTTAATTACTTCAGCGCAAAATAAATAGCGTACATAATAAAAAATATTATTACTAATCGCTAAACATGGTATCATTATGTTTAGGATGCAAAATTACAACTTTTAGATATATTAATTAAGGGCTTATATATTATTTAAGGACAATCTGACTATACATCTATTAATTGTTAGTATTATAAATGCATTATATACTGCGAAAATTGGACGTTTTTAAAAAACATTATTTTTATGGAATAGATCAAATTTCTATTTCCTCTAATAGAATTAATCATGTTATGTGAATTAAGTTTGTTGGTAAGGAGTAATGACAATGTTTAGTTTGATTCCTAAAGAAGAAAAATTTTTTGTCATGTTTAACGAAATGGCAAAAAATATTGTAGCAGGGGCAATAGCCATAAAAGAGATGCTTGATCACTTTGATAATCCTATAAAAAGCCAACGTCTCGTTAAAGAAATTGAACATAAAGGAGACACCCAAACTCATAATCTCATTAAAAAATTAAATGAAAGCTTTATTACTCCATTTGACCGCGAAGATATCTACGCTCTTGCTGCTGCTTTGGATGATATAGTTGATAATATTGATATTGCAACTCAACATATTGTTATCTACCATATTGATCGAATTACTACTGAAGCTAAAGAATTAGGTTTTATCATTCTTAAAGCATGTCAGGCTATTGAAAAAACGATATTAGTGTTGGAGAAACAACCACAAAAAATTTCCGATTTTTGTGTTGAAATAAATTCTCTCGAAAATGAAGCTGATAGAATACGCGCTAATGCTATTAGTCATCTATTCGATGAAGAAAAAAATCCTATTCAATTAATTAAATGGAAAGAAATTTATGAAAATTTAGAATTAATAACCGACAAATGCGAAGATGCTGCTAATATTTTAGAAAGTATAGTAGTAAAAAATGCCTGAAACTAACCTCCTAATATTGATATTAATAATTATCACGACCTTAGTGTTTGATTATGTAAACGGCTTCAGTGACTCAGCCAATGCAATTGCTGCTTGTGTATCAACAAGAGCGCTTTCTATGCGTTCGGCAATAATTATGGCTGCTTCATTTAATCTGATTGGTGCTTTAATTTCAACCAGAGTTGCTGAAACAATAGGCACTGGTATAATAGAAACTAATAGTATTACACTAATAGTTCTGCTATCTGGTATTATTGGAGCAATTGTTTGGTCGTTAATTACATGGTTCTTTGCTATACCATCATCGTCAACTCATGCCCTAGTTGGCGGAATAATTGGAGCATCAGTAGCACATACTGGGTTCTCTTCACTATGCTGGACAGGAATTAAAAAAATCATACTTGCTTTAGTTTTATCACCGACTATAGGATTGATAACAGGTTTCTGGTTAATGATTGTTTTGCTTTGGTTAAGTCGTAACTTTCATCCGAATAAACTTAATAAAAACTTTCGTAAATTACAAATAATCTCTGCAGCATATATGGCTTTCTCTCATGGTACTGCAGATGCTCAAAAATCAATGGGAATATTAACCATAGCTCTAATTAGTTATGGGGCATTAAAAACCTTCACAGTACCATGGATTGTAATATGTTCCTGTGCATTAACAATATCTTTAGGTACAGCTATTGGTGGTTGGCGAATAATTAAAACTATTGGCAAAGACTTTGTAAAATTAAAACCTATTCATGGTTTTTGCGCTCAAACCTCCGCTGCAAGCGTAGTGCTTATAGCATCAATTTTTGGTTTACCAAGCAGTACCACTCATATAGTAACTTCGTCAATTCTTGGCGTAGGATTAACTAAAAGACTATCAGCTGTTAACTGGAAAATAGCTAGAAATATTCTATTGGTATGGCTTATAACTATTCCAGCATCAAGCATAGTATCTTTTTTACTTTGCATTACTTTAAACATTATTTTACCTAGATCTTAGTATGGAATAACTAAACCATTAATAGTTTTAATTATAATCAAATATAGCTGGTCTATAAAAATAGAAACATGTCACTGAAATTATAAAAATTTCTAGACTGGTCCTGTTACAAAATATATTTGCTATCTATGATAGCAAATATATTTTATACAATTCATTTCTGTTGAAATCGATAAATAATAAGTGGCACCAAATAAAAACCTGCGAATCCAGTAATCAAAAAAATTTCATATAATTTAACGCTACCAATTATGATCTGTTTAGGTGGTATAAATCCAATAAGTATTATAAAAACACTCGTTGCAATCCCCAATGAACCAACGAACCACATACCAAAATTGCCGAATGGAATTTTATAAACACGTTTAACTGTTGGATATTTATAGCGCAAACGTATTGCTGAAGCAAAAATAAAAACATAACAAGATAACGCCAACATTGCAGTCAAATCCGCTAAAATCCAAAATGAACTATTGACACTTGGCATAACTAAAAATACTAAGCAAACAATTGAAAAAATAATACCTTGCATAATTAAAATGGTTTTTGGCATTTTGTTAATATTAATCTGTTGGAAAAAATTTGGGATACAACCATCAGCAGCGGCAACTAATAATCCTCGAGCTGGACCTATTGTCCATGCGCCAACCCCGCCAATCACACCAACAATCATTAAAATCGCAATTACAGATTGCAACCAATTTAAATGCAATGCCTTAAAAAATAATGCAAATGCATCAAGTAATCCAGTAATCAGATTCAGCTGCTCTTTAGGCACGACAACCGCCACTGCCAATGATGCCGGTATAATAGCCAATAAAATAATTATTGTTGAATAATACAGTGCCCGGGGATAATCACGACTAGGATTCTTAACATCTTGCACATGAACTGCAGACATCTCCATTCCCAATAAACCATATACTACTCCAGTTAATAGAGCTAGATTATCGAATCGAATATCAGGTATTAAAGCAGATAGACTAATATTCATGCTAACCTGTCTTCCTTGTAATAACCAAATAATTCCAAGTATCGCAATTAACCCCATGGGAATTAAAGTACCAATAACAGCAGTTATTGTACTAAGCATGCTTGAAATATGCATACCACGTAAAGTTATAATAGTAATTAACCAATAAGTACCGGATATCACTCCTAGCATATACCAAATATTATTAACAAGATTAGGATTTATAATATAAGCTAGAGTTGCTGCCATTAATGAAAGAATGGTAGGATACCAACAAATATTGTAAATCCACTGAATACAAATAACAACAAATGCCATCGGTTTACCAAAAGCTTCTCGCACCCAAATATAAACCCCTCCACTTTGTGGCCATCCTGTAGTTAATTCAGCAGAAACCAGAGCGCTAGGTATAAAAAATGTTAAAGTAAATATTGCATAATAAGATAATAAAGAAAATCCGTAAGTTGCGCCAATAGCAACGTTACGCAAACTGCAAATTGCTATAACATTAATCATTACTAATGATAAAATGCTCATGGGTAATTTTGATTTATTTTGCATAAATACATATCCAAACTTATATTCAGGTTTTCAATAAGGGATAGTTAATAGTAAATTTAACACATATGATAACCAAATTGTATAATTATTTGGATGATCATGCAGCTCTCGCTGTAGAGTAGCAAGTTCTAACCAACAAGTATCTTGTACTTCAGCATGATTAAATAACGGATTTTCAATATCATTAAATCCGACTAATACATGATCAATCTCATTCTCAATAAAATTAGTCTCAAAAAAATTAGCTCGATAATGAAATTTACCAATCTCTTTAAGGGGTACACTAAATCCTATTTCATATTGCAATCTCATTATCGCTGCGATTGCAATATCATCCCCTGGAGCAGGATGACCACAACAAGTATTAGACCATAAATTAGAACTATGATATTTACACCAACTCCTTTTTTGCAATAAAAGCTCTATACAATTATTACGTCGACGTAAAATAGCTACTGAAAAAGCTCGATGCAATTGTCCTTTAATATGAGTCGCTATTTTTTCATCAATCCCTATCTGGGTATCATTATCATCAACTAAGATTATTTTCTTAATACCAATATCTGAAAATGGAGAAATTATTTCAAGATTAGGAAAAAAACTAATTATTTTTTTTTCATCTTTAGCTAAAAATAATAACTGTAAATTTGGACCAGCATCTTGAGTGAAAAAAATCTGAATTCCAGAATAACGAATAGCCTGTATCTTAGCCATTATTTCGCGTGTTTTAGATAAAGAATAAATGATTGGCGGGCTAGACGCTGCCATAGCAGCATGCATAGTAAGGGCATTTTTTTCAGTAGTTTTTCCTAATAAATCAAAATTCTGTTCAAATAATGCCAATTTAAGGTTTGTTAAATCATTCATCGCCTGTTTTGGCCATTGCAAATAAAGAGGTGAAGTATTTACTGTACGTTCCATGGCCTCCCTTGAAGAGAGAGATTTCTCCAAAGAAGAAATTATTAATGCCCCGATTCTAAGATTGGGCCAATTATATGCCAATTGCCTACCGTAACTATCCATCCCATCATCTCGCTCGCCTTGTTGCCATTCAACAAAACCATCAAAAATTGAACGACAAGCACTACCACTACCTAATCGCGCTAAAACCGAAAGATTTTCTTGTGATAGTTTCCAAGAATAAAGATTATTCAAAGCAGATACCAATGATGCAAAACCACATGCCGATGAAGCAAAACCGGCGGCAATGGGTATATTAGTGCTAATAATTACTGAATAGTTAAGATTTTTGAATCGAAACAGATCTAAAAAACTTTTAAGACGCACATAAAATTTTGTCTCTTGATTAAGAACTTTACCGTTAACAAGATAGCGATCTATATTGCCCTCATGTTTAATAGTTGTACGCGTGCCCTTATACCCAAGAGATATTGATAAACTTGAAGTAACTGGCAAATTTAATTCAATATTACGTTTACCCCAATACTTACAAAGAGCAACATTACTACTTGCCCAAGCCGAACCACCATGATTATTAACATAATACCCATGATTGGTATCACTCAGGATTTTCCTTACCACATCAATCTTTATCATTTAGACAACCATTAAAAATATACCAATCCTTTAGAGCTGACCTTGATGTCAATTTGTCTTACCCCGATTTGTCGTTGAATTATATTAATTGGAAAATATTTTCTTTTAATTTGACCTAAACCAATCACTGAATCTCCCAAACCTGATCCGGAAATTTTAGCACCATAAATATTCTTACTTTTTCGTAAAGAAAAAACTAATTCAGCTAAAATAGCATTATTTACCCCTAATGATTCTTGTAATCCTTGATATATATTCATCAATTTTCCTAATTTGAACCATTGATTACTCTTAATTGCAGCAACTCCAGATTTAGTGCACTCGCCCATAACATCATATAATTTAGCAAAAATATTTGGTAATTGCTTAATCTGTGGTTCAATACGAGTTATTACATCTGAAGTAGTAAGTTTACTACCAGAATACACCGCAACTATAGGTAAATTATCACGCAACCTTTTAATTATTGGGGGCTGCATTTGATAACTAAGAACGCCACCAAATACACTAGCTGCGACATCCGCACCAGAACCTAATCCTTGCACTAAACGAATCACTTTAACGGCTTTACGATACAATTTCATAAGATCCATTTTCTTGTTATATAAAAACCAGTATAAAACCCCTAAAGTTGCAACAGTAACTGCAGCTGAAGAACCAAATCCTAAATTATGAGAAAAATTCGAGGAAATTTTTAAAGTAAATCCTGTTTTTATCTTAGATAAATATTGATCAATTACTGTTAAAACATAATTATATGGTTTGACTATTTTAAATTTATCCAAAACTATCAATTGATTGCCGAATTCTTGAGATACGATAAATAAATTTCGATCGCTACGTGGAATGAGATTCACTTTAAGATAACGATTAATTGCCACTACAATCGCTTGTTTTTTATACAAAACCGCATGCTCTCCCAATAACATCAAACTACCTGGAACTTCCACGCTATATGAGACGCAATCCATAATTTTCACCTGTTGTAGCTAAAATAGTATAGCCATACGACGTTACAATATCTGCAATTGTTTTATCTCCTATAACTAGAACAATCCCAGCATGATCGCCTTTAATAGCTCCAGCCCCACTAATTTTGCCAACATTACCACGACCTTCAATCTCTGTAATAAAATTAGCAACTTTTCTCGGAACTACACCAATCCTACATAAAAGTTCATGATTAATATGAATATTGTCAATTAATAATGTAAAATCACCTTGTTGTAGAGCTAAATCTATTTTGCAAGTAATCTCTCGGAAGCTGGTCGCCAAATTACCATTTCGTAAATATTTAGCTACCATTTCGACACACTCCCCAGTTGAAACTTCAGATTTTCCAGTATTTACCAAAATCAGAGGAATATTAGGCAAATTACGCTGACGAGCCTTACCGTCAACAAAAAAATGACAACCGCCATGAAGAGACAAAAATAAATCCAGCCCACTAGAGTGCCCATGTTGTAAATTTTCAATTTCTTTTCCTAGACATAAATATCTATCAATCTCCAACGGGTGATTAAAATAATTAGTTAATCCGTGAATTAAACTCAAGATAAGCGCAGATGAAACTCCCATTCCACAACCATTAGGCAAATTAAGATCGATTTGAATCTTGATTCCTTTATCCATTATTAAAAATAAATTTTCCACCAGATGAATGAAAGTATATTGAATTAATTCCAAAGGCCCTTTCAATACTTCCTTAATCTCACACTTTCCATAAATAAACTTGCGATATTGTTCGGTAATCCTATTTTTTAAAAGTATAAGCTCCTGCAAATTAGTAATGCACTTTAATCCATTGTTTAAAAATTCAAAACAAATATCACAACCTGATTCCTCGGAAATACTGGTAGTAACAAAACGATTTACCGCCATACCTAAAGCAGGCATACCATACACCACAGCATGTTCTCCAGATAAAATTATTTTCCCTGGCACACAAGAAACCACCTTTCGAACTTGATTTATCACTTTACTTGCTCATATAACCGACGGTGTTGCTCTACTGCTTTTAGACATAATCTACCCACTTGATACTGTGGTAATTCAACAAAATTATCATTTATAGAGTATTTAAAATTGTGAAAATATTTATATTCTGCGAAAGAAAGTTCTTGCCTTGTAGACAATAAAACTTGGTGGTAATCTTTTTTTAACCATTCTTGATATCCATCGACAACTCTAGCAGAAAAAAATTCCCCGACGCTACCTGAACCATAACTATACAACCCTAACAGCCTTCCTGAAATATTATCAGAAACATTTTCAAGCAAAGATATAATACTCAAATATAATGAAGCTGTATAACAATTACCAATTTCCTTACTATAGAGTAGTGACTTGCCAATTTGATAATCAAGCTGCTCTGGTGTTAATTTTTTTATTCCATTAATCCTAGCAAGTTTTTTATGAGACCCAATTACTAATTTTGCAAGTGGCGCGTGATAACAAAATCTATCATGATCGCTAAATTTTCTTCCAGTCTTCTTAATATATTGTAGCCAAGTTTCTTCAACAAATTTCATATATGTTTCGCAAGACAAATGTCCATCGACCAAAGCATGATCTAAATAATTAGGCCGCCAAAAATCCATTACTTCTTCTGTACAAAAACCTGATTCAGGCTCAATCACTAATATACGAGGATTAGCACTAAGTAACATAGCAACTGCTCCACATCCTTGAGAAGATTCTGCTATTGAATTTAATTCATAGCGAGCAATATCAGAAGCAAGTAGTAAAACTTTTTTACTAACATTTTGTTGCAACCAGGTTAGTCCTAATTGTAAACCACAAGTAGCACCGAAACATGCCTGCTTTAATTCTATTACACGACATCGCTTAGGAAGATTGAATAAACGATGAATATAAGTTCCAGCGGATTTCGCGAGATCAATTCCTGTTTCAGTAGCAAACAAAACCATTTCTATATTAGAAGTATCTTGTGATCGTAAAAGCTCTGTAGTTGCGCTAGCTGCTAAAGTTACGATATCTTCATTTGGAGGGGCAATCGCCATCTTATTTTGGCCAAGATTAACATAAAATCTGTTAATAGATTGATGATGCTCCATTGCCAAGGTTTTCAAATCTAAATAATATCTAGAAGTGTTAAAAACAATAGCATCAATACCGAATTTCATAAATTAACCATTTAAAATTTTCAGTCACATAAAGGGAACAAGATGACATAATTACCAAGAACTAGTATCGATAAAATTCTAACCATAAACTAGCAAGAGTAATATGGACTCTTGATCAAAAATAAACTATCGTCGCGATAGTTTAATAAAAAAACATCCTACTACTGTTAGTGATCAACATAAACTTTTATACTATTACTTCTTTTATACTTAATCTAATCTTACCGATACGATCTATCTCAACAACTTTAACCTTTACTTCCTGGCCTTCTTCCAAATAATCCCGTACATTCTTCACACGATCAGAAGAAATTTGTGAGATATGAACCATCCCACTCTTATTTGGTAAAAATGCTACTATTGCACCAAAATCCATAATTTTAGTAACTTTACCAATATATACCTTACCGATCTCTGGCATCGCTGTTAATAATTCAATTCTACGCTTAGCCTCAGCAGCTCGATCTTTATCAGCTGAAGCAATCATAACAGTACCGTCATCCTTAATATCTATAATAGCTCCTGTTTCCTCTACCAAACTACGTATTACTACTCCACCTTTACCAATAACATCACGAATTTTCTCAGGATTAATTTTCAGCATAGTAATCCGTGGAGCAAAATCCGAGATACACTCTCGTGGAGCAGCTATTTTTGCATGCATTAAACCTAAAATATGCATTCTAGCATCCTTAGCCTGAGATAATGCTAGTTGCATAATTTTTTCAGTGATGCCATCAATTTTAATATCCATCTGAAGAGCAGTAATACCTGTTTCTGTTCCAGCAACTTTAAAATCCATATCGCCTAAATGATCTTCATCACCTAAAATATCAGTTAAAATCGCAAAGCGATCTTCATTCTTTATAAGACCCATGGCAATGCCGGCAACCGGGGATTTAAGTGGTACTCCAGCATCCATTAAAGATAAACTAGCTCCACATACTGATGCCATAGAACTTGAACCATTTGATTCTGTAATTTCTGAAACCACTCGAATCACATAAGGAAACATTTCTTTACTAGGTATAACCGCTGCTAACGCTCTCTTAGCTAAATTACCATGACCTATTTCACGTCTCTTTGGGCTGCCAACTATACCTATCTCTCCAGTAGAATATGGAGGAAAATTATAATGCAACATAAAACTTTCCTTACTTTCTCCTGCGGGAATATCAATAATCTGAGCATCATTCTCTGTACCTAGAGTTGTTACCACGAACGCCTGAGTTTCACCTCGAGTAAAAAGAGCTGAACCATGCGCCCTTGGCAATATTCCTAAATCAATATCAATTGATCTTACGGTTTTATTGTCACGACCATCGATTCTAGAAAATCCTGACAAAATTCTATCACGAACTATTTGACGTTCTAATTCGAATATGACATTAACAATCCGTTCCCGATCATCATCAGAATCAGTAACATCAAAAAGATCTTTAGCCTTTTTACGAATCTCTTCTAATTTAGCAACACGTAGCTGTTTATCAGTAATTTTATAAGCTGTTAATAAATCATCCTCCACAGCGTTTTTAATCTTGATAATAAACTCTTGATGTACAGCTACTGGTGTAAAAAACCATTTATGATTGTTAACGTCTTGAGCAAAATCTTGAATATTTTTAATCGCTGTTTGCATCTCTTTATGCCCAAACATCACTGCACCTAACATATCATTTTCAGATAATTCTTTTGCTTCTGATTCAACCATTAGAATTGCGGTTTCTGTACCAGCTACAATTAAATCTAGTTTTGAGTTTTTTAATTGACTAGCTTTGGGATTAAGTAAATAATTACCATTTTGATAACCAACTCTCCCTCCAGCTAGCGGTCCATTAAATGGAACTCCTGAAATCTCAATAGCTGCAGCTGCGCCAATTAACGATGGAATATCAGGCAAAATTTCAGGATCAAGAGACATCAAAGTTGCAACTACCTGTATTTTATTAGCAAACCCATTAGGGAACAAAGGACGTAAAGAACGATCAATCAAGCGAGAAACCAAGGTCTCTTGAACGCTCGGACGACCCTCGCGCTTAATAAACCCCCCAGGCAATCTACCATTAGCATAATAACGCTCTTGATAATTTACAGTTAAAGGGAAGAAATCTCTTTTTTCAGTAGACTCTCTTTCGGCTACTACCGTTACTAATACTGTAGTATCACCCATACTGACTAGTACGGCACCAGTAGTTTGTCTTGCAATATTACCAGTTTCTAAAGTAATAACTTGTTCGCCATATTGAAAGGATCTTTTAATATGTTTCATTAATTTTCTACCCTCGTAAATTCAAACGAGTAACGATATTATGATATCTACCTATATCTTTACCCTTTAGATAATCAAGCAACTTTCTTCTTAAATTGACTTTACGAATCAAACCGCGGCGTGAATGATGATCTTTGAGGTGCAATTTAAAATGAGCAATGAGTTGATTGATATCTGTGGTCAAAAGAGCTATCTGAACCTCAGACGAACCTGTATCACCATCGGTCAATCCATAATCTTTAACAATTTGTACTTTATTAATAGATGATAACGACATACAACATCCTTTATTAATTACAATCTATACACTATCATTACCGATAGCTCCAACTGGACAATTTGATAGTGCCTGTTCGCACGTAGCAATCTCTGTAGTGGTACTTGGCTGAATTTTAACGTACATGCCACCATTTTCATCTTCAGAAAAGAAATCACCTGCGATATCTATACACTGCCCACAACTAACACAGTTGACATCTACATAATATTTCCCAGAAACATTCTTTTCTAATTTCGCATTCTTATTTGCCATATCTTTCACCCTATTACCCCTCTTGACTTACAGGAATGTAGAATGATACACCATTTTAGAATAAAAACATAATGCAAAATTATATCCCGTGAAACATTTGTTAAATTTATAACGCATTTGAGGATATAATCCTTGATTTTTAAAACTTTAAAAAATCATCAACTGATTCTTATCATCTTTCGCGGAGAAATTTTACCACATAAAATTACCTCTCCAACCCCCACGAATTTACCATCTTTATTTTTCAATTGCACTAACCCAGATTCTGGCGCATTAACAACTAAAACTTTTTGTCCTAAAAAAGCATAATGAATCATATCATCAGTCAAAACTACCTCTGACATACCATCCAACATTGATTCTATTGGTAATAATTTACTTGACTCTTGAAAATACCCATCATGTATAATTAATTTTTTTAATTCATTTAAAGTAATCATCGCATCTTCCTGATACGGTCCCACTGCTAAACGCCGTAAACTAACAACATGAGCCCCGCATCCTATAATTTCACCAATGTCTGCCACCAAGGTACGAATATAAGTACCTTTGCTACAAAAAATCTCAAGTGTTATTAAATTATCGACTAGTTTTAGCAATTGTAATTTATAAATGTTGACTTCTCTAGGACTACGTTCGACTTCAATACCCAAACGAGCTAATTTATATAATGGCTGTCCCTGATACTTAACAGCAGAATACATGGGGGGAGTTTGCAAAATTTTACCCATAAATTGAGACAAAATCCTTTCGCAAATTTTTACACTTATCCCATTTACAGATCTTTTAGTAAGTACTTCACTCTCCGCATCTCCACTGGCAGTTGTTTCGCCCAATTTTCCAGTCACTAAATACCGTTTATCAGCATTAAGTAGAAATTGAGAAAATTTAGTTGCCTCACCAAAACAAATTGGCAACATGCCGCTAGCGTTCGGATCAAGACTACCAGTATGCCCAGCTTTACTAGCTTTAAAAAGTTTTTTAACTATCTGCAGAGCATCATTAGAACTAAATCCAACAGGTTTATCCAAAAGCAAAACTCCACTTATACTTTTCATACAAATTGCTCTAAAATAAAATATTTCCAAGATTACAGACATTAATTACGAAATTAGCTAGATGAATTAATATCACGAGCAATAGCAACATCAATTAAACTAACAAGATGTCTTCCACGATTAATTGACTCGTCATAAATAAAAATCAAACGAGGAGTTAAGCGTAAATTTGCATTATACGCAAGCATTTTACGTAAAAATTTAGCATCGCTTTGTAGCGCTTCTTTGGCTTTATTAATATCAGTTTCATAAAAAACACTAAAAAAAACTTTAGCAATTGACAAGTCTGTTGCGATTTTCACAGCAGTGATAGTAATTTTAGTAAAAAGCGATTGCCTGGGATTCTTTAACAAAATAAAACCCAATTCCCGTTGAATATACTCTTCAATTCTCCTCTTACGCCTACCATCCGACATAGAATAATTTATTCTGTATAAATATGATAATTAATTGTTTCTTAATTGTTCCCTAGCAAATTTCGCTGCTGATGTTCCAGGATACCCTTTAATCACTCTCTTTAACCCTTCTACTGCTTGTCTATTTTTACCTTGATTTTGATGTATCAACGCTATTTTTAGTTTAGCATCAGCTTCTCTTTTAGATTTAGGGTACTTATACACTACTATTTTAAATTCCCTTTCAGCAACATCAAAATTCTTTTGTAGAAAATTAATCTCTCCTAACCAATAGTGAGCATTAACCGCATATATTCCTGCAGGATACTGCTTTAAATAAGCACGCAATTTACTTTCACTTTCACGTTTCTTATCTGGTAAGAAATTGATGGCCTTCTGGTATGTTTGTTGCTCTTTAAGAAACATGTCATCTTTGTTGCTAGAAGAGAACGTACTAGTGCTATCTAACAAAACATTGTCAGTTTTGGTAACATCTGATGGAGTAACATCGATCACAGGCTGATTCTTAAGTTGAGTAGTTAATAATTTTATCTTGTGATCCTGAGTCTCAATTTGACCATTTAGATTTCGTACTTCATGCTGTAATTCTTCGAGTTTATTTAACAAACTTCTGATATTATCAACTTGGTGTTCAATTTTATTGAGACGCCGATTTAAATCGTAACTTGAACCTACCATATGATTAGTAGACTGAATAACTTCAGAATGACGATTATGATTAGCTGACTCGATAACTTCGGAATGACGATCCACTATTGGGGCATCGGCAAAAGCCAGAGATACAAAACACCAATACATTCCAATACCTAATTTTTTTTTTATACTAATCATCTGTTTACTATTTTATTTCATAAAATAGATCTGATCTTCTATTTTTACTGTAAGAATCTTCATCGTGTCCGAAAGCAATAGGTTTTTCCTTGCCATAACTTACTAAAATAATTTGAGTATCACTTACGCCATGTTGTTTCAAGATTTCAGCAACTGCTTTAGCGCGATTCCAACCTAAGGTTATATTATACTCTCTACTTCCTCGTTCATCTGCATTACCTTCAATTCTAACTCTAGCATGATGATTATTTACCAAATATTTAGCTTGAATGCCAATAAATTCAATATCATCTGATTTAATATCGTATTTATTTAACTCAAAATGATAAGATTGATCGTACGGCGCTTTAAAACGATTAGTTGCTTGAATATCACTATCATCAAAATTACCTAGATTTTCCAAACCAGAAGTTTTAGCTTCATTGTTAATCTCAGAAGCTTGAATCTCATCTCTAACTAGCGTTTTTGGCTTAGAAATCATTTTTGGCTTAGATTTTAAATTACTACAACCACTTATAGTGCTTAAAATTACAGTGAAAATAATTATCGTTAACAAATTAAATTTTTTCATATTTACTCCATCAAAAATTCTAATTCAAAAAAGGAGACCATGCAGGTTCTTGTATTGCACCATCTCCGGCTGGTAATAATGATTTAATACGTCCATCAATTGATACTTCTGCCAGTATACTGCGGCCAGTATTACCGGTAGCATAGACAATCATTTTTCCATTAGGAGCCAAACTCGGGGATTCATTTAAACCCGATGAAGTCAGCACCATAATACGACCAGACTCTAAATCTTCGCATGCTATACTAAACATTTCACCTTCCTGATGCAATATTACAATAGAGTTACTGTTAGGTAGGAATGAAGCACTAACATTATACGGTCCATTAAATGTTAATCTTTCAATCTTTTTGTTATTGATTACGAAACGATAAATTTGTGGACTACCACCGCGATTCGATGTGAAAATTAGCGATTTACCATCTAAAGCCCAGCTAGGCTCAGTATCAGAACAAGAGCCATCGGTTAAACGATAAAATTTCTTATCTATTAAATTTAAAATATAAATTTTAGGATATCCGGTTAATGTAAGCACACAAGCTAGATTATTCCCATCAGGAGACCATGCTGGAGCGCCATTAATTCCGGGGAATTTAGCTACAACATCTCGCTTACCAGTAGCAATTTCTTGTACATAAATTGCCGCTCTATTCCCTTCAAATGAAACATAAGCAATCTTTTTTCCATCAGGAGACCAACTTGGTGACATTAGAGGAAAATTAGAAGACAACAAAGTACTAACATTAGCGCCATCACTATCTACAACTTGAAGTTTATAGCCGACGCTACGATTTTGTTCATGTCTTTCAACCAAAATATAGGCTATTTTAGTAGAAAAAATACCCTTATCTCCTGTTAATTTTTGATAAATAACATCACTGATATGATGTGCCAATTGACGTAACTGTTCTTTTTTAACACAAGGATATTTTCTAGTAAAAATCTGACCTTTATTATAAACGTCGAGTAATTTAAATGATATAGAAAAATTTCCTTTGCCAATTGATTGAATTTGGCCAGTTACTACTCCTTCAATTTTGCAAGCACGTAATGCCATAATGTCATCCTTAGTTTCAATATTAACATCAGAACTATTAGTAGTATCTACTAAACGAAAACGGCCGCTATTTCGTAAATCATTACTTATAATAGGAGTAATTTTATTATTTTCACCAATGCTTTCTTCGCCAACAAAACCCAAAACAGCCACTGGTAAAGCATTATCAGCACCTCTAGTTAATTCGAGCTTTAATGCCGCTAAAACAACGCTACTAGCAAAAAATAACCACCCAATTACCAATAATTTTATTAATCTATAGTGCATAATTAATACAAAATATGTTCATAAATTTTCAATTCCCGATTATTCCTTCTGGTTTGAATATAGGATTTATTGTCTTAAAAGCTACAAATAATTTAGGATCATTAGGAACCGGTAATGGTGACGCCTTCCAAACTGCGGCTTCTGCAGAACGATTTAGAGCCAAATTACCACTACTACTAACTAATCTTATCTCGAGTACCATGCCGTTAGAATCAATATTAATCAACAATTCACAAAAATCTCCGTTATTATTTCTTTCAGGTTTAATCCACTGTGAATCAATAGCTCTTTTAATTCTGAGCTTATATGTATTGATCTCTTCATAGGACTTATCGCCATAAGTTTTACTACTACTAGAGATAGCAAATTGTTTTTGTTCTAAAGCAATTTGTTGTTTCAATATTTTTTGATATTTTTCTTCTTTAACTTTTGTAAAACCTTTGTGCTTCTGTTGTTCTTTTTTTAATTCCATTAATTCTTGATTTCTCTCTTGTAGTATATTTTTTCTCAACAAAATTAATGACTGATCGACAGATCTTTTGGTATTGCTAGGAACATTATCAACAGTTAATGATGGTAAAACTGGTTTTGATTCAATTAATGTATCTTTATTATTGACTAATTTGTTGTTATTAACAGAAACATCGTCTTCATCGAAATCAATATTACGATCATCCACTACCGTAACATCAATAACATCATTAGGAATAAGATTCCGATGTCTTTGATAATGACTAAACCTAACGAAGAAAAATGAAATCAACAGAGCATGAACGACTATGGAGAAGAAAAAAAACTTTTTGTTCAAAGAATAAACTAGCATGTGCAATAACAAAATGTGCATACGTCATGCATTAAGTACTCCGTCAACTTCTATATTAACAAAAATACGATTTTTAAATCCACGTGCTTGAAATTTTACTAAACCATCTACCAAAGCGAATAAGGTATGATCCTTACCCAAACCCACATTACATCCTGGATGAAATTTAGTACCGCGCTGACGGACTAAAATATTACCAGCCAAGGCACGCTGCCCACCAAAAAGCTTAACACCTAAACGCTTAGAATGAGAATCACGACCATTTCTAGTACTACCACCAGCTTTCTTGTGAGCCATAATTATATCTCTACAATCTACGCATTTTTATTACTAATTTCTCCAATTTTCACTGTAGTGAAATATTGTCTATGCCCTTGATGTTTCATATAATGCTTACGACGACGGAATTTTATAATATTTACCTTATCACCACGATCCTGTTTGCTTATCTCACCAACAACCTTCGCTCCTGACACATAAGGCGTTCCTATATTGATATCATTATCCATAACTATCATTAAAACCTTATCAAACTCCACAGATGAACCAATTTCAGCATCTATCTTTTCTATACGCAACACCTCGCCAGGTACTGCCTTGTATTGCTTACCACCAGTAACAATAATTGCATACATACTCTTAAAGAGCCTCTCTTCCCTTTTACAATAAAACCAAAACCGAATTTTACGAAAAAATAATCGCTACTGCAAGCATTAATCACAATTAATAACATTTTATTTGAGCAAACTCCAACTGTTGCTATAATCGATTATAGAATTATGATATATCTGTTATCAATAATTGATTACAAACGAATGGAGAGCTTTTATGATGCAAGTTATCCACCAAACAGGGCCATTGAACAAGTATGTACGTGAAATTATTGAAGAATATTTCGAACGATTAGATGGTCATAAAGTAACAAATCTTTACGAAATGGTTTTGCATGAAATTGAAGGGCCTCTTTTAAGAGCAGTCATGAATCATACCAAAAATAATCAAAGCAGTGCTGCAACTATCCTAGGAATTAATCGAGGTACGTTACGTAAAAAGCTTAAGCAATACAAACTAGAGATTGACTAAAAAACATAAATCTTTAGATTTGTTTTGAAATATAACTGTGTAAACATAATTCAATCACAATTACCTATTGTTAATTAATAGTTTGTTTATTTATCTCACACGATAACTCATTAGATATTTTAAAAATCAACTTTAATTACAATGAATAAATACGTGTTATCTAAAGGTGATGACTTCGAAATAGAGATATAACTGGATATATTAATTATAGCGTACCACTAACTATACTAGTATAAAATTGATGTTTGTATTTATATACCAAGTATGAAAAGATACTTTATAATTGAGAATATAGGAAAAAATCATGATAGATCAACATGGTTATCGATTAAATGTTGGTATTATTGTTACCAATCAAAAAGGGCAATTATTTTGGGGTAATCGCGTCAGAGCTTCTGGTTGGCAATTTCCTCAAGGAGGAGTTAAGCCATATGAAACTCTAGAAGAAACGATGTATCGAGAATTAAAAGAAGAGACAGGACTAACTAGAAATGATGTAAAAATCCTTGCAGTTACTAAGAGATGGCTCAGATATAAATTACCTGTCCATCTGAGACATCGTGATCCTTGTCCAGTATGTATTGGCCAGAAACAGAAATGGTTCTTATTACTCCTTACTAGTAGTGATAACAAGATCAATTTAAAAGCTAGTGATCAGCCAGAATTTAAGAATTGGAGATGGGTTAATTATTGGGAACCTCTGAGACAGGTGATATATTTTAAAAGAAGTATTTATTCTAGGGTTTTAAAGGAATTCGAACAGATTATTAGTAATATAAATTCAGAATTTAAAGAAAGGTAAATATGCTTAGATATCATCAATTAAATCCGATAGCTATCAACTTCGGTATGATAAAAATATATTGGTATGGCATTAGCTATGCCGTAGGTTTCGCCTTAGCATGGATTCTTGCAAGACAGCGTGCTAAAAAATATTATCCATTATGGAGTAGCGAAATTATTAGCGACCTTATTTTTTGCTGTGCACTTAGTGGCATTATTGGTGGACGCTTAGGTTATGTCTTAATTTACAATGCAAAAATATTTTTGCATAAGCCATTAGCGATTTTCCAAATCTGGACTGGAGGTATGGCATTTCACGGCGGAATAATTGGCGTAATAATAGGGGTCTGGTTTTTCTCTCGTAAAATTAAAACATCATTCATTCAACTTTTAGATTTTATATCTCCACTTGTACCTCCAGGAATAGCTTTGGGGAGAATAGGAAATTACATTAATTCTGAATTATGGGGAAGAGTTACTACAGTTCCATGGGGAATAATATTTCCCAATGGTGGAGAATTTCCACGACATCCTTCGCAATTATACGAATCTTTTGCGGAAGGCGTAATTCTTTTCATTATAATCTGGATCTATACTGCAAAACCAAGATCTAAAGGTGTAACAGCAAGTTTATTTCTTTTTTATTACGGAATATTACGTTTCATTTGCGAGTTTTTCCGTGAACCTGATATCAACATAGGATTTATAGCATTAAATTGGCTAACAATGGGACAATTACTTTCCTTATTAGTGATAATTGCTGGCATTTGTTTATTTTTGTACCACAAACAATTTAAGGATTAAATATTATAAATAACTGCAGATTAGGCATAAAGTTTTGAAGTAACTCTTATAGCAGCTTTTTGATCTTATTGCTGAGATTGCTTTTATGGCGGGCAGCTTTATTCTTATGAAGAATACCCTTTGTCACCATCTTGTCTATCATTGAAACAGTATCTTTAAATGCCTTAGTCGCCCCATCTTTGTTATTGCTGGTTACTAGAGCTTCCATTTTTTTAATATAGGTGCGACAAGACGATTTCAAACCGATATTGCGTTTACGATGAATCTCGCTTTGAGTTATTCTTTTTTTTGCAGATTTAATATTTGCCACGTTTAGCTCCCAAAAAAATTATCACTACGAGATCAATATGCCCTGATCCGATTTAAGTGTCAATGGGGAAATAAGAGAATTTTTATGCTAAGATCTTGAACTGATGAAAAAAAGCATTTTTAAATCTATCATGACATTCTCCTCTATGACTATTATTTCACGAATAACTGGATTAGTACGTGAAATGGTTTTTGCCTATTATTTTGGTGCTACCGCTAGTATGGATGCTTTCAATGTAGCTTATAGAATTCCTAATTTCTTGCGTAATCTACTAGCTGAGGGGGCATTTTCACAATCTTTCGTTCCAGTATTATCAGAATATCGTGAAAATCACGATATTCATGAGGTTAAAGTTTTCCTTAATCATATAGCCGGTTTAATGTTATCGGTATTACTTATCTTTACAATAATCATGGTGCTACTTGCGCCATTTTTAATTTATATTTTTGCTCCTGGATTCATTAATGATCCCACTCGATTTGGACTGACTGTAGCTATGTTACGAATTACATTTCCTTATATCTTATTTATTTCCTTAACCGCCTACATAAGCGGCATTTTAAATACTTACGGAAAATTTGGTATTTCAGCATTTACTCCAAACTTACTAAATTTATCTCTAATAGGAGCGGCTATTGTCATAGCGCCGTACTTTACTGAACCAGTACAAGCATTGGCTTGGGGTATTTTCATAGGAGGAGCAACGCAACTATTATTTCAAATACCATATTTGTATAAATTAAAATTAATACCTCATCCAAAAATTTCATGGCATGATACTGGTGTAAAACGAGTATTAAAACTCATGTTACCAGCCATATTTGGCGTTTCAGTAGCGCAAATAAGTTTCTTAGCTGATAATTTATTAGCCTCATTTCTACAAGTAGGTAGCATTTCATGGTTGAATTACGCTAGCCGCATAACTCTGTTCCCATTAGGAGTCTTTGGAGTAGCAATTTCTACCGTAGTACTTCCATATCTCTCACGTAAACATATTACAAAATCAAAAACTGAATTTTATCACACTCTCGATTGGGCCTTGAAATTTGTATTTGTTATTGCACTGCCTGCAAGTATAGGTATTACAATGCTATCCAATCCAATCATAATAACTTTATTCAGTTTCCAATCTGGCCAATTTACTGAACTTGATATCTCTATGGTACAACACAGTTGTTGGGGATTTTCCGTTGGAATTCCAGCTTTTATATTGGTTAAAGTACTATCCTCTGGGTTCTATTCACAGCAAAATATTAAAACCCCGGTAAAAACAGCCTCTATTTCCATGCTAATCAATATAGTACTTGCAATTTGTTTAATTTTCCCGTTAAAACATGCTGGACTTGCTCTAGCAACTTCCTTAACTTCATTGCTTAACGCTGGTTTACTATTTTGGAACATAAGACGTAATGGTGATTATCACCCTAGCGGAGATTGGAAGATACTTTGGTTACGTTTAGTTTTCGCCAATACTGTTTTAATATTTTTTCTTTGGTATACAGCCTTCGATCGAATAATATGGATTAATTGGAACTCATTTAATCGTGCTCTACATCTTGTTGTGATATGCGTGGGGGCTATGCTAATTTACTTTTCGTGTTTACGACTTAGTGGTATGAGATTATACAATTTCATTATGTATGAAAAAGATTCTTCTTCTAAACCGAAGCACAACTAGAAAATCCTAACTTAAAAAACCATTAGTTATTATGGAATTAAATTCCATAATAACTAAATAAAATAACCAACAAATAGAATGACGTCCTAATTCAGATAATTTACTTGTCAATGTGATTTTATAATAATACCATCGGGTTATGCGACTGATTCGTGGCTTTATTAATTTAAAATCTGATTTTATTGGATGCGTAGTCAGTATTGGTAATTACGATAGTGTTCATCTCGGACATCAAGTAATTCTGAATTGTGTCAAAAAAAAATCTTTAGAATTAAAATTACCAACAGTAATAGTAACCTTTGAACCACAATCAGAATTTTTTTTTATTAAAAAAAGAGCATTACGTTTAACCAGTATACGCGAAAAACTCTTACTCTTTAAAAAACATGGAATGGATAATGTTTTACTTTTACCTCTTAATAGAAACTTAATTAATTTTTCCGCTAGACAATTTATTGTAGAAATTTTGGTTAACAAATTAAAAACTAGGCATATAGTTATTGGCGACGATTTTGCTTTTGGATACAGACGTGAAGGAAATTATTCATTATTAAATCAAGAAAAAATTAAATATGGTTTTCAGGTAACCCAAGTACCGTCATTTAAGATAGATGGAATAAGAATAAGCAGTTCTTTAATTCGCGCCGCTCTTACCCAAGGAAATTTAATATTAGCTAATAAATTTTTGGGTCTACCGTACAGAGTCATTGGTCGCATAGTACATGGCGACCATAGAGGACGTGCATTGGGTTTTCCAACAGCTAATATTCATTTAAAAGGACGAGAATTACCTCTAGCAGGAGTTTATGCAATAAGAATTTTTCAACTTTCACCAAGTTCTTTACCTGGTATCGCCAACGTTGGTTTTCGTCCAACTGTGTCAGGACAGCATAAATTACTTGAGGTTCATATTTTCAATTTTAATGCCAACATTTATGGCAAAAAGATAACGATTGAATTTCATGAAAAAATTAGAAATGAACAAAAATTCAATTCTCTCGCAACATTACAAATACAAATCAATCAAGATTTAGTAAAAGCAAAACAAATCTTGAAACTATAAGAGATATAAAACTTGCATTTATAGTTTAAAGAAGTATTTGCCATAGAATTATCTATGCTATACAATTTATTATGGCTATTTACTCAGTAAATTTACCTAAAACTGAATTTGCTATGAAAGCAGATTTGCCAAGGAGAGAACCACGGATGCTGGAGTTTTGGCAAAAACTTGATCTATATCATTTTTTCTCTCATCCAAAAAACCCTCGGGGTAAATTCGTATTACATGATGGTCCTCCGTATGCCAACGGTAATATTCATTTAGGACATGCCTTTAACAAAATCATAAAAGATATCATTAATAAATCAAAATTACTTGAAGGATATAGAGTACCTTTTGTTCCTGGTTGGGATTGTCATGGTCTACCTATCGAAATAAATGTTGAAAAAAAAATAGGCAAAGCAGGTATTAAAGTAAGTATAGAGGAATTTATTAAAGAATGTCGGCGATATGCATCCGAGCAAATAGAACTACAAAAACAAAGTTTTAAACGTTTAGGTGTTATTGCTGATTGGGAGCATCCTTATCTCACGATGGATTTTAAATATGAGGCTGATATTGTTAGAGTTTTACTACAAACTATAATATCAAAACATGTGATACAAGGATATAAAGCGGTACGTTGGTGTATTACATGTGCTTCGGCTTTGGCAGAAGCTGAAGTAGAATATAAAGATAAAACTTCTCCTGCCGTCGATATCAGATTTCGAGTTGTGTATCCAGAAAAATTTGATGTACATGATTTAAGTATTCCAATTTGGACAACAACCCCCTGGAGTTTACCGGCCAGTGAAGCTGTTGCGATACATCCTAAATTTAAATATGCATTAGTGTACTGCGTTACTTTAAATGAACATTTACTTGTATTGGAAAAATTACTAACTACGGTAATGGAGCGTTACGGAGAAAACAATTATAAAGTAATAAAATTGTATCTTGGAAATGATCTTGTGAATACAAAACTTAGACATCCTTTTCTAAATTCCAAGGAAGTTCCAATTATTTTAGGAGAGCACGTAACAACTGATATTGGTACTGGTGCTGTTCATACGGCTCCAGCTCACGGACAAGAAGATTACAAAATGGGATTACAATATAAATTACCGATTAACAATCCAGTGGGAGATGATGGAAAATTCTTAGCATCAACAAAATTTTTTGCTGGAGAGAATGTATTTGATGCTAATCCTCATGTCATTAAAGTCCTGAGAGAATTTGGTACTTTAATTTGTGAAAATACCTTACAACACAGTTACCCTCATTGTTGGCGCCATAAAACACCTATAATTTTTCGTGCGACAAAACAATGGTTTGTCGATATGGATAATGGATTACGACAACAAGCATTAGATACCATTAAAAAAATAAACTGGTTACCTTCTCAAGGCAATAATAATATGAAGAATATGCTTGAATTACGACCAGATTGGTGTATCTCTAGGCAAAGATATTGGGGAATACCAATAACTATTTTTATTCATCGAGAAACAGGACAAATTCATCCTGAAATGCCTTATTTTATAAATAACATAATTTCTCCTCAAATCGAAAAATTAAGTTTCTCCTACTGGTATAGTATCGAAGTTACAAGCTTTTTAAAAAAGCATGCAAAAAACAATATAGATGCTGAAGATTATATTAAAATCAATGATACTCTAGATGTTTGGTTTAATTCTGGAGTTTCCCATTTTTGTGTTTTAGAGGAACGAAATGAACTCAACTTTCCTGCTGATGTTTATATTGAGGGAAACGATCAATATCGAGGTTGGTTTCAGTCATCTTTATTAACTTCTCTAATATTACGCAATGTAGCACCATATAAAACTGTCATCACTCATGGTTTTTGCGTAGATGCAGAAGGTCATAAGATGTCGAAATCTTTAGGCAATGTTATTAGTCCTCAAGACATTGTAAATAAATACGGTGCCGACATTTTACGTTTATGGGTGGGAACTACTTATTTACATGATGATCTTACAGTCTCAGATGAGGTATTTCAACGTGTAATTGATATCTATCGTTTAATACGGAATACTGCTAGATTTATTTTAGGTAATCTCTATGACTTCAATCCAGAACATGATTTGATAGCGCCAGGGCAAATGCTATCTCTTGATCGCTGGATGGTTGCTATTATACTAGAACTGAATAAAAACAATTTGAAGTATTACAATTCATATCAGTTTTATGCTTCCTGCAATAATTTACAGGTAGTATTAGCCAATAATATTAGTAGTTTTTATTTTAGTATTATTAAAGATCGCTTATACACTATGAGTGCTACTAGTTTGGGGCGACGTTCAGCGCAAAGTGCACTATTTCATATTTTAGAAATTTTAGTACGTTTAATTGCACCAATTTTAAGTTTTACTGCTGAAGAAATTTGGCAAGAAATGAGGAGTATGGATAAAACAAATAATATTACTGGTAGAGAAGAATCAATTTTCATGACACGATTTAATGATAGCGTTAAAGAAATTGATTTCGATCTTAAACAAGATATTATTACTATGGATGATTGGAATAAAATATATTCCTTCAAGGCCGAAGTTAATAAAGAATTAGAAAGATTACGAATTAATGGAGTGATTGGCTCAAGTCTTGAAGCTGACATTACTTTGTACGCCGATGACAGAATTTCACCTTTACTTAAAAAATTGAAAGATGATTTACGTTTCATTCTAATTACATCATCTGCCACAGTTAAGGATTTTACATCAGCGCCTAAAGATGCTATTAGCACTATGATTCCAGGTCTGAAATTAATAACTATTCATTCCCCTTATCCTAAATGTTCTCGTTGTTGGCATTATCGAAATGATATTAGTATAAATCATCAAGGACTATGTTCAAGATGCGAAGAAAACTTATTTGGTAAAGGCGAAACTAGATATTGTGCTTAATCAATTTTATACTGAAATACATATTCAGATAATTAAGTTATTATTCGTAACCTAAATAACGTAATAATTCCTTATTACGAGTCCAATTACTTTTAATTTTAACCCATAATCGTAGAAATACCTTACGAGCAAATAAATTCTCTATATCTTTACGTGCTAACATACCGATCTTCTTTAATCTCTCACCACCAATTCCAATAATAATCACCTTTTGACCTTGACGCTCCACATAAATTGTGGCTGTAATATTAACCAATAATGGATTCAATTCTAATTGATTTATAACCACTGCAATCACGTAAGGTAGTTCCTGGCCTAAAAATCTAGTCAACTTCTCGCGAATAATTTCTGCTATTAAAAAATTAATATCGCGATCTGTTACTTGTTTTGTTGGAAAAAAGAAGGGGTTTACTGGCAATATTTTTTTTACTTCCTTCTCCAAAGCATCAAGATTATCTCCGGTATGAGCTGACAAAGGAACGCAAGCAGCAAATTTATATTTTGTTGTAATTTTCTCAATATAACTAAGTAAATTATTTTTTTGAGAAATCAAATCAATTTTATTAATTGCTAAAATTATCGGACATTTAACTCGACATGCAATCTGTAACACCAATTCATCTGCATTACGCCATCCATTGCCAACAACAATTAGAACAATCACATCCACATCATTTAAAACACCTAATGCAACTTGATTCATATAGCTACCGAGACGGTTGGTAATATTTTTCTGTATTCCTGGAGTATCCACATATATAGTCTGAAAATTCTCAACAGTCTTGACACCAATAATTTTATGTCTTGTCGTCTGAGATTTATTAGCAGTGATACTAATCTTAGTACCCAGAATTTTATTAAGCAAAGTAGATTTACCGACATTAGGACGTCCTACAATAGCAACATAACCAGCATGTGACTTAATTGAAGCATCCACTATAAGATTCCAATTTAATTAACATCATTTCTGCTGCCTCTCTTTCCGCAAAACGTTTATTCGAACCAATACCTGTAGTGATCATATCCACTTCAGTCACTTCACATGTAACTGTAAAAATTCTTTCATGCGCTGCACCAGTAGTATTAACAATAGTATAAATTGGTAATGATAGTTTGTGTAACTGCAATAATTCTTGTAGTCTAGTCTTGGAATCTTTCTTGCCAATTCCAGTAGTTTCATCTAAACGAAGAGTAAACCAATTCAAGACGCAACTCTGAGTATTGATGATACCTCCATCTAAATACATAGCACCAATAACTGCCTCCATAGCATCTGCTAAAATTGACTTATGTCCAGCACCGTTACTTTGTAATTCACCAGAACCAAACTGAAGATCCTTACCAAGATGGAGCTCACCAGCAAGCTCAGCTAAAGTTTCACCGTTAACTAAATTAGCACGCAATCTACTAAGCTCTCCTTCTCTAATATTCGGATAACGATGAAACAACTCTGCAGCAATAATAAAATTTAATACTGCATCACCAAGAAACTCCAAACGCTCATTACTGTCTTTACCCATACTTCTATGACGTAAAGCACGATTAAGTAATTCAAAATTATTAAAAATATAGCCCAATCTTTTACAAAGTGATTTATATATCAATGATAGATTAGGTACAGTAGTATTACCTTTAATCAAGTTTCTTGCCAATTCTTTGCCAACGAATACTTTTCTTCTCTGAATCCCAACTCATCCAAATACCAAAAGCCTTACCAACAAGATTAGCTTCTGGTACAAAACCCCACTCGCGACTATCGCTACTATTATCGCGATTATCCCCCATAACAAAGTAAAAACCTCTAGGAACCACAACATCGATATGCTCCAATTCTTTGTAACCTGGTTTAACAAAAATTTTATGCGTGACCAAATCTAAATTTTCCAATCTAACCTGAACTTGAGTAATGAACCATTTTTCAATATCAAGATCTATTCCTAATGGTATCTGTTTCATTTTAACTTCATTAATGATTAAAATTTTATTACGATACACCACGTGATCTCCAGGTAATCCTATAACCCGCTTAACATAAAGCGTATTAGGATTATATGGATAACGAAATAGCGCAATATCGCCACGTTGAGGTTCTCCGATTTCGAGTATTTTGATATTTAAAACTGGCAATTTCAAGCCATAAGCATATTGCTTAACAACAATAAAATCACCAGGCAAAACAGTCGGCGCAAGAGAACTTGTAGGTACGCGATAAGGTTGAATTATGAAAGAACGAATTAATAATACCAATAGAAATATAGGGAAAAAAGTACGCGCGCATTCCACTGCACTTGATATTTTCATATTCATAGAACTTTTTCTCGAAAACAATATTATATCAAATAAAATAATCATGCCTGTTATAAATACCAAAGCTGTTAAAATACAGGAAATATCGAAAGCAATATTTAAATTATTCAATTTCACACTCTTCTCCTACTTCAAATTACATCATCTTGTTGATACAATCCAGCTAATAAACTATATCATAAACCATGATAATACAAGTCCTTATGTTAACCTGCCTTAATAATTAAATATATTTAAATGAAAAAGGAATTAGCTACCAGCGCTATTAAAGAAATATACTATCAATATGATTAATTGGAACAACGATAATGGAAATCGAATTATCCATTATACCATATAACATGGAGTTCTATTTCATAATGTAATATTCAACACCTTTGAATATATAACTTATGCTGATCAATTTTTTCTGGATGATTAGTAAAGTACTGTATGGTCAAAAACCATATCCTACGATTTAATTCATTATTCAATTCTGGATGAATTTCTCTAAATTTACACCAGCTTTCTATAGGATATTTTTTAAGATAGGCTATTCCTTCTTTCAAAGCAGAAATAAACTCTATAAATGATGGATCATGAATTTTATCTTTATGTACAACTAAGATTAATTCGCTATATTTTGGAAAACCGAATTCTTCAGGGTAAAAAATTCTTATAATTTTACCATTGATTTTAAAAATCTCTGGCTCAAAATTACGCATTCCTCCAATAAATCCATCAATTTTATTACTCAGAAACGCTGATACTAAATTGAATTTTACATTAATCATTTGAATATCATTTAATTTTAAATTAACCTTTCTCAACATAGTAGCCAAAATAATACGTTCGATATCTGTACCAGAAAAACCTATTCTTTTTCCCATTAAATCTTTAAGAGAGTTGATATTACTATCTTTGGAAACTATCAAACAATTTAATGGTCGATCAATTAAAGTGGCTAATTGCTTAAGCGGTATATTACGTGACACATATAGCGCTAACATTGGTTCATAAGTTATTGCAATATCAGCTTTATTAGCCGCAACCATTTTTTCACCTTCAGAAGCATCTGCGGGAGTAATGAACTTAATCTTAAGACCGCGTTTAGCAAAAAAACCCTCCTGCTCTGCCACTAATAATGGAGCGTGATTGGGGTTAATAAACCAATCTAGCACCACTACTAAAGTTTTCGATCCACCATAGACACATATCTGAAAATTTAAAACAAAAAATAAAAAAAATAATTTATAGTATTTATTCATACACTATGTAATCTCAGTTAAATATTGGAATTTGATAAACATTTTATTAAAAAATCAATTGCACCGTAAAAACTCATGGTTAAAACTGATAAAATCAATATTGCTGCGAACATTAAATCAATTTGCATTTGTGAATTAGCGTTAAGTATTAAAAAACCGAGACCATGACTCGAACCAATCCATTCACCCATAACTGCACCAATTGGAGCAAAAGTCGCTGCAAGACGCAATCCACTACAAAATGATGGTAATGCATAAGGTATACGAATTCTTATTAATACCTGTAACTTACTGGCATTCATAGTTTGAGCCAAATCTAGATAAAATGACGGCGTCCTACATAAACCATCATAAAAGGAGCTAGCAATCGGAAAAAATAACATAAGAGTTATAATAATAACTCTCGATATTATTCCATAACCAAACCAAATCACCAAAAGTGGTGCAATAGCAAAAACTGGTAACGCTTGACTAATTATCAACAATGGCAAAAACCATAAACGTAAAGAACTAAAATAAACTAAGAATAAAGCCCAAACTATCCCCAAAAATATACTCACAATCATACCTATAAAAGCCTCGATTAGCGTAGGCAATGAGTGTTGAAGTATCAAAATACCATGACTTTTGAAGATGCTTAACACTAGAATTGGTGAAGGCAAAATATACGCAGGAAAATTAAACGATAAAACAATTAATTGCCAAGACACGATAAAAACTATCACACTAGTTATTATTCTCAAATAAACGCCTATCGTATATAGATTACGCTGTAAAAATAAACGTATCCACGAAAAAATGATTCGCATTAATTAATTCTCTTTATTATATTTTATATCTTATAATACACAAAATAGTATTATTAACTCTAATAAATCACCACTATGTAGTATTTGAAAAATCAGAAATTTTCACGATATGCTTTAAGCAAGATTTTGTAAAATTTTTGTATGTTCCTTTAGAAGATTTACATCAGTAATATCGCGCGGTATAACTCCATGCGGCTTAATTATATTACTTATCTTAGCTGGAGAATTATTTAGAATAAAAATTCGATGTCCAAGCCTTAAAGCTTCTACAGGATCATGAGTAACTAATAGCACAGTACAATTGCATAACAGAGATATAGATAAATCTTGCAATTTTAGCTTGGTGATAACATCTAAAGATGAAAAAGGTTCATCCATTAAAATTACATTCCGATTTTCAACTAGAGTTCTTATTAAAACTACTTTCTGTCTCATGCCTTGAGATAATTGTCTAGGTTTCATAAGCGCTTCCTGCTGTAAACCTACCTTCTCCAACAAAGCAATAACTTTTTCTTTTAGATAATTAGTAATTTTTTTACGACGCAAACGATAACCGAGCAAAATATTATCAGTAACATTCAACCATGGCAAAAGAGAATCCTGCTGACTCAAAAAAGCAAGACGACTATGTAATAGTTTATTGTCTGAGGTTGAAATATGCCCAGAATATTTAACGCCTTCTCCGTATGGTAAACCAGCAATAAATCGCAATAATGACGTTTTACCAATACCACTTTGACCAAGAATACATGTCCATTGATTAGCTACCAAATAGAAGTCGAAATTACTAAAAAGTAATTTGTGCTGGTAACTCAAATTAAAATTTGATATAGTAATTGATGGTGTTGGCATTAATCACCCTCTAATCCATGAATAGGTTTAACTGAATTCCAACATCTACAACTAGGACATTGCCAGTAAAGATTTTTACCGGCAAACCCGCAATGAATACAACGATAAATTGGTTTATTTGCCAACAATTTGGTAATAAATTCCTTAAGTAACAAAAGCTGATCTTTCATATTATCATCTACATAATTAATATATAGACTTAACATACGTTCTAAGCCACGTAACGATAGACATTTAGGTAGCTGGCACGAGAGATAATTAAGAGCTGTCAAATCACCTTTAGTAGTTAACAAATAATCAGTCATAGCTAATACATAATAGATCCGGGGCTTTTCTGCAATCCACGAATCTAAACAATTAATGTATTCTGTCTCCCTACCCACACATTGGTAACATTTACCTAATAAATCAATTATTTCAGCAACATATTCTGCATCTTGCTGATATACCATTCTGAATACCTTGATGGCTTGTTCATATTTATCTTCAGTAAAATATAAATTACCTAACATAATATTGGCGCGAGCACAATTTATATCGGCATTCAAAGCATCATTAAGATAAGCATAAGCATTTGATAATTCATTATTTAATTTAGCGTAATCTGCTAATTCACAATAATAATGTGCAATAGCTGTATGCATAGTAGCGCTACTTATAAATTCCAATTTCTTCGCAGCAGCAATTGCCTTACGCCAATCTTTTTGTTGTTGGTAAATATTAATGAGACTATTAAGACTAAGATTGATATCTCCACCAAAATTAATGATCTCTAGGAACAAACGTTCAGCGCGATCAAATACTCCTGCACGCAAATAATCCTGAGCTAATTCAAGTAGAGCTTGTAGATGCTGTTTTTGCGTAAGCTGAGGACGAGCAATCAAATTCTGATGAATTCTTATTGCACGATCCACTTCTCCTCTACGCCTAAAGAGATTTCCTAAAGCTAAATGAGTTTCTATAGTATCAGTATTGATCTGCAACATTTTAATAAAAACATCAACAGCTTTATCTGGCTGATCATTAATTAAATAATTAAGACCAAGAAAATAACCCGGGGGAATAAAATTCCCTTCACTTTTGATTTCTACAGATCTTTTATAATGCCAACCAGCAAACCATCCCGACAAAGCAGCTATAGGCAAAAGTAGCAAGAACAACTGCAGCATAACGTACCATATTAATTATTAATCTCCAGTAATTGGGAGAGAGCGTAAATTTTTAACCTCTTTTTCTACTACCTTTAAGTGAAATTTAAGCCGCATATTATCTCGTTTAACTTTTAACCAAGGAAAAATTGAGACTAATAAACCTAATACTATACCGCCACCAAAAACAAACACCAATAACAAAGATAACGCTATATCCTTAACACCTAAATAATAATTAAAAGTAACTATTGAGGAGTTTAATGAAGCAAACGTTAATCCTACAAACATAATAATTAATAAGAATAAATACGAAACTACCCGCATAATATCTCCAGAATTATGCTATGAAATCTATTCAGAGCTTTGTTGCATTTGTTTTTTTAAGAGATCTCCTAATTGGGTATTTGTCTGAGGAGTATCACTATCACCAAATTCTAGTTGCGCCTCTCTAATTGATAAATTAATTATACGGCTCTTTTTATCAATCTCAATAACTTTGGCTTCAATATTGTCTCCGACTTTTAATAATTCAGTAGCATCTTTTACATTTTCTCGACTTACATCAATGGCTTTAATTTTTCCAACAATATTATCACCAAGATTAACGGTAGCAGATTTGGTAACAACATCAGTAATAATCCCCTTCACTATACTTCCTTTAGGATGTAATTCTAAATATTCCGCATAAATATCATGCTCTAATTGCTTAATTCCTAAAGAAATTCTCTCCCTATCAGCATCGATAGCTAGAACGATAGCCTCTATTTCTTGTCCTTTTCTATAATTACGAATAGCCTTTTCACCAGCTTCATTCCAAGTAATGTCGGATAAATGCACCAATCCATCAATATCTCCATCAAGACCAATAAAAATTCCGAAATCAGTAATAGATTTAATTATACCCTTAATTTTTTCACCTTTTTTATGTAATGCACAATACTCCTTCCAAGGATTAGATTTACACTGCTTCATACCAAGAGAAGTACGACGCCTTTCTTCATTAATTTCTAAAACTACGACTTCAACTTTTTGTCCAAGAACAACAACCTTAGAGGGATGAATATTCTTATTAGTCCAGTTAATTTCTGATATATGAACCAAACCTTCTATCCCGTCTTCAATTTCTACAAAGCATCCATAATCAGTAATGTTAGTAACTTTACCAAAAATTCTAGTACCAACAGGATAGCGACGGCTAATATCGCACCAAGGATCCTCTGTTAATTGTTTTAATCCTAATGATACACGATTTTTATCTCGATCATATTTCAATATCTTAACCTTAATTTCATCGCCAATCCTCAGTAATTCATTAGGATGACGAATTCGCTTCCATGAAATATCAGTTATATGCAACAAACCATCTATGCCCCCTAAATCAACGAATGCTCCGTAATCTGTAAGATTCTTAATTATCCCAATTACCTCTGCATCATCCCTTAAACTCTCTAATAATGCTTTACGCTCTGGAGTATCATCAGCCATTAAAGCAGCGCGCCTAGACACTACAATATTATTTTGCTTTTTATCAACTTTAATAATTTTAAATTCTAATTCTTTACCTTCAATATAAGATGTATCGCGTATTGGTTTTATATCAACTAATGAACCAGGCAAAAAAGCGCGAATTCTATCAATCTCTACCGTAAAACCACCACGAACTCGTTCAGTAACGATACCTTTAACTGTTTCTCCACTTTCAAAAGCCTGTTCCAAAATTCTCCAGACTTCCAAACGCTTAGCTTTATCACGAGAAAAAATCGTCTTACCAGTACCATCTTCAAAAGACTCTAAAACGACATCTACAATATCACCAATAATTATTTCTAGCTTATTATTTTGATTACGAAATTCAGCAATAGGAATATAAGATTCAGATTTAGATCCATCGGCATACACAACCACAAAACTAGAAGTGATATCTATAATTTCAGCCTGTCTAACCGTTCCCGACTGAAAATTTACATCTTTAACACTTTCAGCAAACAATTCTGCAAAATTCTCTGTCATACAATAAATGTCTCACAAAACCATTATGTCCCAAGCAACATAGATAAAATTAGAAATACATGTCTTTTACATGTGCCATAATTACCTGCAGTACTTCATCAATACTTAACTTGGTAGTATCAATTACCACTGCTTCAGGATCTGGTTTCAAAGGAGCTACTGCGCGCGCACTATCTCGCTTATCCCGAGACACCAAATCCATAAAAACATCATCCAAGTTAGCAGTTATACCCTCATCTTGCAATTGAAGCAATCTTCTTCTAGCTCTCTCTTTGATACTAGCAGTTAAAAAAATCTTTACTTTGGCCTTAGGAAATATTACGGTCCCCATATCTCGTCCATCGGCGACTAATCCTGGCAATTTGCAGAAAGAATGTTGATAATTAATAAAAATTGAGCGCACCTCACCAATTGAAGCTATTTTTGATGCTACTATTCCACATTTTTCATGACGAATAGCGCCAGTTACATCCTCCTTATTCAATAATACTTTTTGGACTTTCCCTGGCTTAATAATAAAATCAATATCTAGATTCTTACCTATCTCGATTATATGTTCAATATCATCCAAAGATATATGTTTTCTAATTATTGATAACGCCAAAAGACGATAAATTGATCCACTATCTAAAAAATGCCATCCCAACCTATCAACCAAAGATCTACTAACAATTCCTTTACCAACACTTGCTGGGCCATCGATAGTAATTATTGGAACTTCAAATATCATAAATATTCAATCTTCTATCTGCTGAATACCAACCAAATGTTCTTCTTTACCAATATTTATTAATTTTATTCCTTGAGTATTTCTACCAATCAAAGAAATCTCATCAACATGAGTACGCACCAAAGTACCGTGATCACTAATTAACATAATTTCATTTCCAATGTTTACCATGATAGCACTAACTGCCTTACCATTACGTTTGCTAACTTGGATTGCTATAATTCCTTTAGTGCTGCGATTAACATTAGGAAAATCGCTAACCAAAGTACGCTTACCGTAACCATTTTCAGTAGCAATCAATATTGCACTTTCCGGCTTAACAATAATTAAAGAAATTATTTGCTGATCATCTTTAATTTTCATACCGCGCACACCTCTCGCAGTACGCCCCACTATTCTAACTTGTTCTTCGCTGAATTTTATTGCTTTACCAGCACTACTAAATAACATTACGTCTCTCTTACCATCAGTAAGAGCAGCTCCAATCAAATTGTCACCATACAACAAATTAATTGCAATAATCCCATTAGATCGAGGATTAGCAAATTGCTTCAAAGCAACTTTTTTAACCATGCCTTTAACAGTTGCCATAAAGATATACTCATTATCTGAGTACTCTTTAATAGGTAAAATAGTATTAATTCGTTCCCCTTCTTCTAGAGGCAATAAATTAATTAAAGGCTTACCTCTAGAAAATCTACTACCTTGTGGCAACGAATAAACTTTAAGCCAATAAACTTTGCCTTTATTGGAAAAACATAAGATGGTTTCGTGAGTATTTGCTATAAATATTTTTTCAATAAAATCCTCATCCTTAACTTTAGTGGCAATCTTACCTTTACCACCACGTTTTTGGGCCTGATAATCAGCTATTGCTTGAATCTTTGCATAACCCTCATGAGAAATTGTTACAACAACATTTTCGGCAACAATTAGATCTTCGCGAACAAGATCTTCTTGGTTATCGATAATTTCTGTTTTACGACCATCAACAAAAAGTTTCTTTACTTCAAATAACTCTTTACGTATTACATCAAGTAACAAATTAGGTTTATCTAAAATATCGAATAATCCATTGATGTTAGCTATTAACTCTTTATATTCAGCAATTATTTTATCTTGTTCTAGTCCAGTCAATCTATGTAAACGTAAATCTAAAATAGCTTGAGCCTGATCTTCAGATAAGCAATAACCTTTATCTGAAATTCCGTATTTTTTATCTAAGCCATCAAGTCTCACTATTTTAGCATTAGCTTTTATGATAATTCCGATATCGCCATTACGCCATATTTTGGATAATAATTCTTGTTTTGCAGATGCGGAATTCTTTGACAATTTAATTAAAGCAATTATTTCATCGATATTGATAAGTGCTATTCCTAAACCCTCTAAAATATGAGCACGGGTTCGCGCGGCTTTAAGTTCAAACATACAGCGTCTAGAAACAACTTCTCTCCGATGAGTAAGAAATGCTTCTAACAATTGTCTTAAATTTAAAGTTTTAGGTTGACCTCCTTCCAATGCTACAATATTAATACCAAAGGTAACCTGCATTTGAGTATTAATAAATAAATTGTTTAAAACAATCTCTGGAATTTCTCCACGACGTAATTCAATCACCACCCTCATCCCTTCTTTATCAGATTCATCACGAACCGCAGTAATTCCTTCAATTTTTTTATTTTTAACTAATTCAACAATACGTTCTAATAAATTAGCTTTATTAACTTGATATGGTAATTCATTGATGATTATTATTTGTTTGTCGTTAGATTCATCAATTTCAAAATTTACTCGTGCACGAACGCAAATTTTACCTCTGCCAGTAGCATAAGCTTCTTCAATACCAGCTCTACCATTAATAATGCCAGCAGTAGGAAAATCAGGACCTGGAATGATTTTAATTAATTCTTTAAATTCAATTTCAGGCTTATCGATAATTGCAACGCATGCATCAACAACCTCGGATAAATTATGAGGAGGAATATTAGTAGCCATACCGACGGCTATACCAGATGAACCATTAACCAAAAGATTAGGAAAATTTGCCGGCAAAACTTGAGGAATAAATTCGGTACCATCATAATTAGGAGCAAAATCAACAGTATCTTTATTTAAATCTGCCAACAAAAAATGCGCTATTTTTGTAAGTCTAATTTCAGTATAACGCATTGCGGCTGGAGCATCGCCATCGATAGATCCAAAATTACCTTGGCCATCTACTAAAGGATAACGTAACGAAAATGACTGCGCTAGTCTAACAATAGTATCATAAACAGCCGCATCACCATGAGGATGATATTTACCAATTACATCTCCAACAATGCGTGCCGACTTTTTATAAGGCTTGCTATATTCATTACCAAGCTCCCTCATAGCATATAAAACCCTACGATGTACTGGTTTAAGACCATCACGCACATCAGGTAATGCCCTACTTATGATGACACTCATTGCATAATCAAGGTAAGATTGTTTGAGTTCATCCTCAATTTTAATCAAAGTAACATTTTTGGTATATTTGGACATACTGTATTTTATGTATTTTTTAAAAATTTCACAACTTTAAAGAAGCTAAACAATTAATCATTGTTTGAGCATATACAACAAAAATTTCATGTCTCTACATCTGACAAGCATCACCGACCTTAATATACGTATCACTTTAATTACTATTATCTACCTAAAAGTAAACTAATTTGCCAAATCTCATTGCAATTCATAATTTACATCGACAATACCTATTAATTATTTATCAATAAAAGTGCCAGTACTCTCTAACGTCATACATAAACATCTACGATAACAAACAAAGTTTAAATATCATTGTAATTTTACCGTTACCTATAATATATAATGAGATATACTACCTTTCATTGTAAATGATTCAATATAATATCTACCTCATATATGTTACAACACTGAAGAACGCCTCTATACACAAGTAGAGGCATTATATGCATTCATTAAAATTTGAATAAGTATTTTTTGGAGAATAGATCACCGCATTCTACCACTAGTAATAATTAATTGCTATTAAAGCAAATATCAAACTAACTCGAAATCAATTCTTCCTCCATAAACATCAACCTTGGCTACAATAATTCTAAGTTCATCTCCTAAACGATATGTTTTCCCGCTACGCTTACCTACTAAACAATAACGAATAGGGTCAAATTTATAATAATCATTCTTAAGCGAGGTAACATGCACTAGACCTTCAACAAAAATATTTTTGAGCTCAACAAAAATCCCGAAATTAGTCAATCCAGAAATCACTCCACAAAAAATTTCACCTATTTTATCTTCCATAAAATCACGTTTATACCACGCGATCACATCACGTTCTGCATCATCAGCACGTCTTTCGGTCATTGAACAGTGGCTGCCAAGATCTTTAATTACCATATTGGTATAATAATAATCCTTGATCTCACCACCATGTAATAGATATTTAATAGCACGATGATTAATTAAATCAGGATAGCGCCTAATAGGTGAAGTAAAATGCACGTAAGTTTCATAAGCCAGACCGAAATGGCCGACATTTTTTTCTGCATAAACTGCCTGTTTAAGTGAACGCAATAGAATAGTTTCTATCAAATGTTGATCCTTACGACCAATAATTTTCTTTAATAATTCAGAATAATGTTTTGATTGCGGTTTAATTCCTCCATTGAGCTCTAAACCTAGACCCTTAAGAAACAAACGTAAATTATATAATTTTTCACTATCTGGACCTTCATGAACACGATACAAAGCCGGTATCTTTTTCTTTGATAAGAATTCTGAAGCACAAATATTTGCTGCCAACATACATTCTTCGATAATTCCGTACACGTAATGATGCTTAATTGATTTGATATACTTGATGCGATGTTGATTATTAAAAATAATCTGTGTTTCAACACGAGAAAAATCTAGAGCCCCTCTTAGTTTACGTTGCTTTAATAAAGCGTAATATAAATTACGTAATTCTTGTAATTCTAATAATAACTGGGGTACTTCTTCAGTCTTATCTTCAAGTAAATCAAAAACCTCATCATAAGTAAAACGCTTATGTGATTGGATAATTGCCTCATAAAACTCATACATAGTAATTCTACCTTCGCTAGTAATTCGCATTTCACATATTATTACTAGACGATCAGCTTGTGATTTTAATGAACATAAATCATTAGCTAAGATTTCCGGTAACATCGGTATTACATACTGAGGAAAATATATCGAATTACCACGCCTTAAAGCTTCGCGATCAATTTGAGTGTTAAAATCTACATATTGGCTAACATCAGCTATAGCTACATATAATATCCAGCCATCTTTCTCATGACAACTACAATAAACAGCATCGTCAAAATCCTTAGCATCTATTCCATCAATCGTAACAAAAGGTAAATGTTGTAGTTGTTTTCGCTGCTTTGTTGATTCATTTATAGCATCACCTGAAATTTTAATTTCAGGAAAAATTTTTTTCGGCCAAACAGAAGGTAAGTCATGAGTAATGATCGCGGTTTCAACTGCTAAATCAAGATTATTATCTTCTCCCAAGACTCTAATTATCTGTCCAGTAGCACTATCAGATTTAGAAGGAAAATTGACTATCTTCATCATAACTAACTGCCCAGCTTTTGCTTTCCCTTCTTGTCCCAACGGAATGATAATATTCTGGATAATATTCTTATTGATAGGAATAACACACCCTACATCACATTTAACAAAATAACGTCCGACAATATGAGAAGAATTTCGTTTCAAAATATCGACAACTCTACCTTCACGCCTACCATGACGATTTACAGTGACAACATTTATTAAAACACGATCACCAGGGAATAAACTGCACATCTGTCGAGAATTTAAAAAGATATCACCACCACCTTCGTCAGGAACAAAAAAACCGTAACCATCTTTATGACAAATTACGTAACCAGACAACATATCAGACTGTTTAATCGAGATATAACGACCTTTGCGATCAACTGATAGCTGGCCATCACGCACCATAGCATTTAAACGTCTACGTAATATCTTACCAAGCCTCTTATCAATTAAACCCAGATTATCAACTAATTCATTACACTTTTTAGGTGTACAGGACTTATTTAAATACTGCAAAATAAATTCACGACTCGGAATAGGTTTTTTATATTTTTTAGCCTCACGACTAAAAAATGGATCATTTTTTTCAATTATTGTTATCATCAAATGAACGACAAAAACTATTTAACAGCTTAATTTCCCGTCTCCAAATTGCGGGGTCTCTAGTTTCTAATATCAGCGGCAAATTATTAAACCTTGGATCTTGAATTAAAAACTTAAATGGCTCAAATCCAATTTTTCCTTTTCCTAAAGATTCATGACGATCCTTCAAGGATCCTAACTCATTTTGACTATCGTTTAAATGCAATCCGCGTAAATATTCAAATCCAATAATCTTGTCAAATTCATTCCACATTTTAGTGTATGCACCTTTGGTTCTAAAATCATAACCAGCAGCTAACAAATGGCAAGTATCGATGCATACTCCAATACGATCTTTATCATCTATCTTTTTAATCAGATATGCTAGATGCTCAAATTTATATCCCACATTACTACCTTGACCTGCGGTATTTTCAATTACCAACTCCACTATGTTGGTACTTAGTAAGATTTCATTAACTGCTTCTGCAATCAAATCAAGACATGTTGTTACTGAAATCAAACGCAAATGACTTCCAGGATGAAATACTAATTTCGTAATACCCAACAGTTCACAATTTTTAATTTCAGAAATTAAAGAGGTAATCGATATTTGTCTTTTCTGATTATCTGGATTACCTAGATTAATTAAGTAACCAGCATGAGCCAAAACATGAGCTGGTAAAATTTTACTAATTGTTAGATTCTTTTTAAATTTAATAATATCATCAGAACTATATTGTTTACTTTTCCATCTTTTTTGATTTTTAGTAAAACAGGCGAAGGCTTTAGCGCCGATTTTTTTAGCCAGAAGAGGGGTATTAAAAATACCCTCTGTAATACTGATATGAGCACCGAAATACTTCATGGTTCAGGAGTAGACTTTCTTCGTTCTTTATTGAATTCGTGATAAGCAATTAATAATGCTCCAGGGATAATAAAACACGCACCAATAATGGTGGATATCTGGATAATCTCATGAAATAATAAATAACCGACAATAATTGAAATAATCAATTCCACATATTTATATGGTGCAATCGATGAAATTTCAGTAGCAGCAGTAGCCTTTAAAAGGCAATATAAAATTGTTACTCCTCCGATACCAAGAAGTAACAAATAAAATAAATCTAGATGACTAATCTGACGCCATACCAACAATGCCGGAATAATTGCAATCAAAGCAGTACCTAAATAAAAGTAAAATAAAAGCGAAAGAAGACTTTCAGAGGAAATCATTTTTTTATTCAAAATATCACTTATTGCAAATAATATTGCTGCACAAAATAAAAATATTACACCTATATGCAAAGAAAATCCGCTGGAAATATTATTCGAATCATTTTCAAAAAAAGCAATAATAATTACTCCTAAAAACCCGATAATTACCGATAAAATTCTATACCAATCAGATTTTTCATTCAGAAAAATATAAGCTAAAGGCAAAACAAACAATGGACATGCAAATGAAATAGTGGTGATTGATGGCAAACTAGTTCGGCCCGCACCATAGATCCAACAAACAAAAGCTCCGAAACCAATAACTATCCTAATGAAATGATTTAATTTATTTTTTATATAAAAGGTGTTTTTACCCTTACATATTAAAATTGGCAAAAGAATTATTACACCAAAAAACATACGAAAAAATGTAACTTGTATTGGCGGAATATCACTAGATAATAATTTTATTAAAGCATCGCATAAATTACTAAGAAAACTAGAACAAATTATCCAAAATACTCCCTGGAAATGTCCAGAAGAATTGATCCAACACGATATTCTATCAATATTAATATACCTCGACATAAAATGAGCTCTTCAAAAACCAATAATTCAGATCAGGGTAGCATACCAATTGACATGGTGCCAAATCAATCTTTAGATGTATGATCTATATGCGGGTTGCAACTATAAGATTTAGTATTATAATGATACTTTGATTGATGACTGGATACTGTTAAAACTTATTTTGAAAATATTAATAATTCCTTTATAAGCACTGAACGACTGATGTCCATATCAAAAACGATAATGGTGATATGTGGGCTACTTTAGATGTATTTAAGAATGACAGTTAGATATTTAAGGTGCTGTATGAAAATGTTTGTAATGTTGTTACTAGCAGAGTTCCTATTAATTGGCTGCGTCAATTCTCCATCTGTTAATCGATTGACTCAACGAGAAAATCTTTGTAGAGAATTTAAAAGAAGTATAATCTTCAATGTTGCCGATCATAATTTCAAAACAATCTCGACTTCTCAAAAAACAAACGCAATTTATCTTTATGATAAGTATAACTGCAAACAATTAGAAGATGATCTTATTGAAGGTAATAAACAAGAGTGAGCCGGGGTGATGAAATTGGTAGACATACAAGCTTCAGATGCTTGTGGAGTAAAACCCGTGGAGGTTCGAATCCTCTCCTCGGCAATCCCATTAATTAAAGCTACTTAACGAAAAAATCTTTAATTGCATTAAACCAATTACGTGAAATTGGGCTATGTTTTTTATGATCCTTAGCCAATGTTTCTTCAAACTTACGCAAGATCTCCTTTTGCTCGTTAGTAAGGTTAACTGGTGTCTCTACTACTATTTTGCACAACAGATGTCCCTGACCGCCATGCACTCCTTTCACTCCTTTACCTGATAAACGTAATACCTTTCCAGATTGAGTTTCAGGAGGAATCTTAAGTTTGACTCTACCATCCAAAGTAGGAATTTCGTATTCTTCTCCTAAAGCGGCACTAGCAAATGTTACCGGAACTTCACAATATAAATCTAAACCTTCACGTTTAAATATTTTGTGTGGTAAAACCTCTATTTCTACATACAAATCCCCATCCCTAGCGCCTCTAGAACCTGCATTGCCCTCACCTACTAATCGCACTCGATCACCAGTATCAACACCCGGAGGAATCTTAACAGACAACGTCTTCTGAATCTGCTCTTGTTTTCTTCCATGACATTTAGGACATGGATCTACGATAATTTCACCACTTCCATGACATGTACGACAAGTCTGTTGAATAGAAAAAAATCCTTGTTGCACATAAATCTCGCCATTACCACCACAAGCCTTACAAACTGAAGACTTGGAGCCATTACGCGCACCAACACCGCCGCACTCATGACAATTAACCAGATGAATAACTTTAATGGTAGCAGTAGTACCGAAAACAGCATTCTCCAAATTAATCCTCGTTCGAGTAATTAAATCAGATCCATGTCCAACATGTTCTTCGCGTCTACCGCTCCTCGCACTCCCAAAAATATCACCAAAAATATCACCAAAAATATCATTAACATTACCGAAACCATTACTTCCTGTCGTATTACCACCTTTAGACGCATTCTCAAAACCCTCATGGCCAAGCTGGTCATAAAGTGAGCGCTTCTTATCATCAGATAAAACAGTATAAGCTTCCTGCAACTCTTTAAATTTATTTTCGGCTTCTTTATTATTTGGATTTCGATCGGGATGAAACTTCATAGCCAAGCGACGATAAGCTTTTTTGATCTCTTCATTAGAGGCGCTTTTAGCAATCCCCAAAATATCATAGTAATCTTTCCGCGACATCAAAACCTCTTCGCTATCATGAAAAATGCACTGACTCTATGAAATAACTATTACTTTTTATTATCATCTACTTCAGTGAATTCAGCATCTACTACTTTTTCTCCATCTTTTTGATCATCAGATTTGGTATCAACACTATCAGTAACATTACCATCTGTACCGGAAGATTTACCTTTCTTAGCATAAATTCTCTCTGCCATTTTTGATGAAGCATCAAGAAGTTCTTTAGTTTTCTCTTCAATTACACTCTTATCATCACTATTAATTACTGCTTTCAAGGAAGATATTGCAGCATTAATCTTTGTCTTTTCATCTTCTTGGATATCGTCACCCAAATCTTTCATGGATTTTTCTGTAGTATGTATCATACTATCAGCGTGATTACGCACTACTACTAATTCCTGAAATTTACGATCAGCCTCTTTATTCTCTTCTGCATCCATTACCATTCGCTTAATCTCATCTTCAGATAAACCACTAGAAGCCTTAATTACAATTGACTGTGCTTTACCAGTAGCTTTATCTTTAGCAGAAACATGCAGAATACCGTTAGCATCAATATCAAAAGCCACTTCAATTTGAGGCACCCCTCGAGGCGCAGGAGCAATATCAGTAAGATCAAATCTCCCCAAAGATTTGTTATGTAACGCCATCTCACGCTCACCCTGCAATATATGAATCGTGACTGCTGTTTGACCATCAGCTGCAGTGGAAAATATCTGTGAAATTTTTGTTGGTATTGTGGTATTTTTATCTATCAACTTAGTCATCACGCCGCCCAATGTTTCAATTCCCAAAGAGAGAGGAGTCACATCTAATAATAATACATCTTTAACAGCACCAGATAAAACTCCTGCTTGAATTGCCGCTCCAACAGCAACAGCTTCATCAGGATTAACATCACGACGCGGCTCTTTACCAAAAATATTTTTTACTATCTCTTGTACTTTTGGCATTCTAGTTTGACCACCAACTAAAATAACCTCATCAATATCCTTAACATCTATCCCTGAATCTTTGATTGCGGTACGACAAGGCGCAATTGTTCGTTCAAGTAAATCCTCAACTAATGCTTCTAATTTAGCTCTAGTTATACGAAGATTTAAATGTTTAGGACCAGAGGCATCAGCAGTAATATAAGGTAAATTCACATCTGTCTGTTGGGTTGATGAAAGTTCAATTTTTGCTTTTTCTGCCGCTTCTTTAAGGCGTTGCAATGCTAATGGATCTTTACGTAAATCTATTCCATTTTCTTTTTTAAATTCACTAACTAAAAACTCAATGATACGTAAATCAAAATCCTCCCCACCCAAAAAAGTATCACCATTAGTAGCTAATACTTCAAATTGATGTTCGCCATCAACTTCAGCAATTTCAATAATTGAAATATCGAAGGTACCACCACCTAAGTCATAAACCGCAACTTTAGCATCTCCCTTCTTTTTATCCATCCCATAAGCCAAAGCTGCAGCAGTAGGTTCATTAATAATTCTTTTCACCTCAAGACCGGCTATTCTTCCTGCATCCTTGGTAGCCTGGCGTTGTGAATCATTAAAATATGCCGGAACAGTAATTACTGCCTCTTTGACATCTTCGCCTAAATAGCTCTCGGCTGTTTTTTTCATCTTAATAAGTATTTCTGCAGAAATTTGAGGTGGAGCCATCTTTTTACCGTGAGCTTCAACCCACGCATCACCATTATCAGCTTTAGTGATTGTATAAGGCACCATTTTAACGTCACGCTGAACTACTTCATCAACAAATTTACGTCCAATCAAACGCTTTACTGCATAAAAAGTATTTTTAGGATTAGTAACCGCTTGCCGTTTAGCCGGCTCTCCAATAATAGTTTCATCGTCTTTGGTAAAAGCAACTATCGATGGCGTCGTACGATGACCTTCACTATTTTCAATTACTTTAGTACTATTTCCAGATTCTAAAACCGCAACACAAGAATTAGTAGTTCCCAAATCAATGCCTATTATTTTTGACATAATCTTTCTCCAAAAGTGATACTGTTAGATATAATTGATGTGGAGTTAAATAATAATATTTTCAAGAACAGAATTATTATAATTTTTTAAAAGCTAAACATGCATTAGTACCGCCAAAACCAAATGAATTTGTAATAGCAGCATTTATTTTAATTTCGCGAGCATTATAAGGAACGAAATCTAAATCACAATCATCACTAGGATTATCAAGATTAATCGTGGGAGGAGCTACGCCATTGCAAATGGCCAAAATAGTAATAATAGCCTCAACTGCACCAGCAGCACCAAGTAAATGTCCCAGCATTGATTTAGAAGAACTAATTGGTATTTTATAGGAATTTTCTCTAAATACTCTTTTTATTGCAATCACTTCAGCAACATCTCCTAGTAGTGTAGAAGTAGCATGAGCGTTAATATATCCTATATCACCTATATTTAATCTAGCGTCATTTATAGCATTCTGAATAGCCATTGCAGAACCAGTACCACTCCGATCCGGCAAGGTAACATGATTAGCATCATCACTCATTCCATAACCAACTAATTCAGCGTACATCCTGGCTCCGCGTTTCTTTGCATGTTCATATTCTTCAAGAATTACTATAGCGGCTCCCTCTCCCAATACAAAACCATCACGATCTTTATCCCACGGACGTGAAGCTTTTATCGGTTCTTCGTTACGTCTCGATAATGCTTTAATAGCAGCAAATCCCCCTACCCCAAGCACTGTAGTTGCCATCTCGCAACCACCGGCAATCATAACATCAGCATCTCCATAACCAATTAGACGTGCAGCATTACCAATATTATGGGCTCCAGTACTACAAGCTGTAACTATAGATAAATTCGGACCCCGACACCCATATTTAATTGCTACAACACCAGGGGCCATATTGGTAATAGCATATGGAATAAACATTGGAGAAATTCTCCGTGGCCCTCCCTCCAAAAAGATCTCATGATTTCTCTGAATAGAAAGCAATCCACCGATACCAGCACCTATCGACACTCCAATCCTATTGGCATTTTCATGATTAATTACAATTCCTGAATCACTTATTGCTTGAGCTGCGCTAGCTACTGCAAATTGAATAAAGATCTCGGTCTTGCGAATATCTTTTAGGTCAAAATAAAGCAAAGGATCAAAATTTTGAACAGTAGCAGCAATTCTTACCGAAAATTGTGAAGCATCGAAAGAAGTTATAGCTCGAACTCCACTTTTACCAGCTAAAAGTGCACTCCAAGTTTCCATAACCGTCACCCCTAATGGGGTTATCATCCCGAGGCCTGTAACTACAACTCGCCGTTTTTGCAAAAAAATGTCCTCGAAGTATTATTACGCTTCTTTGGTATGAGATTGAATATACTCTATGGCCTGCTGAACTGTAGTAATTTTTTCAGCCTCATCATCAGGAATTTCAGTATTAAACTCTTCCTCTAAAGCCATAACCAATTCCACTGTATCTAATGAATCGGCACCTAAATCATCAACAAAAGAAGCCTCATTAGCAATTTCTTTCTCGTTTACTCCTAATTGTTCTGCAATAATTTTCTTAACACGTTCTTCTGTAACTGACATATTCAAAACTCCCATACATTTTAAAAATTAAAATTAATAAAATCCACTAAAATTAAGGTAAAGTCTATTCAAAAGCTGCTAACTTGCAAGTAAATTTTTTATATAAAAATCAGATAATTACATTAATATAAAAAAATAATTTAACTTTAGGCCATAAACATGCCGCCATTTACATGAATAGTACTTCCCGTAACATAAGAAGCATCACTACTAGCTAAAAAACTAACAACATCAGCTACATCGCTCGGATCACCCATTCTCCTCATAGGAATCATTGACAATAATCTTTCTCTCTGCTCAACAGTTAATTTTTTAGTCATATCAGACTCAATAAATCCAGGGGCAATACAATTAACTGTAATATTTCTAGATGCCACTTCTAGTGCTAAACTCTTACTAAATGCCACCACTCCAGCTTTAGTTGCTGTATAATTAGCTTGACCATAATTACCAGTGTAAGCCACTACTGATGCAATATTGATAATTCTGCCCCATTTTGCTCTGATCATATCACGAATACATTTTCGACTTAAACGAAAAACTGAAGTTAAATTAGTATCAATTACTTGATTCCATTCATCATCAGACATCCTAAGCATTAAATTATCCTTTGTAATTCCAGCATTATTAACTAAAATATTTACAATTCCATATCTATCTGTAATTTCTTGATAAGAATTTTCTACAGATTCTTGTTTGGTTACGTCCATCACAAAACCACTACCTTTAAGTCCAAATTCATTCAAAAAAGATGATATAATATCTGCTCGCTCCTTACTATAATCTACTCCTAGAGCAATTGCCCCTTTTTTAGCCAATTTTATAAGAATAGCTTTACCAATTCCTCTACTAGCACCAGTAACCAAAACAACCTTATCTTGTAAAAACATATTCTCCTATCAATAGATTAATAAAATTTCAAACAGTATAACAGAAAAAATCTCTACAAACCAAGTTCGGACACCAAAATTAGAGAATTAAAATATTATTAAGATTTTACAATTACACGAACTTATAATTACACACATAATGGTAATTTGTTATCAATCTTCAACGATTCACCAATAAAATCTACTATAAGTTTATCATCAATCCTCTTATTCAGTCCCGTTAAAACATTACCAGGTCCACATTCTAAAACACATTTAACTCCATTTGTTACCATAAACTGGATAGTTTCAACCCAACGAACAGGACTACTCAACTGCTCTACAAGAATATTGCGAATTTTCTGTGGATCATCATAAAAAATCACGTTGGCATTATGAATTATCGGAATTTTTGGTACATTAATAATAGTTTGCTGTAGTAGTTTTGCTAATTTTAAAGCTGCGGGCTTCATCAAAACACAATGTGATGGAATACTAATAGGCAAAATTTTAACTATTTTTGCATGCAATTTTTTGGCAATTTCAACGGCACGCTCTACTGCACTTAAAGTACCAGATAAAACTAGCTGATCAAGAGAATTATAGTTAGATACGACCAAAACATCATTACACCTAGCATCATCACAAATCTTACTTATAGTCATATTATCTAAACCTACAATCGCAACCATTGCACCATTACCACTATAAGCATTCTGCATAAAACGTCCACGATCCCTCACTAATCCAATAGCTGTTTTAAAATCTAACGCACTACCACTAACCAGAGCCGTATATTCTCCCAAACTATGTCCTGCTAAAAAAGATGGCATCGATTTATTTTTAGAACACCAGATACGCCATACTGCAACTCCCGCAGCAAGTAATGCTGGTTGAGCAAATTCAGTTCGATTTAATTTATCTTCTGGACCATTTTGAACTAAATCCCATAGATCATAGTCAAGTGCAGCAGAAGCCTCATTAAAAGTTTTCTCAATCAATGAGTAATTACTAGCTAATTCTCTAAGCATGCCAATTTTTTGCGATCCCTGTCCTGGAAATACCATAGCATACTTATTGCGCATATTAATATCTCACCAAAGCTGCACCCCAAGAGAATCCAGCGCTAAACGCTTCAAGCAAAAGTAAATCTCCTGATTTCACTCTATTATCGCGTACACCTATATCTAATGCCAAAGGTATAGATGCTGCAGAGGTATTTCCTTGATCATCCACGGTTAAAATAACTTTATCCATCGGTAATTCAAGACGTTTAGCTGTTGCCTCAATAATTCGTAAATTAGCTTGATGAGGAATTAACCAATCAATATCTGCTTTATTAACATTATTAAATTTTAGAGATTCTTCAACCACTTCTCCTAATTTGGTAACTGCCACTTTAAATACAGCATTACCTTGCATTTTAATATATTGACGCGAAGATGGGTTATAAATATCACCAGATACATAAAGCAATTCTCCATAACTACCATCAGTATGAAGATGTGTAGAATAAACACCAGGACTAGTATCAGCTTTAAGTACCACTGCGCCAGCGCCATCAGAAAATAAAATACATGTAGAACGATCAGACCAATCAACAAGCCTTGTCAAAGAGTCGGCTCCTACTATCAAGGCGGTTTTTATTGCCCCACAACGTATGTATTTGTCAGCAATACTCAAGGCATAAATAAAACCACTACAGGCGACATTAATATCAAAAGCTGGACACGAGGTGCTGCTAATACCTAAAAGATGCTGCAGTGAACTGCCGGTACTAGGAAAAAATAACTGAGGTGTACATGTTGCAACAATAACTATCTGGATTTCATTTTTATCGATCCCTGAAGACTCGATGGCCCTCCTTGCAGCTATTTCTGCCATCGAAGTAGTTGTCTCTTCACGAGACATAATATGTCTACGCTTAATCCCGGTACGTTCAATAATCCATTCATTAGAAGTATCAACAATCTTAGCTAAATCTTCATTGGTGATAACCTGATCCGGTAAATAGCCACCGGTACCAATAATACGTGAATATTTCATATTAAGTAGTAGCCTTTTGTTCTTGAATAATCTTTGTCAGCTCATCACGAATTTTTTGTGGAACATTTCTTTCAACTTCAATTATCGCATTTTCCAAAGCACAAACAAAAGCCGCTACATTAGCGCTACCATGACTTTTAATGATAATTCCTGGCAGTCCTATTAAAGCAGCGCCATTATATTTTCCAGGATCTATATCTTTTTGGAGCTTTCTTAACATTGGAAATGCTAGTAATGCTGTTAATTTAGTAAAAAAATTACGTGACGTATTTCTTTTAGCATAAAATGTCACAAGCTTTAAGACACCCTCTATAGTTTTTAATACGATATTACCAATAAATCCATCGCATACTACTACATCAACCTCACCCTTAAAAAGGTCATCTCCTTCGACATAACCTACGTAATTTATATTTTTATTACGCAATAATAATTGAGAAGCTAATTTAATTTGTTCATTACCTTTGATTTCTTCGGAACCAATATTTAACAAAGCAACTTTGGGATATGGTATATCATCAATAACTCTAGACATAACCGTCCCCATGATTGCCAGTTGACAAAGATAATCCGGAGAAGTATCAACATTAGCCCCTAAATCCAAAATACTTGTATTCTTATTTGGTGTTCTAGTAGGAAAATATCCGACTATTGCCGGTCTATCAATTCCCGGCAATGTTTTAAGCACAAATCTAGCAGTAGCCACTAAAGCTCCTGTATTACCAGCACTAATACAAGCTTGTGCTATACCATTCCTCACAAGATTAATTGCTACTCTCATCGATGAATCTTTCTTAGTACGCAAAGCCCTCGAGGGTAACTCATTCATTAAAATTTCTTCAGATGCATGTTGTACTGTAATTCGTTTTTTTAGCAAGATATCATAAGGAGCTACTGCAATATTTAACACATCTTGATTACCTACTAGAATTAATTCTATATTAGGGTATTTTTCTAATAAACAAAAAGCGGCGGGGACAGTAACCTTAGGACCGTGATCACCACCCATCGCATCAATTGAAATCGTGATTTTTTCCAAGATTATTACTCTTCTTTAGTCGATTTAGCTTTTTTAATTAGCTTAGGCGTAATTATTTGACGACCACGATAATAGCCGTTTTTGGTTAAATGATGGCGGATATGAGTTTCACCAGATGCGCTTTCTAATGAAAGCGTTAGTTTAATTAAAGCGTTATGAGAACGACGCATACCACGTTTAGATCTTGTTACTCTACTCTTTTGAACTGCCATTTTACCTCCGATTCAAACAGAACTCTATGGTTGATATTAACTGTACAAATAAGCTATGTCAAAATATAACAATCAGTCATACGAATAATTTTTCCAAAATATTTATTAACTTAATATCTAAGTTAGCTACAAAATTGTTCTCTCTTCCTCCTTGCCAAACAAAACTTACCTGGCATGCATGTAAAAATAATCGCTTCAGACCAAATTGCTTCATTAAGCTATTGAATTTAGAATTTCCATACTTATCATCACCGACTACTGGATATCCTATGTGAGAGGCATGCACTCTAATTTGATGTGTACGACCGGTCTTTGGTTCTGCCTCAAGTAAAGAAAAATCTTTGTAGATTTTCAATGGCCTAAAAATAGTTGTTGAATCTTTTCCTTTGTCGCTAACAATGACTATTCTCTCTCCAGACACAAGTTGATTTTTAAATAATGGTAAACTTACCATTAGTTCGTCGCCACGCCATTTCCCTTTAACTAAAAGGACGTATTTTTTAAACATTTTTCTTTCACTAATCAATTTGTGTAACTCTCTTAGAACGCTTTTTTTCTTTGCTAAAATTAAACATCCTGAAGTATCACGATCTAATCGATGAACCAATTCTAATTTTTTAAGATCATTTCTTGCTTCTCTTAAAATTTCGATAACTCCAAAATTAATTCCGCTGCCACCATGAGAAGGAATTCCTGATGGTTTATTAACCACAAGTAATTTACTGTCCTCAAAAATAATTGCATCAAGTAACAACTTAATTAAATTACAGCTAGGTTTATTCTTTACTATCGTGTCTACCCAAAAAGGCGGAATTCTAAGAAAATCATTAAATTGTAATTTATATAATGGCTTAATTCTTTTTTTATTAATTCGCACCTCTCCAGAACGTAACATCTTGTAAATATGACTTTTGGGAATATTCTTTAATTTGTTAAATAAAAAATTATCCAATCGCTGTCCGGATTGTTCTTTATCAACTACAAGGATAGTTGATCTATTCCTTATTATATTATTAGCTCGTAATAGTAGTTGCATTTTTAAAACTTTAATAGTAATTTACGGATTTATGATTAATATTTACTATATTTAATTTACGTTGTTTATTGATACAATACCCGCATTCGTGAGTTGAGCCAACATGTATAACAGGAAGTTGGTTGGAATTAAAAAATATAAGGCACTGACTATAATTGATCTTGAAATAACAAGAACATCATTTCTAATAAGTTTTTTGATCACAGAAGTGCCGACTAGAAGAGTTATCGCTAATGAACAAAATGTTAATTAACGCAACTCAAATTGATGAGGTGCGTGTTGCTTTAGTTAAAGAAAAAACCTTATATGATCTTGATATTGAACATCCGGGTTTTGAACAAAAAAAGGGTAATATTTACAAAGCGCGGGTATCTCGTATCGAACCAAGTCTCGAGGCTGCTTTTGTTGATTACGGCATAGAGCGTCACGGTTTTTTACCATTTAAGGAAGTTAATCGTTCTTATTTCAAACCGGAACTAATTAATGATTCTAGTCTTGGAATTAAAGATGCTTTACGCGAAGGACAAGAAATAGTTGTTCAGATCGAAAAAGAGGAACGAGGAAATAAAGGAGCTGCATTAACTACCTTTGTTAGTCTTGCGGGATCATATTTAGTGTTAATGCCAAATAATCCCCGTATTGGTGGAATTTCGCGCCGTATTGAAGGAGTGGAACGAGAAGAATTAAGAGAGTTGTTACACACACTTCAAGTACCTGAAGGCATGGGATTAATTGTGCGTACAGCAGGTGTTGGAAAATCATTAAAAGATCTGAAATGGGATCTTGACTCTCTACTTCGTCGTTGGTACGCCATCGAAGAAGCATCCTCTCGGTATATAACCCCTTTCCTGATATATCAAGAAGGCGATGCAGTTATGCGCGCCATTAGAGATTATTTACGTCAAGATATGATAGAAATTCTAGTTGATAATTTAGAGTTATTTGAGAAAACCAAACAATACATTAAACAAATTCAACCAGATTTTATTGATAAAATAAAACTTTACCAAAACAAAATTCCTCTATTTAGTTTTTATCAAATAGAACAACAAATTGAGACTGCGTATCAAAGGGTAGTAAAGTTGTCTTCTGGGGGATCGATCTCTATAGATCATACCGAAGCATTAGTAAGCATCGATGTCAATTCAGCTAAAGCAACTAGTGGCGGCGATATAGAAGAAACTGCACTAAATACTAATCTAGAAGCTGCGGAAGAAATTGCTCGTCAATTACGACTACGCGACATCGGTGGATTAATAGTAATTGATTTTATTGACATGTCACAACTTAAGAATCAGCGAGAAATAAGTTATAGATTACGAGAGGCTTTAGAATGTGATCGTGCCAGAGTTCAAGTAGGAAATATTACTAAATTTGGTTTATTAGAAATGTCACGTCAACGTCTTAGACCTTATCTAGGATCAACTATTCAGGTTGCTTGTCCAAGATGTGATGGCCAAGGAACTATCAGAAGTATTGAATCACTAGCATCTTCAATTATCAGAATTATTGAAGAAGAAGCTACAAAAGAAGATACTACAGAAATTCAAATCCAATTACCAATAGATTTGGCTACTTTTATGTTGAACGAAAAACGCGATACGCTAGCAGAAATTTCCAAACGTCAAAATGTTAATATAATAACTTTGCCTTCTTCATATCTTGAAACACCACAATATAAAATAAAGAAAATTCGTCGCCATGAAACCTTTAAAACTAGAGGTACAAGTTATCAACTAATAGAGCATCAGGAAATTAAACCGTTTAGAAAGCAAGAGATCCCAATTAAAAATGCGGAAAAACCAGCAATAGTATCTTCACTTGAAGAAGCATCAAAATCAAACACTAAATCAAGTATTGGGCATAATTTAAAGCAGTTCTTTAATGATTTTTTTAAAACAGTAATAAAAGTACAGAAAAAATCAATAGCAAATGATTGCGCTGATACTACAATTACAACTGTAACTAAGGATAAGCGTCAGCGTTACTATTCTAAAAAATATAGACATACTACCAACCATCGTAGTAATGGACGTAAATTCAAGAATATTAATTCTAAAACCACCTTAGAACAATCGAAAATAAATATTCACAAAAATCCTATCCATTCTGAAATATCTGATGTCACTAACAATTCTCCACAAGAAAATTAGTTAGATTGATGAATCTATATCAAATTTTAGTAATTTCTTAATAAAGAAATTAAATTTGGCTATTTTGCTAGAATTAATTAACAATTAAAATTACTGTATAGCATTTAGATACAATGATCTTCTACTAGAAAAATATTGATAGATTCCCCTAGCAATTCTTAAAGCTAACTTTTTCTGATATCGATGACTACACAATTTCAATTCTTCTTTGCTATGAGAAATAAAACCGATTTCTATCAATAATGAGGGAATATCTGGTGATTTTAAAACTGCAAATGCTGCTTGTTCTACTCTAGGTGAATGTAAATTAGTAATTTTATTAAGTTCATCTAAAACTTTATTACCAATATCTAAACTAGCGCTGATGGTTGCAGTTTGAGTCAATTCTATTAGTACTGAACGTAATAATCGATTTTTATTAGATATTATCCGACTTATAGATTCATTTTCTTTTTCAGCTAACCAACGCGCTGCTTCACTGGTTGCTCCTCTTGGAGATAAAGCAAAAACTGAAGCACCATAAGCTTTCCTATGTCTATAAGCATCAGCATGAATAGAAACAAATATATCAGCTTTATATAATCGTGCAATCTCTAGACGTTTACGTAGCGAAACAAAATAATCATCATTTCTAGTAAGAAATGCTCGAAACCCAACAATATTATTAATAATATTATATAATTCTTTTGCAACAGCTAGATTGATATATTTTTCGTGTACCCCATGATAACCAATTGCGCCGCTATCTCTACCACCATGACCAGGATCAATAACAACAATCACATCACGCAAATGAGAAGGCTCGGTAATTGTCGTAATTTCAGTAGGATATAAATCAAGTATCAAGCGATACGGTTTTGATAAAATAAAATGCTTGCATTGAACTGATTTAGTCAAATTGATAATTAAACTTATTTCATTATTATTTTGTAATATAGTGAATGCACCAATTGATGTAGACATTCCTTGTTTATTTATGGCTTCTACTATTTTAACTCTCTCAATAGTTATAACAATTTTAGTTGGAAAAATCTTAGCAGTATAACTAGGAGAATGACTGGTCTCGAATACCAATCTAGTTCTTGATGGTAGATCAGAAAAACGGAAGTCAGTAATTAGATTGTGAGACAATGCTACATTATAAAAACAACAAAATAACAAACATCCTACTGTTTTAAAGTACTTATTCATTCTTTAATTGCTTAACAATATCTTCACCAGAAATAGAATTAGGAATTACTTGTACCATTCTTAAACCACATTTTTTAACAAAATTAAAACGGCAAAACAAATCTTGAATTGGTAAAAATCCTTTACCTTTGTCTGGCCATTCTACTAAGCAAATATTTTTTTCATTAAAAAAATCCGATATGCCAATATATAATAATTCCTCAGGTTGTTTTAAGCGATATAAATCAAAATGGCAAACAACTTGATCATTAATCTGATATATCTCTAAGAGACTAAATGTTGGACTGTTGACTCGTCCAGTATATTTAAGTTTTTTCAAAAAACCACGGACAAACGTAGTTTTTCCCACACCTAATGACCCCTGCAAATAAATAACGATTCCTCTTGTACATTGACGAGCTACCATACCACCTAATCTCCTCATTGCCAAAGCATTTTTAATTAATATATCATCCAACCTAATCTCCTTTGATACTTGCAATAATATCAGTAAATTATTATAAAATTCAAAATGATACCATGAAATATAATCTAGAAACACTCTAATCAAAAATATCATATATACTGCAATTGTGATAATTCAATCATTTTTACGTTTATGTATAATTTTATCTAAACTAAATTAATGATGTTATATATATCATATGATCATTAGTACTATATAATAGCGCACAATTCTTATTAATTAATTATCAATTGGAATATAACGTTAAAATACTGGAACAACTTCAATACTCCTAATACGCTTTATGGATAACTTAGTAATTCACCCAACGATGCATATTTAGTAACCAATAAAATTAAACGATCAACTCCTAAAGCCACTCCAGAACAATTCGGGAGCTTAGTTAATGCGCTCAGAAAATGTTCATCTAAGGATACTGGAGGTAGATTTAGTTGTCGACGCTTTAGCAAATCACTCTGAAATCTTTTTCTTTGCTCTTGTGGATCATTTAATTCATGAAAACCATTGGCCAATTCTATACCTCGGTAATAAACTTCAAAACGAGAAGCTAGATTATATTTTTTATAACAACGAATTTTAGCTAACATGGCTTGCGATGGAGGATAATCATAAATAAAAACTGGTTCCTTATTTCCTAAATAAGGCTCAATTAAATGAGTAAACAATAATTGTAACCAAGTGTCTTTATCATTAACAAGACTAGATATGCTCAGGTGTTTTTTTTTGGCAAGTAACTTTAATTGTGAGAGCGTATTATCATGAGGATTAATGTCGAGAAATTTTTCAAAAATTTCTCGATAAGAATAACGCCTCGCTTGAGGAGCATTGATTATACATTTCAATAAATCATTCATTTCATCCATAAGATCATGGTGATCAAAATTAATACGATACCATTCTAGTATGGTAAATTCCGGATTATGTAATCTACCTTGTTCATCTTTACGAAATGCCTTACAAATCTGATAGATATCTTTATTACAATGCGTTAATAATATCTTCATAGCAAATTCAGGAGAAGTCTGTAAATATAAGTTATCACATTGGAAACTATTCAAAAATGGTGCAGGATTAGTAGTTGGCAGAAGCAGCGGGGTTGTCACTTCGAGAATTTGACGCTTAGCAAAAAATTTACGAAGTTTGCTCAGAATTTTAGCGCGTAATAATAAACAATTTACGATACTATTTTTCTCTCGAGATGTATTCACCAGTTCTGGTATCAATTTTCAAAATATCTCCAATATTAATAAATAATGGCACACGTACTACGGCTCCTGTTTCAAGAATTGCTGATTTGCTTCCACCAGTTGCTGTATCGCCGCGTAATCCAGGATCCGATTCAATTACCTTAAGTGTTACAAAAATTGGAGCAGTAATTACGATGACACTATTATTCCATAAGGTAACTAAACAAATATCTTGCTCTTTTAACCATTTAATGTCTTCGCCAATAACATTTTTGCTAACAGCATATTGTTCATAAGTAGTGGGAGACATGAAATACCACATCTCTCCATCGTTATATAAATATTGTAATTCAATATCTTGAACATCAGCTACTTCTAAGATATCTCCTGACTTAAAAGTTTTTTCTAATATCCTTCCAGTTTTTAAGTTCCTCAATTTAACTCGATTAAACGCCTGCCCCTTACCAGGTTTAACGTACTCATTTTCAATAATATTACACGGATATCCATCGAGCATCACTTTAACTCCATTTCTGAATTCATTGGTAGATATGGTTGACATAAAAAAACCTCTATAATGCACAAAAAATACATGATACATTATGCGTTTAACTAAATAAACGCAAGATCTTAACTTTATGCCAAAAATTCTTGCTATTGATACTTCAACAGATGCATGCTCTTGCGCTTTATTTCTAGATCATAAGATCATCGATAAATTTTCAATTGCTCCACAAAAACATGCTAGTTTAATTTTACCAATGGTTAACGAACTTTTAGTTGCTAATAAAATTGAACTTAATCGTCTTGATGCCCTAGCTTTCTGTTGTGGACCAGGAAGTTTTACTGGTGTGAGATTAGCTACTAGTATTATTCAAGGATTATCTCTAGCTACGACTCTGCCAATAATTAGAATATCTGCGCTGCGTACATTAGCTCAAGAGGCTTTTACAGAATTTAAAGCCACCAAAGTATTGGTAGCACAAGACGCTAGAGCGCAAGAAGTGTATTGGGGTGAGTATAGCGCCGATAATAATGGAATTATGCAAGCTATCAAGCCTGATAAATTAATTAATCCACGAGATATAAAGATTGTTGATAACAAAAAACTTATAGGGATTGGTAATGGTTTTGAAATTTATCGTGATTGTTTCATCAAAAAATGTGCCACCATATCAGTTATTGCTAATAAATACGTCAAAGCAAAGTATGTAGCGAAATTAGCAATGGCTGATTTGATCAATGGCTTAGTCATTACTGTTGACGAAGCGCAACCAGTATATTTACGTGAAAAATTGTTTAATATTTGAAATACACCAATTAATAGGTTGGTTAATAAATTACTATAGAATCTGACAAAGCTAATAAAATACCAATAAAGAAATACAAAAAATTCAGTAATTTATCTTAATTTTATTATCAAGTCTAATAAAAAATTTGATATTCTTGGACGCTAAAAAAATATGATGCTAAAATAGCAATAGGTATTATGCGATTATCTTTAAAAAAGATCTAAAAAAAACAAGTGAGTCTATTAAATGCTAGTTAAATTATACAAGAAACTTCTAATTGCCTTAATATTAATTGTAAGCTTAGGTATTGGATTGACAATATGGTTTTTTTTAACCGCTCCTTTAATTGCTACTGACAAATCTTCAATTCATTTAATTTTTCCACGGGGCGCTTCAGTGAGAAAGATGGCTTATTTATTACAAGAAAAAAATCTTATTGAACGTCCTAATTTATTTATTACTTTGGTTAGCTTAAGTGGTATCGATCGCAAATTACAAGCAGGAGAATATCTTATTGAACCTGGAACTACGCTGTATACTCTTATTACAAAAATGATTAGAGGAGATACCATACGTCATGCTTTTACCATTATTGAAGGATGGAATTTTCAGCAAGTTATCGCGGCATTAAATAGCAATCAACATTTAAAACATACTATTACTAAATTAAAAAACGAAGAAATTATGGAAAACATAGGGTATCCAAACGAAATTCCGGAAGGAAGATTTGCTCCTGATACTTATTTGTTTAGTGGAGAGATAACAGATATTAGTATTTTAAGAAAGTCTTACAAGTTAATGCAAGTCCGTCTAGATTCGGCCTGGAAACGCCGGGATAAAAATACTTCGTATCACTGTCCATATGAAGCACTAATTGTTGCTTCTTTAATCGAAAAAGAGACCGCTCTCACCAAAGAAAAACCAATCATTGCAGGAATAATTTTACGTCGCTTAGAACAGGGGATGTTGCTACAACTTTGTCCCTCGGTAATTTATGGTTTGAAGCATAAATTCACAGGTAAATTAACTAAGACTGATTTACTTAGAAATACTTTATATAATACTTACATCCATAAAGGTTTACCTCCATCACCAATTGCGATGCCGAGCAAAGAATCAATCGAAGCAGCATTACACCCAATATTTACCAAAGCTCTGTATTATGTATCTAAGGGTGATGGGAGTCATGAATTTTCCGTATCTCTTGAAGATCATAATTTGGCTATTAATAAATATTTACGAACAAATTCTAATTTATCCTGTAAAACACGCGACAACAAGATTAAATCACAGGAACAACAACTGCCATGAAACTCGGTTCTTTTCTTACTTTAGAAGGCATTGAAGGTGCTGGGAAAAGCACGGCTATTAAATTTTTAGCTAAATGTTTACATAAACATAATATTGATTATATTTTAACCAGAGAACCAGGGGGGACTCTGATTGCCGAAAAAATTCGGCAAATTATTCTAAATCATCATCAAGAATCTATGTATTCAGATACTGAGTTATTACTTTATTTTGCTGGCAGAGCTCAACATTTTAATCAAGTTATTATGCCAGCCATAAATAGGGGGCAATGGATAATCTGTGATCGTTTTACCGATGCTACCTATGCCTATCAAGGTGGGGGAAGGGGATTAACTGACGAAAGAATTGCAATTTTAGAGCAGTGGGTTCAGGGTAATGTGCGTCCAAATTATACTTTATTGTTTGATGTTGCGGTAACCATCGGCTTAGGACGTATTAAAAAGAAACGTAATTTAGATCGGATAGAAATAGAGCGGGAGCATTTTTTTGAGAAAGTACGCAATTATTATTTAGAAAGAGCAAGTAGGGAACCTGAAAGATTTTTTATTATCGATGCTAACAAAACATTACCAGAAGTGTTTCAGCAAATTACAAAGATCATAGATCAATTAAGTAGTTATGCAAACAATCCTACCGTGGCATAAATCAACCTGGCAGCACTTAGTTGCTAGCAGAGATGTTGGAAGATTTCCTCATGCCATATTAATTAGAGGATTACCCGGGGTAGGCAAAAGTGTTTTTGCAAAAAATTTAGCAGCATTATTCCTTTGTCAAAAAAGCATAGGCAAAGATATTCATTGTGGAAAATGTCACAATTGCATCCTACTTAGCACTGATAATCATCCTGATCTAATTTTGATCCAATCTACAGAGCAAGATAAATCTATAAAGATAAATCAAATCAGAGAGGTTATAACAGAATTAAACAATACATCACACCAAGGAGGAATGAAGATAGTTATTATTAAGTCAGCCGAATTACTTAATATTGCAGCTAGTAATGCTCTATTAAAAGTTTTAGAAGAACCAACAGCAAACACTCTTATAATATTAATTTCTTCTTACTATATGCTATTACCTGCTACTATTAGAAGTCGTTGTCAAATAATAGCTATTAATACTCCTCGATATTCAGTCGCTAATGAGTGGTTACAACAAGTAACACCTAATACTGATATTAAGCTAATCCTTGGTTTAGTTGAGAATTCACCTTTACAAGCTTTGAGTTTTATTAATGAAAATACATTACAAAAACGTCAAGATTTTTTTAATGCTATTCACGCTCTACACCTAAGAACGATAGATTTAGAGTCGGTAGTTATAAAATGTCTTAATCTAGGTATAGATAATTTTATTGTGACATTTATGTATATAATAATAGATTTGATTAAATTAAAATTTTCAGTTGATAATCAAATTGTCAACCGAGATCAACTTGATAAATTATATCACTATTCAAGTATAATCAGTATAATAGATTTAATGGATTATAGAAAAAAATTATACGAATCACGTCGACATCTTATGAATAAAATTAATTTAAATCAACAATTACTTATAGAAAATTTACTTATAAATTGGACATTAAAAATAGATAAACATTGTGTTTAAATTATTATTTAAAACAAATTAGTTCAATAAAAACTAGTAAAACTACTGGAATTTTAAAAGTGAAAATTTTGATTAGTGTAAAATCAACATAATTACAAATTTATACATTAAATCGAAAATGTATTACATCTCCATCTTGTACAATATAATCTTTACCTTCTAAGCGTAATTTACCGACAGCTTTTGCACCGCTATCTCCACGAAATTGAATATAATCATTATATGAAACAACTTCTGCACAAATAAATCCACGAGAAAAATCACTATGAATAACATGAGCTGCTTGTGGGGCAGTTGTTGCATAAGAGATAGTCCAAGCTCTCACTTCTCTAGGACCGGCAGTAAAAAATGTTTGAAGGCCGAGTATTTTATATCCGGCATAAATAACTCTATCTAATCCAGATTTGGTTAAACCAAGATCCATCAAGAATGATACTTTATCAACCTCATTAAGTTTAGCAATCTCTGATTCAAGAGTAGCACAAATTGGTATTACCATTGCTCCGTCATTTGCGGCTTCCTTCTCAATTATTTTAAGATAAGAATTATCCTCTATCCCATCTTCAGCAATATTTGCAATATAAAATATTGGCTTCGCTGTCAGCAAATGCAGGGTATTTAAAATTTTTGAATGAAGATCAAAACCAGAAGAACGTAGAGGAATACCTCGTTCTAAGAAATCCTTAACATTATTAAGTAATAACAATTCTGCTGCTGCTTCCTTATCGCCGCTTTTTACAGCTCTGGCAATTTTATTAAGCGCTTTCTCTACCGACTCTAAATCAGCTAAAATCAATTCAGTATTAATAACTTCAATATCAGATTTAGGATCAACTTTACAAGAAACATGCACTATATCACTATTATCAAAGCATCTGACTACATGAGCAATAGCTTGAACCTCACGAATATTAGCTAAAAACTTATTACCCAATCCTTCGCCTTCAGCTGCTCCTTTGATTATTCCAGCAATATCAACAAATTCAACCATAGCCGGAATTATTTGTTTAGAATTCACAATATCAGATATTTTTTTCAAACGATGATCTGGAACAGGAATTACCCCAATATTCGGATCGATAGTACAAAACGGATAATTTGCCGTAGTTACATCAGCCATAGTCAAAGCATTAAAAACCGTGGATTTACCAACATTAGGCAAACCAACTATACCGCATTTAAATCCCATATCTTAATCTCGCTGATTACTAATCAAATTGGTAATTGTAGCTTTGGTTCGAGTCTCAACAATTCCTGCTTAAAAATATTTTGAATATGAACCAAATCAATCAATGTATCTCCTTCAAAACGCATTATTAAATAAGGACTAGTATTGGAAGAACGAATTAATCCAAAACCATTATTATAATCAACTCGTAATCCATCAATAGTATTTATTTTACCATTCTGAAATTTAGCCTCACTAATAAATTTCTCCATAAATCTGCTTTTTTGTTCTTCAGTAATAGGGATTTTTAACTCAGAAGTACTAATACTGTTAGGTAATTTAGCAAAAATTTTACTACAACTGATATTATCCCTAGTCAATATTTCCAATAACCTAGCAGCAACATATATTCCATCATCAAAACCAAACCAGCGCTCTTTAATGAAAATGTGTCCACTAAACTCTCCAGCAAGCAAGGTATTCAATTCTCTCATTTTAGCCTTAATTATTGAATGACCGGTTTTATACATTAAGGGAATTCCGCCATGCTTGACAATCTGACTCGCCAGATTACGCGTACATTTTACATCAAATAAAATTGTCATTCCAGGATGTCTACTTAGAAAATCAATAGCGAACAACATTAATAATCGATCGGCATTAATTATCTCTCCTTTATCGGTAACAACACCAACCCTATCAGCATCTCCATCAAATGCAAAACCAATATCTGCTTGTTGTTTTTTAACTTCTACTATTAAATCCTCTAGATTTTTATGTACCGATGGATCAGGATGATGATGAGGAAAATTACCATCTACTTCACAATATAGTTCAATAACTTCGCATCCAAGCATACGAAATAACTTAGGCGCTACTAAGCCACCAACACCATTACCACAATCGATAATTACTTTTAAAGGTTTGGCCAATTTAATATCATTAGCAATTCTCACTAAATAATCATCAAGAACATTAATGTTCTCTATATAACCATTACCAACTTTAAAATTTTGTTGGATAATTTCCTGATACAATCTTTGAATAGCATTACCATGTAAAGTATCACCATCAATAACTATCTTAATTCCGTTATAATTCGAGGGATTATGGCTACCACTTAGTATAATTCCAGACTTGGATTCCATAATTGCGGCTGCATAATATAACATTGGGGTCGTAGCTTCATCGATATTGGCAACATTACAACCACTAGCTAAAACTCCAGCAATTAAAGCTTGCAATAATATTGGTCCAGAAATTCGTCCATCACGTCCAACAACCACGATATTTTTATCGCACTTTAATACTGCATTACCAATGGCTAAACCTATAGTATAAACATTATCCTTAGTAAAAGTTTCGTCAACAATGCCGCGAATATCGTAAGCACGAAAAATATTTCTAGGTATAGTATTTACTATCTTATAATCAACCATCAATGCTTTCCTGTATGTCCGAAACCTTTATTGCCACGCTTAGAACAACTTTCAAACTCTTCAACAACCTCAAATACCGCCTGCAATACAGGTACAACTATTAATTGCGCTATCCTTTCTCCTGGCATTATAGTAAATGATGTATTACTTCGATTCCAACAGGAAAGCATAATTTCTCCTTGATAATCAGCATCTATCAATCCGACCAAATTACCAAGAACAATCCCAAATTTATGCCCTAAACCAGATCGCGGCAAAATCATGGCGGCATAACCTGGATCCCTGATATAAATAGCAATACCAGTTGGTATTAATTTTACCATTCCTGGCATCAATATTAATGCATCATTAAGACAGGCACGTAAATCCAAACCAGCAGAATCACAAGTTGCATAGCGCGGCAAAGGATATTCTTTGCCAATTCTTTTATCCAAAATTAGTAGCTGGATATTTAATTTAGATTGATTATTCATATAGATAATTATACTTCATGGTAGTAATATTTTACCAGAAATTAAATTCTACGTTTTCAATTATCTGAAGATTTTTATCTATGTAAGTTGCAAAGACAGAACATGTCTCAAACACTAAAATAACAAAACACTAATTAATCATGCGAATACGACATTATTTTTTTTACCTATCCTTGCAGTAGCATTTCTAGTATCAATTAGTAATTTGCTACGTTTTACTAACAAAGTATAATCAATACAATCGTGATCAGTGCAGAGAATAACTGCGTCGTATTTCTTCAAACTTTTAGCATTTAATTTTATAGACTTAACATTCGCCAGAATAGGATGTTCTCTAGTATTTGGAATCATTGGAATATACGGATCATAGTAATCAACATTAACCTTTTTAGATAATAATTGCTCAAAAATAATTAAAGCTGGGCTTTCTCTAATATCATCAATATTTTTCTTGTATGCCATTCCAATCAATAATATTGAGGATTTGCTCATTCCTATCGCAAATCTTTTATCTAATTCTTCTTGTAAATGACGAATAACATATTCAGGCATAGCAGTATTAATTTCCCCGGCTAACTCTATAAATCTAGTGGGCATACCATATTCACGAGCTTTCCAAGTAAGGTAGAATGGATCTATTGGTATACAATGCCCTCCCAATCCAGGACCGGGATAGAACGGCATAAACCCAAAAGGCTTAGTTTTTGCAGCTTCAATTACTTCACATATATCAATTCCCATTTTATAAAAAACCATTTTCAATTCATTAACTAATGCAATGTTTACACAACGAAATATGTTTTCCGTTATTTTAACAGCTTCAGCAGTGGCTGTACTACTAACAGTAACAACCTGTGGAACAATTTTACTGTACAGTAAGGTAGCTATTTTTTTAGAAATTTCATCATCTGCACCAACAACTTTCGGTGTATTTTCTACAGAAAATTTCAAATTGCCCGGATCTTCTCTTTCTGGAGAAAACGCTAAAAAATAATCTTTCCCCACAACCAAACCAGTTTTTTGTAATATAGGTAATATTAATTCTGAAGTAGTACCAGGATAAGTAGTAGATTCCAACACTACCAATTGTCCCTTTTTAAGATATCTAGAAATCATAATTGTAGAATTTTTGACATAACTGATATCAGGTTCTCTATTTTTAGTTAGAGGTGTTGGAACACAAATTAAAATTGCATCTGCATTTGATAAGATATCGGGATTATTGCTACAATCAAACCTACCGGTATTATTAAATGCTACAATATCTTGATCACTGAAATTTTTAATATACGACTTTCCTCTCTTCAGCTTATTTATTTTTTTTAAATCGACATCAAAACCCAGTACATTAAACTTATTTTTTAACAAAGCTGCTACTAAAGGCAATCCTACATATCCGAGACCGATTATACAAATAACAGCATTTTTTTTGCTAAATTTTTGTATTACATTTTTTACTAAACTCATATCATCCTCGATTTTAGAAATATTTTATGACATCTTAAAATGATCATAGTTATTTAAAATTCTAATAAATCAGTGAATCATACTGTCAAATATATTTAAAAATTTTTCAACACCGATCTTCAATGACAAATTTTTATTATAAAACTCTTTTCCATTTAATCCCATATTATTTAATACTTCACCAGATAACTCTGCCATTTCCAAAATAGAATTTACAATAGAATCAACATTCTCGGGGTCAGCACAATACCCAGCCTTAGCCAGTTTTATCAAATCAGCGCCATCGCCCTTAACTGCCATTAAAATTGGCTTACCAAAAGCCATATATGCCTGCGTCTTCGATGGAATAGTTATCTCAAATAATGGATCATTTTTCAAATGTACCAATAGAATATTAGCTAGCTGCAAAACAGCGCCGATTCTCTGCATCTCCATTCTGGATATAAATCTAACATTATCAATTTGTTGTTCTAAAACAATTCTCTTTAATCTCTCTACTTCTATACCATCACCAACCAAAACAAATTGTATTTTTGAATTAATTCCCCTGATTCGCTTTGCTACTAACAATATTGTATCTAAGGCCTGAGCTTTACCCATATTACCGGCAAAAACTACATTAAATTTACCAGGAAGTAAATTCAGTTGACAAAAATCAACTGGAATGCAAGAAAAAATTAACTTCTCATTAGCCCAATTATACACAACACCAACTTTAGCGCCAGGAACTTTACGATCAATCAATAATTGACGCATTCCTGGAGACAAAACTACAATGTATTTAGCTCTTTGATAAATTAACTTACAAAATATATCTACTACTTTTAGTAAATATTTGTTATTTAACATGCCTGTTGCTCGCAAAGTATCAGGCCATAAATCTTGAATGTCTAGCAAAAATGGTATTTTTTGGAAAAAACCAATTATAACTGCTGCCAAACCAACAGTAATTGGTGTACAAAAAACATATATCACATCAGCTTTTTTAGCTCCAAATACTCCATATAAACAAGCAGATATTGCGAATGTAGAATAATTTATTATACGCTTAATTAAAGAACGACTATGACTAGGAAAAAGAAAAACTCGAGTAATTTTGATACCGCTAACATCTTCTTTTTGTCTCCACTTTAATTTGTATCCTGTATATATTTTCCCACCAGGATAGTTAGGGAAACCTGTGATTATTTCTATTTCATGACCAGCATCCTGTAATGCTTTAGCAAAAACCATTCCCTTAAAGGTAGGTTCTGGATCAAATATCTGTGTTAATAAAAGAATACGCATATCTACTTATTTTTTCCAAACTACTCTATTAACATAATCAGTATAGCTATAAATAATTCTGATTATTTTCTCTGAGACATTAGGAACTGCATAATCTGACACAATTCTTAAATTACTACTATTATCGCTACCTTGTTGACTTAAAATATTAAGTCCCTGTAATACCCTATCAACTTCTAAACCAACCATCATAACTGCAGCTTCTTCAAAACCTTCTGGACGCTCATGCACCTCTCTTATATTTAATGCTGGAAAATCCAAAATAGAAGATTCCTCAGTAATAGTGCCACTATCAGAAAGAACAGCACGTGCCGATACTTGCAATTTGATATAATCACTAAATCCCAGAGGTTTTAATAATTTTATTAGCGGATGAAAAGAAACGTTCATAGCGATAATCCTTTTTTGCGTCCGTGGATGAGTAGAAATTATTATAGGATCGCCATAAATTTTCGCTATTGTATTAAAAATACCTACTAATTTAAGCAAATTAGAATCACTATCAATATTCTCTTCCCTATGAGTACTTACAACAAAATATTTTTTATCTTGCAAACCTAATCTCTCTACTATATTTGATTGCTCGAATTTTTTTTTATAACTTGAGAGAACTTCAAACATAGGACTGCCAATTTTTATAATTCTATCCGCAGGGAATCCTTCACTTAATAAATATTCACGAGCAATAGAACTATAAGTGAGATTAATATCTGCTATATGATCAATAATACGACGATTTATTTCTTCTGGTACTCGTTGGTCAAAACAACGATTTCCTGCCTCTATATGGAAAATTGGTATTTGCCATCTTTTAGCGGAAATTACAGCCAAACAACTGTTAGTGTCGCCCAAAACTAACAAAGCATCAGGTCTTGTTTGCTCAAAAACATTATTAATACTAATAATAATTTTACCAATAGTCTCAGAAGACGTATTTCCAGCGGCATTTAAAAAAAAATCAGGCTTACGTATATTTAGATCGCTTAAAAATATTTCATTTAATTCATAATCATAATTCTGCCCAGTATGGACTAAAATATGATGACAATATTTATCAAGTTTAGCAATTATTCGTGATAAACGAATAATTTCTGGACGGGTACCAATTACAGTCATTACTTTAAGTTTCTTCATATTATTTATATATAAAATTAGATTGAAGATAATTGACTATTATAAGAATTATAAGTAGTACTTAAGGCGCGAGTTAATGCATCATCATTGATTATTTTTTTGTTCTCTTTGAAATATCTAAGCTGTTTCACTAGATCGCCTACAGTAATTGAATATACTGGCTTAACTTCGCAACAAGTATTTTTAGGTCTTCGCTGTAAAATCTCTATAAATGAAGATACTACATCATCTATATATACTAATCTAATGGATGTATTAGGATCATGTATTTGAATTGGCAATCCTTTATTAATATTATAACAAAAAGTGGCAACCACAGAATTATAATTAGGACGACACCATTTACCGAATACATTAGGTAATCTATATATGTAGACTAAAGCATTAGTTTTTTTACCATAATCCAATAATATTTTTTCACTTTCTAACTTACTAACCCCATATGGATTATCAAGATTAGCTTGTATTGAAGAAGAAAAAACTATCGGTATTTTTTTTTCAGAAGTGATTATTAGATTACAAAGCATTCTGGTAAAATCAGAATTATCGATAAATTTACAAATATCGGTAGGACGATTAACTCCAGCAAGATGAAAAATAAATTCGATATTTCCATCGCTCACCTGCTCTCGTAAATACTCAATGGAAGACTTTCTGCTTAAACGTACAATATTAATCTCTGGAAGTTCTTTCAGTTTAGAAAATAAATTCTTTCCAATAAAACCCTCGGAACCTGTAATCAGTATTTTCATAAAATGCTTTAATTTACAATTCTAATCTAGACAACAATTTTTTCATATTTGTAATATCTAGTCTTTCAGTATTGTGAGAATTATAATCACTATAATCATAGATATTTAATGATCCCTGTTCTACATATTTACTATAATTTAAATCACGTGAATCTGGAATAATTCTAAAATAAGCACCCAAATCTTCAGTACGCATCATCTCTTCACGACTTATCAGTGTTTCATAGAGTTTTTCACCATGTCGAGTTCCGATAATTACATATTTCTTTTTGCCAAATATTTCAAATAATGCTTCTACTAATGTTTCTATGGTAGCTGCTGGTGCTTTTTGTACAAAAATATCGCCATTACGACCATATTTAAATGCATACAAAACTAAATCAATAGCTTGTTCTAATGTCATCATAAAACGCGTCATCTTAGGGTCTGTTATTGTTATAGGAATATCTGCCTTAAGCTGTTCAAAAAAAAGCGGGATCACAGATCCACGCGATGCCATTACATTTCCGTAACGAGTTCCGCATATAACAGTTTTATCACAATTACGCGATTTAGCTATCATAACTTTTTCCATCATCGCCTTAGAAATTCCCATGGCATTTATCGGATAAACAGCTTTATCGGTACTAAGACAAACTACTTGCTTTACTTTACTGTCAATTGCAGCATTTAGAACATTCTCTGTACCTACTATATTGGTCTTTACTGCCTCCATTGGATGGAATTCACATGAAGGAACTTGCTTTAAAGCTGCGGCATGAAAAACATAATCGACACCATGCATCGCATCAAGAATACTTGAATAATCGCGAATATCTCCTATGTAAAATTTTAATCTAGAATCATGATATTTAATTCTCATATCTTCTTGTTTTTTTTCATCACGACTGAAAATACGAATCTCTTTAACATTAGTTTCAAAAAGTCTACTGACAACGGCACTACCGAAAGAACCAGTTCCACCAACAATTAACAATGTTGTTTTATTCAAAACCATGATATATCACCTATATTTTATTATATCATCTCTCTTTTTTATAAGCATCGCCAATTCACTTAGCATATCATTCCATCCGAGGATTTTATAATCTACAATATCATGGAACTTTTTGTCTACCAAACTACGATCACAAAACATTTTGTCATTTGATCTGATTTTTATATTTTTTTTATTTAATGCTTTATACAATCTACATAATAAATCATATTTAGATATCTTTTCTGAAGCTATATGAAATAATCCGCATAATTTAGGATAGAAAACTAATATATGCTCAATTATTCTCGCTATTTCTATGTTAGAAATTCCAGTATATATAGCATTAGCAAAACCACTAATCTCTCCTCTTTGTTGCAAGAACCATTCAATTAAACTTCTTTTATTAAAAAGCTCTAAACCAACAATAGATACCCTTAAAGTAAGACAATTTCCCTCGACTACCTCTCCTAATATTTTTGTTCTTCCATATACATCCTGTGCATCTGGTAAATCTTCTTCGGTATAATTTCCTTTCAAACCAGAAAAAACACAATCTGTACTAAAATGTATTAATTTGCTTTTTATTAACTTGCATAATACTAACAATCTATGAGGTAATAACGAATTAATTTGTAATGACAAATATACATTATCTGATGCACATCTTTGTTTAATAATACCAATAGCATTAATAACAATCTCTGGCATAAAATCCGAAAAAATCTTTATTAAATCAAAGTGATTTAAAGCATCTACACCAAAATATGAATTTTCATAATCAAATAAATCTATATTACTGTATAGAGATAAATTTTTCTTTAGAGTAACTTTGACTTCATGATTCTCTCGCAAATGCAAAAAAAGCTGATGCCCCAGCATACCATCACCACCTAAAATAAGTATTCGCATAAAAATCTCTATCTAAGATATGTAGAAATTATTATAATTCATAATTCTCTTTATTCATTAGTTTGTTCAGAAAATAAAAATAACTTAAAGAAATGAAGCTAACATTAGTCATATAATATGGTAATTGGAAATTAACATTCCACGTATTGGACAGAACAAACGAACATATGGCAAATACTATCCACATCTTAATATAAACATGTAATATCCGTTCCTCATTTCTGATATTCACAAACACTTGCTTCATTACCCGCCATAACAAATTTACATGATATAGAAAAGACCACAAAAAAATAACAATACCAAACAATCCGATACTTACTATAAATTTCATAATAAGATTATGATATGACAAAGTATCCCAACCGATAGGAGACTTCAAACAACCGAACATTATTTGCATAAAAGATAGCTCTGCGATTTTTGAAAAAAAAGACATATAATTATCTTTTCTGTTATCTAGCAATAAAAATATTATTTTTTTACATGTGTACGCATCAAAATGCATATTCATATTGGCAGCTAATAAACAAGCTATACATGCTAATACAATGACGCTGACAATCACATGCTTAAATTTTAATATCTTCTTTTTATTTAAAAAATAAACGATTATTAAACCTATGATTAGTGCTATATCAGCCAGTATAGCCTTTCTAGAACCCAATTGAACAACAAAAAAAATTATTATACTCATTAGAAAGAGGAGAGTACGCTCTATACCTTTTCTCAGACTTAACATGTAAATCACGATTGTACATCCTAGAAATGATAGTATTGCGGAATATGAAACAAGTGATTGATATATATAATATCCAAAAAAAAATCTGAACGGTTCAACCACTCTTGTTTCTGATGCAAACGAAAAACCAAATGTCGGTATATCGCTGAATAAAATAGAGAAACACGCACTAATGAAGTGTAATGTAACAAAAAATAATAATGAAAAAACATATCCAAACAACAAATTGGATAAAAATCTTGATAGGCATATATAACAAAGTATATGTAATAGGAAAAAAGGGAAACATAAAGCAAAAACCTTTTGTATTGGGGTAATACCCTCTACTAGAACAAGAAAAAATAACACAAACAAAATTAGAGCATTTTTCTGTTGATATTTAAATTTATTGTCTTTCGGTACAAAAAACAATATACATGCAAGTATACATACTACGAAAAAGCACATTGGTAATGGTATTACCGTTTTTATTACCTGTAAATCGCCTAACTTTAATAGTTGTTCCGAACTTAATATTATAAATGATTTTAATCCTAAATCGTAAAAGACTGGCAATGGCAATAACGCACCTAAAAAAAAATAAAAAATTCTAGAAAAATTAGACATTATCTACCTATAATTTTCAACATGGGACGTATAATGCGAAGCAAGGAATGGGGCATTTTTAATGCACACCAAAACATGCAGAAATGGATTTTCTGTGAAAAAAAAATTCTTTGCAAATTCCTAGCAATGTACCAATAAAAAAAATAAGTATAACTAAAAAGTATGGTTGTTTTAAATTCTCTCTTCGTATAATAATCAACTTGATATTTATCATATCTTCTAGCTTTTATTTCTTCAGATAAAACTTGTCCGCACTTTTTAGTAAATCCATCGCAAGAATATTCTGGAGACATAGCTATTTCTTTATATGCGCGATTTGCTATCTTCTCCAACAAAGAAGGATTTT
>JAISGM010000005.1 GCA_031263085.1 Coxiellaceae bacterium
TTATAAACTGTACTACAGTTATCTCACACAAAAAATAGCTATGTTTATAGCTATAGTGTTCATCGTTAGTAGTAATAATTCAGTAAGAAATTTTTAATATGAATTAATTGAAGTTAAAAATTAGAAAAGATATTAACTACATACATTTTGTAATTTAGATCTAATTGTTTTATCATAAACTTTATCATTTTTATTGGAATGAAGATGATATTGTCAAGTTATCACCAAAATTTTTATACTATACAGATTTATGCTTACGCGGTTACATTAGATATTAATGATGCTAGCTTCACAAGTACTTGTAAAACTTGAGTGTATTTTTGAAAACATAAAACTAATCAAATTCAACCGGATCTACATCCAGAAACCATCGTAAATTACGCAAAGATCTTGAAGTATCAAGGATAAGTTGTAAAAAAACATTTAACGCTTGATGTAATTTATCTCGATTATTACTTTGTAATAACAATTGGGCGCGAAAGTATCCAGCCTTGCGTTTCATAATAGTGGCGACTGGACCAAAAATTCTAATCATATTATCTAATTTAATATTAGCTGTAGTCTTCAATAAATTCAGATATTCGAATACTAATTTTCCATTTTTACTCTCTACTTGAAACAAAGCTAAATAAGTATATGGTGGCAACTCTGCTGCTTGTCTCTCTACCAAACAACTACTAACAAAACTGGCATATCCACCACTAATCAAATTCAAAAGTAACTGGTGATTTGGATGATGTGTTTGCAGATAAACTTCTCCAGGTAAGCTAGCTCTACCTGCTCGCCCAGCAACCTGGATAATTAGTTGTGCTAGATGTTCACTAGCACGGAAATCTGAACTAAATAAACCATGATCGATATCTAAGATAGCTACCATGCTCACTTTAGGAAAGTGATGTCCCTTAGTAATCATCTGGGTACCAATTAAAATTTTATGCTTCTCGGTATAAATGTCATTTAACACTATCTCTAAAGAATTTTTTCTTTTAATAGTATCACTATCAATCCTAACTAAGCTAATTTCTGGAAAAATTTTTTGCAATACCGCGGTCACTCGTTCAGTACCATATCCCAATTTAAGTAGTTTTCCTTTACAACATTTAGGGCATTTAGCAGGAATGAGTACAATATTACCGCAATGATGACAGCATAAGAGATTATTTATTTGATGAATAGTTAAACGAGCATCGCAATATTTACATTCAGCAACCCAACCACAATGACGGCAAATTAAGATTGGCGCAAAACCGCGCCGATTCAAAAAAACTAAAATCTGCCCTCCGCAATTGAGATGTTTTTTCATTTGAAAAAGTAAATTTTCAGCAATACCCCCACGTAATTTTTGATTACGCATATCAACTAAATGGAAACTAGGATGGATTGCTCCTCCGGCACGTTCTGGTAAAGTTAATCCAATATAACGCTTACGATTGACATTTAAAACGCTTTCAAAAGATGGCGTAGCTGATCCTAAAACTACTGGAATATTTTCTAGTTTTCCACGTACCACTGCTAAATCTCTAGCTGAATACCTCAATCTAGCCTGTTGTTTAAAAGAAAGATCGTGCTCTTCATCGACAATAATAATTCCAGGATTTTTTAAAATAACAAACATCGCTGAACGAGTACCAATAATTATTGAAGCAATACCATTTTTAGCAAGCTGCCACGAAATTAAACGCTCTTTAAGAGTTAATCTAGAGTGCAAAACCGCAATTTTTTCCTGAAAACGCTCAGTAAATCTAGTAATTGTTTGTGGAGTTAAATTTATCTCTGGTATTAAAACTAATGCCTGTTTATTTAAGGCAATGACCTCCGTAATTAGATGAAAATATATCTCAGTTTTACCGCTACCAGTTATACCATCTAATAAGAAAGTCTTAAATTTATTAAGATGTTTTCTAATAGCATTAAATGCTTGTTGTTGGTGATTATTAAGCTTGAGAATAGGAGCAACAATAATATTTTTTGAATACTTCTTAATACAAGTATGTAATTTTGCTACACTTCTTTTATGGTTCATTTGACGCATAAGTTTAGGTAATACATGGCTAACTACATCACCTATAGGATGATGATAATAATCACTAGTCCAACGAATCAAATCTAAAATCTTAGAAGGTAATATAGGAATATCATCTAGAATTGCTATGACCCGCTTTAGTCTGGTATTATATTTAGAATTGGTGGTAATTTCTAATACTACTCCAACTAATTCTCTATTACCAAATGGCACTACTACTCGAATACCAGGAAGAATGTGTTCCGACACTATTTTTTTCGGTAATAAATAATCAAACAAATTATATAGTGGAGACGGTACTGCTACTCTCAAAATAGGGGATTGTTTGACTATATTTGACATACAGTTAATTATTATCGTCTAATTAAAGCAATTCAAATTCCATTGATTTGGGTTCAGAAAACATCAATCGTTTTATTATCTTTTAAAATACTATATCTAGTAATCTATGGAAATACATTACGGCAATAATAAATCATTGAGTTAAATTGAACATCATACGAAATGGAAATAAAAAAATTTCAATAACACAGAGGGAGGAATAAAACTAGAACATCCTGTAATTAATTTAGAAAATAGTTAACTAACATCATCGATAGATATAGATACTCACAATGATCTTCATTTTTTACAAAACAAATTCTATAACTTCAGATTAATAATAAAAAACAAACAACTACCGATCTATCGTAACTGAACTACAACAATCAACAATCATTTTACAATTACCAATTATGGATTAACGTTCTTTTTAATATTTAACCAAAAAACCAACCCTGATACCAGGCCAATTAATAGCAATGCTAAAATTCCTAGAACAAACAAACTACTACTAAGGCTTTTCTTTGAAAAAGCTCCAGGATGTCTTCTTAAATAAATAAATAACTGACCAGTAACATAGATCGTTAACAATATACACAACAATTTCAAAAACATTAAATCGCCTGTAGAATTGTTAATGAATTAGTTTTACCGGTAACGCCTATATTATCGCCATTTGTAATCACTATTGAATCACCAGTATTCACTAATTTAGTTCGTTTGATAGTATTAAGCACCGCCTGTTTAAGTTCACTATTATTTTTAAAACCAGTAACATCAAATTCAATAGGATAAACATTATTATATAACGCCATTCTACCTAAAGCATTACCATCACGACTTAACCCATAAATCGGAATATTTGAACGCACTCTAGATATCAATAGAGCAGTTGAACCAGTTTCAGTCAAAGAAACAACAGCCTTTGTACGAAGATGGGTAGCAATATACATTGCAGCTGCTGCAACAGCTTCATCTGATTTTAAATATTCTTTTGGTTGATAACTAACTTCGGAAGACTGCGATAACTTTTCTGCAGCTAAGCACACGCGGCTCACTGTCTGAATTACTAATGATGGATGTTTTCCTACTGCAGTTTCAGCTGACAACATTACAGCATCAGTACCATCTAAAACAGCATTAGCTACATCAGAAACTTCTGCTCTAGTAGGCACCACATTATGAATCATAGTTTCCATCATTTGAGTGGCAGTAATTATCGGTTTACGCAAAAGACGAGCATAATGAATCATCAACTTCTGAGCTCCTGGTACATTAGCATCACCTATTTCTACAGCCAAATCTCCCCGTGCTACCATAATTCCATCAGAAGCCCTGATAATTTCCTGTAAATTCTTTGGAACAATAGCCTCACAACGCTCTATCTTGGCAATTACCCCAACTTTCATCCCGGATACCCCTCCTCCGGCTTTAGCGATTAATGCCTTAGCTTCTTCTATATCTGATTTAGAACGAACAAAAGAAACAGCAATATAATCTACTTTTAAAGTAACTGCAGTTATTATATCTTCGCGATCTTTATCAGTAAGTGCTCCAGCAGATAATCCTCCTCCTTGACGATTAATTCCCTTATTATTAGACAATTCTCCACCAACTTTAACTCTACAAATAATCCGAGCACCAATAACTTTTTCTACAGCAAAAACCAAACGACCATCATCAAGCAATAAAACATCTCCAGCTTTAACATCACGAGGTAATTCTTTGTAATCAACACCGACTGCAGTTTCATCGCCAATATCTCGTGATAAGGAAGCATCTAATACAAAAATGTCATTCTCTTTTAAAATCACTTTGCCAGTTTTGAATTTAGCTATACGAATCTTAGGACCTTGCAAATCAGCTAAAACTCCAACTATTTTCCCTTCAGCTTTAGCAGCTAACCTTACAAGATTAACTAGATTTTTACGTTCTTCTATAGTACCGTGAGAAAAGTTCAATCGTACCACATCAACACCTGCTGCAATCATTCGACGTAAAGCATCTAAACTATTCGAAGATGGACCTAATGTTGCGACAATTTTAGTTCTTCTAATATTTTCAATATGATTTATATCGTAATTATCTAATACATTGAAATCAATTTGCATAATTTTCTCCTAAACTGTACTTTCCTCGAGCCTCTAACATTTCAATAGCTGGTAATTTACATCCTTGAAAATATTCTAAAAAAGCCCCTCCAGCTGTAGAAATATAAGATATTTGTTGCTCAACTCCAAATTTTTCAATAGCAGCAATAGTATCGCCACCGCCAGCAACAGAAAAAGCTTTACTATTAGCAACTGCAAAAGCTAAATCCTTTGTTCCCTCACTGAACTGATCAATCTCAAAAACTCCTACCGGACCATTCCATACGATTGTTTTTGCTTCTCTAACAATTTTACATACACATTGGCGAGTCTCAGGACCGATATCTACAACCATATCATCTGATGATATGGTTGTAACATCTTTAATTGTTGCTTTAGAAGTCTCGGACATTTCTTTAACAACAACAACATCACTTGGAATTAGAATTCCAACACCACGTTTTCTTGCAGAAACTATAAGTTCTTTAGTCTTATCAAGAAAACTCATCTCACATAGAGATTTACCTACAGATAAATCATTAGCCGCCAAAAAAGTATTAGCAATTCCTCCGCCTACTAACAAGTAATCAACTTTGTCAATTAAATTTTCAAGCAACTGAAGCTTGGTAGAAACTTTTGAACCACCAACAATTGCAACTAATGGACAATCAGGATGATCTAGAGCCTTACTTAATGCTTCTAGTTCTGCCATAAACAATGGACCAGCACATACAACAGGAGCATATAATCCTACACCATGAGTAGAAGCATGAGCCCGATGAGATGTAGCAAAAGCATCCATCACAAAGATGTCACAAAATGATGAAATTTTTTTAGCCAATTCCTTGTCATCCTTTTTCTCTCCATGATTAAAACGAACATTCTCACAAAGAACTATTTCGCCAAACTCAACATTTACACCAGATAACCAATCTCTCTCTAAACGAATATCTTTGCCAAAATATTTACTAAGCCAACCTGCAATAGGTTTTAAAGAAAACTCTTTATTAAAAACTCCCTCTTCAGGTTGTCCAAGATGAGACAAAACAATAACCTTTGCTCCAGCATCAGCTGCTAATTTCAAAGTGGGAGCCGATGCTCTTAACCGTTTATCACTAGTAATAACACCATTCTTTAACGGTACATTAAAATCTACTCTGATTAATACACTTTTACCTTTTAAATCTAAATCAGTCATCCTTAAAATTGCCATGAATTCTCTCTATTAACTTATTTCCAAATCAATTGATGACTTGCATCCAAAATTTGGCCACATCTAACATCCTAGTTGAAAAACCCCACTCATTATCATACCAAGAAAGTACTTTTACTGTCTTACCAATAACTTTGGTTTGAGTGGACTCAAAAATAGAAGATAAAGAATTATGATTAAAATCATGCGACACTAATGGTAAATCATTATAACCCAGAACATTCTTGAGTTCCCCCAAAGAAGCCTCTTTCATTATTAAATTTACCTCTTCTCTAGAAGAGAGACGCATTGATTCAAACACTAAGTCAACCAATGAAACATTGGCAGTTGGTACGCGAACAGCAAGACCATCCAATTTTCCAGCTAATTGCGGCAATACAGAACCTACCGCTGAAGCTGCACCAGTTTTAGTTGGAATCATTGATTGAGTAGCACTCCTAGCACGACGCAAATCCTTATGATATACATCGATTAATACTTGATCATTGGTATAAGAATGAATCGTCGTCATAAGCCCACTAACTATACCAATCTTTTCATGTAAGACTTTGGCTACAGGAGCTAAACAATTAGTAGTACATGAGCCATTAGAAATAACCTGATGATTAGCCAACAAAGTATTGTGATTTACTCCATATACGACAGTAGCATCAACATTTTCTCCTGGAGCTGAAATCATAACTTTCTTGGCTCCGGCATCAATGTGAGCCATTGCTTTTGATTTACTAGTAAATCTACCGGTGCATTCAAAAACAACATCTACATCTAGATTTTTCCAAGGCATTTTTGATGGATCTTTTTCAGCCAATACTTTAATCTTGTCACCATTAACTATCATATAATCTCCATCAGTCTCAATAGTACCGATAAATTTACCATGAACTGTATCATAAGTAGTCAAATATGCATTTACCTTTGCATCGCCCAGATCATTTACCGCAACCACTTCAATATCATTGCGATATCCTTCTTCGTATACGGCACGCAATACATTGCGTCCTATCCTACCATAACCATTAATTGCTATTTTTATAGACATTTCTTCTCTCTATTAATTAAAACATTAACAGCATCATTCGCCTAAAACAGTACTAGCAACATTGTGCTCCGAAAAACCGAAAAACTCAAATAATATTTTATCTGAAGCCGATTTTCCATAGCAATCTAACCCGATTATCTTGCCATCAACTCCGACATATTTGTACCAGGACTGCGAAGAAGCTGCTTCTATTGCAATTCTCTTGGTAATCTGTTTGGGTAAAATCTTATTTCTATAATCCTCATCTTGCTTATCGAAAACATCCTGTGATGGCATAGAAACAACTCTTATTTGCTTATCAAATTTCTCTTTTAATTTTAAAGCTACACTACAAGCTAAAGCTACTTCCGAACCAGTGGCAATTAAAATGCAATCTATATCGTTATCTTCTGCATCAATTAAGATATAACCACCGCGTTTTGCATCGTTTATACCATTGTAGTTATGTATTTTATCAAAATTTTGACGAGTGAGGACTAAAACAGTAGGGCCTATTTTATTACTTAATGCATATTTCCAAGCAACTGCTGTTTCTATCATATCATAAGGTCGCCATACCGATAAATTAGGGGTAGCGCGTAACATTGCCAAATGTTCTACCGGTTGATGGGTAGGCCCATCTTCTCCCAAGCCAATGGAATCGTGGCTAAAAACATATATAACTTGCTGCTTCATCATGGCTGCCATACGAATAGCGCTATGGCCATAACTTGCAAATACCAAAAAAGTTCCTCCATAAGGAATGAAACCGCCATATAATGCTATCCCATTCATAATTGCAAACATACCGAACTCTCTAACACCATACTGTAAATAATTCCCTGAGGCATCACTTAGATTTATGGTTTTCGAACCATACCACTTAGTTAGATTAGATAGAGTTAAATCCGCAGATCCACCTAGTAGTTCCGGTAATAGCGGGCCACAGAAGTTCAAAATTTCTTGTGAGAACTTACGAGTTGCTAAATTAGTAACACTAGTAGCAGTTCTCTCAATATATTTTTGAAATTTCTTAACAAAATCATTTGGAAATTTACCGCATTTGCGTCTTAAAAATTCTTGAGCGAGTTTCGGAAATTGTTTATAATATCCGTTGTACAAACTTTGCCACTTCTCTTCCTCTGTATGTCCTTTCTTACGCATATCCCAAGCAGCATACAATTCATCTGGAATTACGAAAGGGGCGCTTTTCCAATCTAAATTGACACGCATCGCTAAAATTTCTTTGGTGCCAATTGGTGAACCATGACAAACATGAGAATTACACACACCAGGAGCGCCATAACCAATTACAGTTTTACAACAAATTATACTTGGTTGATTAGCAGCACTTTGAGATTCGTGAATAGCAGCGCGAATCTCAACAGGATCATGTCCATCAACATTTGATATTACATTCCAATTATATGCTTGAAAACGCTTGATGATATCTTCTGTAAACCAACCATTGGTTCTACCATCAATAGAGATTCCATTATTGTCCCAAAACATAATCAATTTACCCAAACCATGGGTACCAGCAAAAGAAGCCACCTCATGTGAGATACCTTCCATTAAACATCCATCACCAACAAAGACATAAGTGTAATGATCAACAATATTAAATCCAGTTCTATTAAACTGGGTAGCCAAAATTTTTTCTGCTAAAGCTATGCCAACTGCATTAGCTAATCCCTGCCCAAGTGGTCCAGTAGTAGTTTCTACCCCTGCAGTTAAACCAATCTCCGGATGCCCGGGAGTCTTAGAATTTAATTGCCTAAAATTTTTCAATTCGTCTAATGATAGATCATACCCAGTCAAATGTAACAGTGAATACAATAACATTGAACCGTGTCCATTAGATAGAATAAAACGATCTCGATTAACCCAATTAGGATTATTAGGATTATGACGCAAAAATTCACGCCATAGAACTGTCGCAATATCAGCCATACCAAGCGGCATTCCTGGATGTCCAGAGTTAGCTTTTTGAATGGCATCGACACTTAAAAATCTAATAGCATTTGCAAGTTCATTATATTTAATCATGATTACATACCATTTAAAGATAACTGTGCAGCTTTTTCGTAAAAAGCTATTGCTTTTTTCCAATCATGCTGTAATGTCATAATTCGTCCTAGTTCGATATATACACCAATAGTTGGCTTAAGTTTGACGCTCCTCTCCAAATAATATAATGCCTTACCCCATAATTTTTGTTCACGACAAATTCTACCGAGACAAAGTAAAAGACTAGGATTTTCTTGATGATTTTGTAACCATTTTTCCGCTCGATTCAAATATTTTATTGGCTGCACAGGAGAGAGAGTAGCATAAAGATTCAATAACCCATCATCAAAATTCCGATGCAAAACAACTTTAAGTATCAGCTCTGCATCTTCGTTTCTATTGTGATCAATCAAATACTTGGTATAAATAGCCACTAAAGTTGATTTTTTTTTAAGATAACCGGGGAGATTACTCCACAAATCATCTATATCACCATTAGACGATCCTATTATAAAAAGTTCTCGATAAATTCTTTCTTCAAGATTATTAATATAATCTATTTCTCTAATTTGATATCTCTTTAAAAGAGGTAATATTTTTTTTAAACCATCCCAATCTTTTAGTTCCAAATAAACTTGCTGCAATAACTGTAAAACAAAAATATTTTTTGGTCGTAAACGATATAGATCTTGTAATGTCAGGATGGCTTGCTGCCACAAATAATTACTAATTTGCAAGCTAGCCTGTGTTAATCCAACAACTATTTGATTATCTTGAGATATCTGCTGCATTAAGCATGAATAACTATTACGACGCTTAATTGTATATCGATGTTTAATCATAAATGTTGCAGCTAAATAATTAACAATTGGCATATCACTGTGATTAGCAGAACGTAGTATTTTTTTTTCAGCTCTACTCCAATTCCCTTCAATAAGATCATACAATCCCGCAACTGTCTGTTTATGAGCAAACTTTTTTTGATAATCATTGAATTGTCGTTTAATGTAAGATGATATGGCGCTGATGCCATCTTTAAAACGTAAAATTATATAAAAAATTATAAATAAAAAAATCAAAATAACTATTGCAAACCACAATGATGTTTCTACACTAATGTTATTAATAGTGATTAGAACATATCCGTGATAACTACGCATCATTACCTCAAACCAAACAGTTAACAATAATATCAAGAAGTAAAAAAGCGTCTTTTTCATGTTGACTTGCTACCTTTAACTAATGAAGGAATAGTTAGATTATTTATTATAGCGAGAGTCTCTTTAAGGCTAGGAAGCTTTGGTTGTAAATCTACTTGCTGTAATTCTTTAAATGTCTCTAGAATAGAAGTTAATGCAACTCTATCTGCAACCAAATATCTAATAATTAAATTAATAGCTCCTTCTAAACATTCGCGATAAAGCTGATTTTGCCGATTTATAACTGCTAACTCGGCTTGCAATAACTTGGTTTGAATAGTGAGGTGCATTATAACTTCTTGTTCTGGCAGTAACGTTTCAATCGCTTGATGTCTTATAATTACTATGTCTTTTAGTGCCTTAATGGTACTTATAAAAAAACGCTGCCTTAAAGTCATATTGACAGAAGAATTGCGATCTATATCTGATTCTGTATCTGGTATGAATTGCTTGATTCTAACAGGCATAGCATTAATCTTTTTACTAAGAATTTCTATTTTAGAAATTAATGAGAAAATATTAGTTATCGGTAATGCTTGTAAATTTACTATGTCTTTATCCAAACTATTCTTAATTATTGATAATTCAGAAACATTGGTATACTGTTTGGCCATCAACAAACACGCTAAAGCAAGTTCTGTATCTTTGGTAGTATTTAAAGATAGATCAGCTATATATACAAGATGTTTAATAATCATTAAATGCCAATCATTGGTTGTGATATTTTTAATTGGCTGAATAGCATGATATGTTTCTTGGAAACTATTTTGAAGTTGATCGTATCTATTCTGTAATTGTCTTAATTCACTATGAATTTCTTCAATTTGCTTCTCTTTGGTTTCAATCTTATCTATAACGAAATTTAAACCGAGATAACCACAAACAACTAAAACCAATACCAAAATAAAACCTAGTGAACGGAAAAAGATTTTCAATTGTATTGACATAATTAATCCCGAATAATATCGTCTAATTTTATCCTAATCGTAAGCTTCATCTAAGAATAACCGTATATTAATATGAAATTGATATTAATATATAATACTTTTATAATATTGATAAATGACGTTAATTAACGTAATTAATTATAATCTATAACACCTGAGCCCATCATATCATCATTCAATGATATACTTATAGTACGAAGATTATTATGAAATAAATAACTTATTTGAAGCGAAATAATCTCATCAATGTTGCTATTAATTGTCTATGCTCAGCAAAACATTTAAGACTTTGAAGAGCAGCAATTATCTTATCCGTCATAATTCAATAATAAATTGACTTCAAAGAAATGGAGTTAGAGTAACTTAAGATGGATTAGGGACACAAATGTGTCCCTAATGAATTAATAATATTACTCCTTTAATCGCTTGGAAACACTATTAGTAATATCAAATTCTTTTTTATTATAAACTAGACTAGCTTTGGTAATTACTAAATCAAGTTGTTCTTCAACAGCTACCTTGGCTACCACTTCCTCAACTTTTTTGATAACACTTTTCATAACATCGTTTTGGGCAGCAGTAACATCCTCCTGAAACTTAGCTTGCTTTTCTTGAAGCTCCTTTTGTTGCGCTATAATCTTTTGTTGCTCCTTCTTTTGATCATCTGACTTCATGGTAGGACTATTTTTACTAAACATTTCAATGGAAGTACGAAACTTTCTCTGAAGATCATCTAGCTCTTTCTCATATGGTCCAAATCTCTTCTTTAATTTAGTTTTAGCATCTGCTAATTGCGATGAATCAAGCAAAACTTTGTTTAAATCTATCACTCCAATTCTAGCTACAATTCTGGTTTTAGGAAAAACTCTAGTTTCAGATACTGATACCGTTTGCTCTCTTAGATCATTACCAGCTACGACAGTAGTCGTTAATCCAGCAAAAACTGAAACGCTTAGCAGTAAAAAAAACGTTGGTATTGTAAATATTTTCTTCATCGACATATCATTTCTCCAAGAAATTTTAACTTCATTTCTTATATCATATTACTAGAATTTTTGCTATGTACTTTCGTAATTAATTTATTTTTGATAAATATCATTCTAAGAAACAGATTAATTTTTAGTTAATTAATAAACAGCATTTAGTATTATAAAAAGCGCGAAACCAATTGAAACTATCAACCACAGTAGATTGCGTTCCTCAAATAGTAAATACCAACTTAAATTTTAATTTAATTATCGATTGATATAGTAGAACAAATTTTAGTAGTAAATAATTTAAGTTATTTATTTCAAGCGCGTGTTATAACAAAATTATATACTTGTTTAAAATTTAATATGTTTTTTTAATTTTTTCATTAAGAATTTTCCAGTATGGGAATGGCGATTTTTAGCTATCTGTTCTGGAGTACCAACAGCCACTATTTTACCTCCATTATCTCCTCCATCAGGACCGAGATCAATAATCCAATCAGCAGTTTTAATTACATCAAGATTATGTTCGATAACAACTACAGTATCGCCATTATCACGCAACTTATGTAATACCAATAACAATTGTTTTATATCATGTAGATGGAGACCAATTGTAGGTTCATCAAGAATATATAGAGTCTTTCCAGTATCGCGACGTGATAACTCTTTCGCCAATTTTATTCGTTGAGCCTCCCCGCCAGACAAAGTAGTAGCACTCTGGCCCAAAGGAATATATGCTAAACCAACTTCAATAAGAGTTTGTAATTTACGAGAAATTATTGGAATTGTAGCAAAAAACTCTGATGCTACTTCTACTGACATTGCTAAAACTTCTGCAATATTTTTATTCTTATACTCTATCTCTAAGGTTTCTCGATTGTATCTCTTACCTTGACAAACATCGCACGTAACATAGATATCTGGCAAAAAATGCATTTCTACTTTAATTAATCCCTCACCCAAACAAGCCTCACACCTACCTCCTGCAACATTAAAACTAAATCTTCTTGACTTGTAATTGCGTACCCTAGATTCCATCGTATTAGCAAAAAGATTTCGAATTTCGACAAATAATCCAGTATAAGTAGCAGGATTGGATCGAGGAGTAGAACCAATAGGATTTTGATCAATAGAAATAACTTTATCCAGATATTCAAAACCAGTTATTCGATCATAAGTTTTAGGTAGTGTAAAAATAGCATGATTAAAGGTACGAGCAGCCACTGGGTATAAAATATCATTAATCAAACTAGATTTACCTGAACCAGAAATTCCTGTTATACAAGTGAATAAACCAATAGGTATATCAACATTGATATTTTTTAAATTATTTTGTTTAGCTCCGATAATTCGGATAATACGACTTGAATTATATGATATACGCTCCTTAGGAACTGTAATTCCTAGTTCACCAATTAAATATTTACCAGTCAAGGTAGATCCGCTCCGTAATAAAGCTTGAGTGGTTCCCTGAAAAATAACTTTTCCTCCGTGAATTCCTGCTCCATTTCCTATATCAACAATATAATCTGCAATTAACATTGCCGCTTCATCATGTTCTACTATAATAACAGTGTTCCCTAAATCACGTAAATTAACTAGAGTCTTTAAAAGTTGTTCATTATCACGTTGATGTAATCCAATAGTTGGTTCATCCAAAATATATATCACCCCAATTAATCCAGAACCGAGTTGACTGGCTAATCTAATTCTTTGAGATTCACCTGAAGATAAAGTTTCGGCACCTCGATTTAAACTTAAATATCCTAGACCGACATTCAATAAAAAATTAAGGCGACTATTAATTTCTTCTAAAATTTTAAAACTAATCTCACCTCGTTTACCTGGTAACTTTAATGAAGAAAGAAATGCTAAAGCTTGTGTAATAGGCAAAGAAGTAATTTCTGCAATATTTTTATTTCCAATAAACACATGATTGGCCTCGTTTTTTAAACGAGTACCTCCACATTCGTCGCAAATAGTAATACTTAAATACTTACTTAATATTTCACGTATTGCTTCCGATTCAGTGTTTTGATAACGTCGTGATAAATTATGAACTACCCCTTCAAATGGATGTATACTATTAATTTTAGACGAATCACTTAAATGGTAATTAAAAATTATTTTTTCGTCACCGCTTCCGTAAAAAATAATTTTTTTAATTTTTTCTGGTAAAGATTTAAACGGTAAATTGAGATCAAAATGATAATGATTAGCTAACGATGTTAGCAAAGAAAAATAATAAAGATTTTTACGATTCCAGTTGCAAACTGCGCCATTAGCTAAACTTAAATTTTGATCAATTAAAATTTTTTCCGAAGAGAACGATCGTTTAGCCCCTAAACCATTGCAACTCAAACAAGCCCCAATTGGACTATTAAAAGAAAACAAGCTTGGCTCAAGTGCAGTTATGCTATAACCACAAAACGGACAAGAAAATTTAGCCGAAAAAACTTTATCTTCAGTCTTATCGTTGTACTGAACTAAAACGTGAACTATACCATTTGTTAAACGCAAAGCCGTTTCAAATGATTCTGCAATTCTTAATTTTATTTCTGGATTAACTTTCATACTATCTATCACTACCTCAACAGTATGAGCATGACGCAAATTTAAAATTGAAGCTTTATCAAGCTCAATAATTTTTCCATCAATACGAACACGAACAAATCCTTGTCTTTGTAGATTAGCAAACAATCTAGCGCACCCATCTTTACGAACATTAGTCATCGGAGCCAACAAAGTAATACTAGTTTGCAAAGGTAACGCTAAAACACTATCTGTCATTTGACTAACAGTTTGCGCTTCTAAAACAATTTGATGTCTAGGACAACATGGGGAGCCTACTCGAGCATAAAGCAAGCGAAGATAATCATAAATTTCAGTTACTGTGCCCACTGTCGAACGCGGACTACGAGATATCGATTTCTGTTCTATGGCGATTGCCGGAGATAATCCAGTAATTAGATCAACGTCTGGTTTTTCCAGAACTGCTAGAAATTGACGAGCATGAACTGATAAAGATTCAACATATCGTCTTTGTCCTTCTGCGTACAAAGTATCAAAAGCTAATGATGATTTTCCAGAACCAGAAATACCAGTAATTACTATCAGTTTATTTCTTGGTAAATCAACATTAATATTTTTTAAATTGTTAGTACGCGCACCACGAATAGAGATATTCGACATCAATTATTCATCTTGCTTGATAACATTTTGGCTTTTTAGGATATTGAGAGCTTCGTACAATTGATAATCTGTATAAGCTAATTCTACGTTAGTTGACAAAACTTGTTGTCTACCATCTTTATCATCACTTTCAATATGGCCAACTAAAGCCATTTCATTAAATTTCGGCATATCTCGATTACTACTACGAGTAAATTGCATATCCTCTACTACAATATCAGGATTAATTCCTTTAGCTTGGATCGATCTTCCGTTAGGAGTATAATAAAGAGCTGTAGTTAATTTTATTGCTCCTAATGATATCCTATTTTTATCGAGCGGAATCAAAGTCTGTACAGAGCCTTTACCAAAACTAGTAGTACCAGCTATTATAGCACGTTTATGATCCTGTAAAGCACCGGCTACCACTTCTGATGCCGAAGCTGAACCCCCATTAATTAAAACCACTATCGGAATACCCCTGATTATATCACCAACTGTAGCTTTAGCAGATACTCGTGATTCTTTAGATTGACCCTTAGTATAGACAATTAAACCATCATCCTTAAGAGAGGATGCATCAAGAAAATTATTAGCTACCTTGATTGCAGAAACTAATAACCCTCCAGGATTGTTTCTGAGATCCAAAACCAACCCTTTGATTCCACCAACAGATTTTAATCTTTTCTGCATTTTTTTAATAGCTTCTACTAAATCACTTTCAGTTTGCTCCTGAAAATATGCTATCCTGATATAGCCATAAGATGATTCTAATATTCGTTCTTTAATGGTAGGTGCCTTGATAATTTCACGTCGCAATTTGAATATTATAGGTTTGCTGACATTTTTACGAATAATCGTTAGACTGAGATCAGTTCCTTTTTTACCGCGCATCATAGTAATAGCATGACGCACAGTCATATCATGTACAAGCTGATTATCAATCTGGATAATATAATCGTTTGATCTTACTCCGGCCTTATATGCTGGACTATCCTCGATAGGGGCAATCACTCTAATAGCTCCATGATCTGGAACAACTTCAACTCCTATGCCACCGAACTTACCTACTGTCTCCATTTCCAACTCTTTTAGATCTTCGGAATTAAGATAAGAAGAATGTGGATCAAGACTAAAAAGCATACCACTAACAGCTTGATTGAGCAAAAACTCATTATCAAGTGGTTTATAATAATGCTTTTTTACTTCATCTATAACTAAAGAAAGATTTCCCAGGCTCACTGGCGAATTCCCTTTTCGAATATCATTTTTTACAATACTATTACTCAAAACAGTTTGATGATTAAAGACGAGTAAACACAGAACAAGAGCAACAGAAGATAATTTCACATTTTTACACATAAAAATATTCTATTCCATCCATAAAACAACGATCTAGAGTTTAAGATCCGCCACTTCATAAGGCCATCTTTCCATAGAATTCACAAAAATCACAAACTCTACAGTTTATAGGATAACATACTATTTTATAACTAGCTACTTATATCTTATTTTGTAAATTCTCAGGATTAATTGGTTTACCATGATAACGAATAGCGAAATAAAGACCAGGCTCATCAGAATCACTTTTTCCAACAGTAGAAATTACCTCCCCACTATAAACTTTATCATTTAGTTTTTTAAAACAACTTTTGTTATAGCCATAAAGACTCATATAACCATTACCGTGATCAATAATTAAAAGTGCTCCGTAACCACTAAGCCAACCAGCGTAAATAATCCTACCAGAAGAAATTGCGCGCACTTCCTGACCTTCAGGAGCTCTAATAATAATACCATTCCATCTCCAAGAACTCTGTTCAATTGAATTACCGAAATGAGTAATAATTACTCCTGGTGTTGGCCAAATAAAAGATTTATGAGACCATACATGAGACGAAACTGGCGCAGCTACTTTAGTACGAGGAATTATTCTGCTGATTAATTCTTCTAGATTTCTCTTAGCAAGCAATAAGTTATTTAATCTCTTATTCTGAGACGCTATATTATTTTGTAATAAATTTAAAATTTTCTTATGCTCTTCTCTAACCTTACTTAATTCCTGTTTCTGTATCACTTGCTTCTTTTTTATTTTCTCCAAATTCAAAGTTTCTAGTTTAATTTTTATTTTATTTTGCTCTAGATTCTCAAAAGCCTCTCTAATATCATGCATTTCCGAAAAATGAGCCATAAAAACATACTCATGATAGGTAGAGATCACTCTAGGAGTTATTGCCTCATTTCCCATTACAATAATTTTTAAATACTGATCTTGTTGTATCAAATACATCAATCTAATTTGATCAGTAAGTTTATTTTGTACTTTCTTCAATTCATTTTGTTTATATAATTGTTCTCCAGACAATTTTATTAAAATCTTCCTTTGATTTTGGAGATTTTCTATTGTCTTCTTATAAGAGACTTCAAGCAAAGATATTTTTTTTCGAAGGATATTTAATTGTTGCTTAACCGAGGATTGCTGCTTTCTCTTCTGAGCAATATCATTTTTGATGTTGTTAATTTGATATAAAACACTATCAAGTTCATTGGCATTATTATTTCCAAAAACTAAAGGTGGGAAACAAGTACTCAAGAACATCATTATCCCTATTATTATTGCGATATAATTCTGCATTGATTTTTTTGCTTTTAATTAATTAACTTGATGATACTTTCTCCTGTCATATCTAATGGCTTAGTTATCCCCATAAGATACAATAACGTTGGCGCCACATCTATTAATTTACCAATTGCTTTTGTCGCCACCGCTTGTCTCCCAACATAAATAAATGGAACTAAATTAGTAGTGTGTGCTGTATGAACTTCATAAGTTAAATTATCAATCATCTGTTCAGCATTACCGTGATCTGCGACAATGATCATTTCTCCTCCGATTTTTTGTATAACCTCAATTATTCTACCAAGACAACTATCTATAACTTCAATAGCTTTAATAGTAGGCACTAGTTTACCAGTGTGACCAATCATATCAGGGTTAGCATAATTACAAATAATCACATCATATTTTTTATCAAAAAGTGCGACTACCAATTCATCAGTAACAGTTAATGCGCTCATTTCTGGTTGCAAATCATAAGTAGTTACCTTAGGTGAAGGTACTAAAATTCTATCTTCTCCACTAAATGGCTGCTCTCTGCCACCATTAATAAAAAAAGTAACATGAGCATATTTTTCAGTTTCAGCTATCCTGAGTTGTGTTAAATTATTTTGCTCTATAATTTCGCCGAAAACATTCTTCAAATTATCAGTCGGATAAGCAATTTCGGTCTTTAAATCAGAGGCATACTCTGTCATGGTCACATAATTAGTAAGTTTCGGCATCAACTTTCGCTCAAAACCACTAAATTCTTGATCAATGAAAGCATAACTCAATTCTCTACAACGATCGGAACGAAAATTCATAAAAACAACCGCATCATTATCTTTAACTGTAAACGGCGGCATAGTTAATTCATGAATAGCTGTAGGCCTAACAAATTCATCGGTTTCATTTCTAGCATATGCAGCCTCAAGAGCTACCTTAGCATCAGAAAAATGATACTCTGATTTTCCTAAAGTAAATAAATCATAAGCTAATTTAACACGATCCCATCGTTTATCGCGATCCATACCATAATAACGCCCACTAATGGATACGATCTTGCCTCCATTCAGTTCCTGCATTTTGTTCAACATTGATTGGATCGGTCCAATCGCAGATTTTGGCGGCGTATCGCGACCATCAAGCAAAGCGTGAACATAAACTTTACTAAGCTTTCGTTTTATTGCTAACTCCACCATCGCCTCTATATGAGTATTTCTGCTATGTACGCCGCCATTAGACAACAACCCAAAAATATGTAACGCGCCATCGGAAGATAAAACATCATCTATCATCTTATTTAAAACTGAATTATCAAAAAATTCCCCGGTTGCAACCGCAAGATCAATCTTTGTCAAATCCTGCAAAATAGGACGTGCAGCTCCAATATGTAAATGACCAACCTCTGAATTACCCATTTGATCAGGAGGTAATCCAACATCCAATCCTGACGCTGAAAGTAAAGCATGCGGATAATTATGCCATAATTTATCGAAATTAGGTTTATGAGCTGATACAATGGCATTACCATTTAAGTTTTCACTATATCCCCATCCATCTAAAATCAAAAGTAGTATTGGGCGACGCATCAATCTAGTCATATTTTTTTATTCTCCAAGTTGCAACTATAGAATTTACATATATACTTAGTCATTAATTAATTACCATTAATTATTATTACTACGTAATATTTCTACTATGATACAACAGATTTTCCAATTTATATACCGCCATTGGATTTTATGCTCTGCAGGGATAGTAGTGTTACTTATGCTAATAATCGAGGAATTAAAAGAAAAATCCAACGGCGCCACTAGAGTATCTATCCAAGAAGCCGCTTTATTACTAAATAGAAAAAACGCCGTTGTGATAGATTTGCGCACTCAACAATCTTTCTCTAATGGTTATATTTTAGGAGCCATAAATATACCCATAAACGAATTAGAACATAATATAAAAAAACTTGAGTCATATAAAAACGATTCTTTAATTTTAGTTGATAATAATGAGTTAAATCCTTCTGCGATAAACATTAAATTACGCAAACATGGATTCACTAAAATTAATGTTTTAGCCGGAGGATTGAATGCATGGAAAGACGCGCGAATGCCACTAACGCAAGATATAGCTTTTAAGAAACAGAGCTAGAAAAATTGTAATGCGAGACCGGAGTCATCATAGATAATTAAAATTCCTTTTAATCTCTACGAATCAATGCAAACTTTAATTTTCTAATAGCATTTTCTTCTATCTGACGTACCCGTTCTGCTGAAATACTATATCTTGCAGCCAAATCATGCAGTGTAGCTTTATGTTCTTGTAACCAACGTTGCTCCAAAATATCACGACTTCTTTTATCCAAACAAGCCAGGCCACTAGACAAACGAGCACTGGTTATGCTATCAATCTCATTATCAGAAATTTCATCTATAGGATTTTTGGTATTAGCTGTCAGATATTGAACCGGTGAACAATCAGCTTCGTCGGTATTATCGTCATGAATATCGAATGCTAAATCTATATTATGCATTCTTGCCTCCATATGGCGAACTTCACTTGGGGTGACATTTAATTCATGAGCAATGTGTAATATTTCATCCTCATTAAACCAATTAAACTTTTTTGGGACACGTCGAAGATTGAAAAATAATTTACGCTGAGCTTTAGTAGTGGCTATCTTTACCATTCGCCAATTACGTATAACAAATTCATGAATCTCAGCTTTAATCCAATGGACTGCAAACGACACTAACCTTACACCCAAAGATGGATTAAAACGCTTAACAGCCTTCATCAAGCCAATATTACCCTCTTGAATCAAATCAGCCTTAGACAAACCATAACCAAGATAACTTTTAGCGACATGAACAACAAAACGAAGATGCGCTAACACTAATTGGCGAGCAGCATTTAAATCACCATTATCACGAAATCTATTAGCTAGCTCTATTTCTTCAGCAGTTGTTAGTAACGGTATTTGATTGACCCAGCCAATATACGCGTCTATACTACCGATAGCTGGTAACACAACTAATGTTTTAGAATTACAATGTTTAGAAGATTTCTTCATACTTCGATTCTAGCACATTATATACTGAGATACTAAAGATAATTAAAGATTTAAAAATGATATATCAAGTTATTACAGATTTGATACATTAAAATTATGAACGAAAATATTAAAATTATTACTGACGACTCTTTCGATGTTGAGGTACTACAATCTAGTATTCCTGTTCTAGTAGATTTTTGGGCAGAATGGTGCGGTCCATGCAAGATGATAATCCATATCATAGATAGTGTAGCTAAGGAATTCGTGGGCAAATTAAAAATTACGAAGCTGGATGTAGACTACAATAACCAAGTTTCTACAAAATATAATATACGCAGCATCCCAACCCTAATATTATTCAAAAGAGGAAAAATTATAGCAACTAAAACTGGGGCTCTAACTAAATCTCAACTAATTGATTTTATTAACATTAATTTATCTTAAACTCTATTAAAATAAAATACTTGACGAGACTTAAATCAGCACTATAATGAAGTTCGATGATATATTGAGTTTTTGAAGTAATTCAAAATTAACCGTCCATGAGTTTCCAAATTTTCCAGGATTTTTGTAGACTAATAAATAATCCATTTTGACTTGAGAATATGCGAGAAAAGAATGCATCTCCATTAGTAATAAAAGCTGCGAGGGCAGAGCAAAAAAATCTACCGAAAAATTTGCCAATTGATCCTGAAATTACCAAAATCAAAATTGACAAAATTGAAGAGATCAATAAAAAGTCGTTACTGGAAATTAAGATAACTAGTCTAACTGAACTTAAAACAAAAACTCCAAATGAATTGATGAATTTGGCCAACAATTTAGGAGTCGAGAATATTGCACGAATGCGGAAACAGGATATGATTTTTGCCATTCTGAAAGTGCATGCCCAAAACAATAAAGATATTTTTGGTGGGGGCGTATTAGAGATATTACCTGATGGATTTGGTTTCTTACGATCTGGAGATAGTTCTTATTTAGCTGGTCCAGATGATATTTATGTATCACCTAGTCAAATTAGGCGCTTCAACTTAAGAACTGGTGATACTGTATCTGGAAAAATTCGACCACCTAAAGATAGTGAGCGTTATTTTGCTTTACTACAGGTAGATAAAATAAATTTCGATGCTCCGGAAAATACCACTCATAAAATTTTATTCGAAAATCTTACTCCTTTATTTGCAAATAAACGTCTTAAAATGGAACGAGGAAATGGCTGTTCAGAAGATATTACTGCCAGAATGATTGATTTGATAGTACCTATTGGAAAAGGACAGAGGGGATTAATAGTATCCCCACCAAAAGCTGGCAAAACTATCATGTTACAAAATATTGCGCATGCTATTACCGCTAATCATCCTGAATGTTACTTAATTGTCTTACTTATTGACGAACGACCGGAGGAAGTGACTGACATGTCACGCTCTGTGAACGGAGAAGTTATAGCTAGTACTTTTGATGAACCAGCAATTAGACATGTCCAAGTAGCTGAAATGGTTATCGAGAAAGCTAAACGTCTAACAGAACATAAAAAAGATGTGGTTATCTTACTAGATTCTATTACTCGACTAGCTCGTGCTTATAATACTACAAGCCCTGCTTCTGGCAAAGTACTAACAGGAGGGGTTGATGCTAATGCTCTACAGCGTCCGAAAAGATTCTTTGGCGCTGCTCGCAATATTGAAGAAGGTGGTAGTCTAACTATCATAGCTACTGCATTAGTTGATACTGGATCAAAAATGGATGAAGTAATATATGAAGAATTCAAAGGTACAGGTAATATGGAAATTCATTTAGATCGACGGATTGCAGAAAAAAGGGTTTTTCCAGCTATCGATATTAATCGTTCTGGCACTCGTCGTGAAGAGCTTACTGTATCGCCAGACGAACTACAAAAAATGTGGATTTTACGTAAAATTCTCCACCCAATGGATGAAATCGCAGCAGCAGAATTTCTTATCGACCGCCTTAAAACTACAAGAACTAACGAAGAGTTCTTCGAGGCTATGAAGAAATAGATAAAACTATATACTTTACGGAGATTATAGACATGTGTGGTATTGTTGGCGCTGTCTCGGGACGCAACATTGCTGATGTTATAATTGAATGCTTAAAGCATTTAGAATATCGGGGGTATGATTCTGCTGGTATTGCTACTATTAATGACCAATGTAGTCTAAGCTGTATTAAAACAGTTGGCAAAATTGCAGTTTTAATTAATCAATTAAAAATTACACCAGTTATGGGACACATTGGAATAGCCCATACCCGTTGGGCTACTCATGGGGCCCCTACAAAATATAATGCTCATCCTCATATTTCTAACAATAGAATTGCCTTAATTCATAATGGCATAATTGAGAATTATGAGGAACTACGAATAAAATTACTAAATCAGGGATTCAAATTCACAAGCGATACTGATACTGAGGTTATCGCCCATTTGATCTATAGTTATTTATCGAAATCATCTAATTTATTGACGGCAGTCCACGAAGCAATCAAAGAACTTACCGGGGCTTTTGCGTTAGCTATCATTAGTGTATCAGAACCAGATAGAATTATTGCTGTACGTTCTGGTAGCCCGGTTGTCATCGGCCTAGGGATTAATGAAAACTTTGTCGCATCAGATACCACAGCGTTACTGCAAATAACTAATAACTTTATTTATTTAAATGAAGGGGATTTAGCAATAATTGAACAGAAAAATGTCAGTATTTTTAATACTGAACTCCAACCGATCAAATATCAAATTAAATCTTCAATGTTATCTGCAGATAACATTGAATTAGGACACTATAATCACTTTATGCAAAAAGAAATTTTTGAACAACCTACCGCTCTGGCTAGTACATTAGAAGGTAGATTACTAGACAGTGAGATTCCAGCGGAAATTTTTGGGAATACCGCAAAAAATATTTTCAATCAAATTACAAGAATTCAAATTATCGCTTGTGGATCAAGTTTGTATTCTGCAATAGCAGGAAAATACTGGCTAGAAAAATTAGCCAAAATCCCTTGCGAAGTAGAATTTGCTAGCGAATTCCGTTATCGCAGCACCGCTATCGAGTCTAATACCTTACTCGTTACGATTTCACAATCTGGCGAAACTGCAGATACTTTAGCGGCACTACGTAAAGCCAAAAAACTATCATTTCTTGCTTCTCTTGCGATTTGTAATGTTCCAGAAAGTTCTCTAGTACGCGAGTCTGATTTAATATTTCTAACTAGAGCCGGGGTGGAAATTGGAGTAGCTACCACCAAATCTTTTACTGCACAATTGACTGCACTTCTAATGTTAGCCATAACTCTAGGAAAACAACGGGGGCTTGAAACAACGTTGATTCAGCATCTAATTAAACAATTAAAAAATCTGCCATCTTTAATAGAACAAACTTTAAAACTAAACGATAAGATAAGTGAACTTGCTAAACTATTAGAACACAGCTCAAGTATATTTTATATCGGCAGAGGAACTAGTTATCCAATTGCTATGGAGGGCGCATTAAAAATAAAGGAGATTTCCTACATTCATGCTGAAAGCTATCCTGCCGGAGAATTAAAACATGGACCATTAGCTCTAATTGATAACGGAACACCGGTGGTAGTGCTTTCTCCAGCAGATGGTTTATCTGATAAATTAAAATCTAATTTACAGGAGATTCATGCTCGAAAAGGAGAATTAATTATTTTCGCTGATAAGTCATTACATTATAATAATTACTCTAACTGGCATATTTGTGAAATGCCTATGGTGGATGGAGACCTAGCGCCGATAATCTATACTATTCCGTTACAATTACTAGCATACCACGTAGCCTTAATTAAGGGCACAGATATTGATCAACCGAGAAATTTAGCTAAATCAGTGACAGTAGAATAAATCTAATATTTTACCACCATTATTTTGGTTATTGACGCTACCATTTAATCTAGGTCTATCACTAAATGAGTACTCGCCTTAAGATTTCCTTAGAAATATGAGCAAGGAAACATTAAATTACAACAATCAGTATATACAGATATTACTTATGTCTTGATAATTATCGATGGATGCGTGTTCAATTAGACAGATAACAAGTCAGATTAACATTTGATTATAAAATAAGATCCTTAATAAAGCCATCCGTATCCTTTTTGTTCTAACTCACATGCTAATTCTCTATCTCCAGTTCTAACAATTTTACCATGATACAAAATATGTATGTAATCTGGGATTACATAATTTAATAATCTCTGGTAATGAGTAATTAAAATAATGGATTTATGAGGTGAACGTATAGCATTAATCCCTCTAGCCACAATTTGTAGAGCATCAATATCCAAACCAGAATCAGGCTCATCCAGAATAGCAAGCGTCGGATTCAATACTAGCATTTGTAAAATCTCATTACGTTTTTTTTCTCCCCCAGAAAAACCGCAATTAACTGATCTCTTTAAAAACTCTTCATCTATGCTTACAATTTTACATTTAGTTTTAACAAGATCAATAAAATCTAGGGCATCTAATTCAGATAAACCTTGTTTTTTTCGCAAACTATTTAATGCTGTTTTTAAGAAAAATAAATTATTCACTCCAGCAATTTCTACTGGATACTGAAAAGCCAAAAATAAACCGAGATTAGCTCTTTCTTCTGGCAACAGATCAAGTAAATTTTTACCAAGATATTTAATTGTACCTAAGACTTTACTAGAAATCTCTTTACCGACTAAAATATTTGCTAATGTACTTTTACCAGAACCATTTGGACCCATAATAACATGAATTTCGCCAGGATTAATTTTAAGATTAATCCCACGCAAAATCTCTTTGTTATCGATTGCTACATGAAGATTTTCAATCTTTAGCATATCTATAATTCAGTGTAACTCCCTCTAAACTAGCTGCAATTAATTTATGAGCTTCTACTGCAAACTCCATGGGTAATTGTCGAAACACTTCATGGCAAAATCCATTAACAATCATAGCAATAGCGTCATCTGCCTGAATATTGCGTTGGCGACAATAAAATAACTGTTCATCACTTACTTTAGTAAGTGATGCTTCGTGAGCAACAGAAGCAGTCTTGTTTTTTACCGTCACTTTTGGATAAGTATATGCTCCACACTTGTTTCCCAGAAGCAATGAATCGCATTGAGTATAATTGTGAGCATGAGAAGCACCAGATAACACTGCCACTAATCCGCGATAAGTATTTTGTCCAAAAGCCATTGAAATCCCTTTAGAAATCACTACACTTTTAGTATTCTTTCCAAGATGAATCATCTTAGTTCCAGTATCTGCCTGTTGACAATTGTTAGTCAGAGCTACTGAATAAAATTCACTAATCGAATTATCACCACGCAAAATGGTACCTGGATATTTCCAGGTAATAGCTGAGCCAACCTCAATTTGTGTCCACGAGATCTTAGCATTTACTCCTCGACATTCTCCACGCTTAGTTACAAAATTATAGATCCCTCCATTTCCTTCCCTATCACCAGGATACCAGTTCTGTACTGTAGAATATTTTATTTCAGCATTGTCTAGAGCAATCAATTCTACCACTGCAGCATGTAATTGATATTCTTCACGCATAGGAGCAGTACACCCCTCTAGATAACTCACGTAACTATTATCATCGGCAATTATCAGCGTACGTTCGAACTGGCCAATTTTAGCAGCATTTATCCGAAAGTAAGTCGAAAGCTCCATAGGACAACGTACTCCTTTTGGGATATAAACAAAAGAACCATCACTAAATACCGCGGCATTTAATGAGGCAAAAAAATTATCATTATAAGACACTATCGTACCTAAGTACTGCTGGATAAGTTCCGGATATTTTTGGATTGCCTCAGAAAAAGGACAAAAAATAATCCCGATTTTCTCTAATTTTTCTTTAAAAGTAGTAGCAACAGCTACACTATCGAAAATGGCGTCCACAGCAACACCTGAAAGTGCTTCATGTTCCTTAAGCGGAACTCCTAGTTTATTATATGTAGCAATAAGTTCTGGATCTATTTCAGATAATGATTTTGGCTTAACTGAAAGAGATTTTGGCGCAGCATAGTATATAATGTTCTGATAATCAATTTTAGTTAATTTGAGTTTTGGCCATGTTGGAGGTGACATTTGGCGCCACCTATTATAGGCATTAAGTCTCCAAGATAACATAAATGGCGGCTCGTTCTTTTTAACTGAGATTTTACGGATAGTATCTTCATTCAAACCAACTGATAAATTATCATTTTCTATCTCAGTAGTAAATCCATACTGATATTCTTGATTGTTAGTATGTTCCGAAATTTTATCTGACATATACTGGTTAAGAATAGATAAAGAAAAATCAAGTTGCAAGTTTTAAGTTTTATGTTGCTTTTCATAGCAGTATATCAGAGAATGATTAATTAAGTAGAATTAAATGATAATGTCAAACAAACGATCTATTATATTTAGCGGCATTCAACCTTCAGGGAATTTAACTTTAGGTAATTACCTTGGCGCTCTAAGAAATTGGGTTACTCTACAAAATCAATACAATTGTTGGTTCTCTTTAGTAGATCTTCATACTATTACAGTACGACAAGAACCAAAGGTTTTGCGGAATCGATGTTATGAAGTTTTAGCTCTTTATTTAGCAGCAGGTATTAACCACAATCAACATACAATTTTTTTGCAATCCCATGTACCAACTCATACTCAACTTGCTTGGATACTAAATTGCTACAGTTATATGGGAGAAATTAGTCGAATGACTCAATTCAAAGATAAAGTTAAAAATAATAAGATAAACAACAATGTAGGGTTATTTTCCTATCCAATCTTAATGGCCTCTGATATTCTCCTCTATCATACCAACTTAGTGCCGGTTGGTACTGATCAGAAACAACATATGGAATTAGCGCGAGATTTAGCTTTAAGATTTAATAAAATTTACGGAGATGTTTTTACAATTCCAGAAGTTTATTATCCGCCATTTGGATCCCGCATTATGTCACTACAAGAACCAACCAAAAAAATGTCAAAATCAGATACAAATCCATACGCAACTATTTTTTTATCAGATTCTCCAGATGTAATCTCTGATAAATGCAAACGAGCAATTACTGATTCAGGTAAAGAAATTTATTTTGATATTAATCAAAAACCAGGGATAGCAAATCTGCTAGTTATATTGGCTGCAATTTCTGGAAAACCAATTGAAACGTTAGTCAATGAATTACACAATTATACTTATGATAAGTTTAAAGGTGTAGTGACAGAAAATCTTATTGAACTCTTAAGACCACTACAACAACGCTACCAACAATTAAGCAAAGATCTATGTTATTTAGATTCTATTCTAGAGCACGGCGCACAAGAAGCAATTAAAGTCTCTCAACAAACATTACATCAAGTTCATAAAGTACTAGGATTCATACCAATTAATATTGGATGTAAGCAAGTTTAAATAAAAAAACTGAAACATCGTAACCGAAATATTGAATTTCAAATAACATCAAAACCAAAAGCAAGAATACATCAACTGTATTCTATTTTTGTGATTTTTAATTTCAGTATTCCGGAAGGAATACTGACACTAACAATATCCTCTATATTCTTGCCAATCAAAGCTCTGGCGATCGGAGCATTGATAGAAATTTTATTAAATTTAAGATCTGCTTCATCATCTCCTACCAATTGATAAACACTTTCAACTCCAGTATCAAGATCTATTGAATGGACAGTAGCACCAAATACTACAATACCATCTTGAGGAATTTTAGTGACATCAATAACATTAGCATTAACAAGTTTACTTTCAATATCTCTAATTCTGGCTTCGATGAAACCTTGAGTTTCTTTAGCAGCATGATATTCGGCATTCTCTCGAAGATCACCATGAGCACGAGCCTCACCGATAGCTTCAACTATCCGAGGACGATCTTGATTTTTAAGTTTCTCTAGTTCTTGACGTAAAGCAGCGACGCCACTAACTGTCATAGGGACCTTTTGCATAAATTTATTATACTAGAATGCTCAAGTTATTTAAACAGTTATACTCATAGTATAACATAGAATTATTCATGATTTTTTAATGTTGCGATATTTAATTTATTCGAGAAACTTTAGTACTATATTTTCTTTTGAACTTCTCCACTTGCCCCGTAGTATCGATTATTTTTTGTTTTCCAGTATAAAAAGGATGGCAAGAAGAACAAATTTCGATATTCAAAATATCTTCATTAACAGTAGATTGAATGGTAAAGTTATTTCCACAACTACAAACAACCCTAATTTCACGATAATTTGGATGGATATCTACTTTCATACGAGTCAAGTATACTATTACTCTATGACAAATCGCAATAGAATTTACAATATCTTATAAATCTCCCCACGAAGCGAATTAGACAAAGCCCCAATAATATTAGTTGCTACAATCCTTCCTAATACATTTTTAGATGAATTGAAATTTACAACTCGATTGTTATCTGCTCTTCCAGAAAATTGATAAGGAAATTCTTTAGACATATCAGTAACAAAAACTCTTTGTATTGTACCAATCATGTTTTTGTTATACCGACGCGATTGAATCATTAATTGATTTTGCAAAATTGTCAAACGTTCTTTTTTTTTCTCTAAAGTTAAGTGATCTTTCATTTTAGCTGCTGGGGTATTAGGTCTAGGACTATAGATGAAACTAAAAGAGGCATCGAAATTTATTTTTTGAATAAAATCCATAGTTAGATCGAAATCCTCATCGGTTTCGCTAGGAAAACCTACAATAAAATCTGTTGAGATACTAATATCTGGACGTACATTACGTAATTTTACCACTATTTCTTGATATTCCTCTCGAGTATAACAACGCCTCATTAGCTGTAAAATTCGATTTGAACCACTCTGTACCGGTAAATGAACATGATTAGTTAATTTAGGCTCTTGTTTAAACAATGCAATCAAACTATCATTGAAATGATTAGGATGAGAAGTGGTGAAACGAATTCTTGTGATAGATTCTATTTTTGCAATCTCATGAATAAGCTCGATAAATCCAAGATTTCGCTCTTGATCATAATAAGCATTAACGTTCTGTCCTAACAAATGAATCTCTTTCATTCCTTGTCGTACCAAACTATCGATCTCGAGTAAAATATCACTTAGTTTACGACTAATCTCACGACCACGTGTATGAGGGACAATACAGTAACTACAAAATTTATTACATCCTTCCATAATAGAGATATAAGCTACCAATCCTGTTTTTGTGGGCGCTATAGGTATTAAATAATCAAACTTTTCTAGTGAAGAAGACAAAGTTTCAATAATTGGTTTTTTTTGACTAAAAGACCTTTGATATAATTCAGGTAAACGATGTAAAGTTTGAGGATTAAAAATAATACCAACATATGGAGCTAGCCTCAAAAGCCTATCTCGATCTTCTTTTGATATACATCCTCCTACCGCTAAGACCAGACTACGATTTTTCTCTTTGAGAATTTTTAATTTTCCTAACTCAGAGAATATCTTCTCTACAGCTTTAACACGTACTGCACAAGCATTTAAAATAATTAAATCGGCAATAAAGGGATCTTTGACCTCTATAAAATCATGCGATACTAAAACAGCAATCATTTTAGTGGCATCATATTCGTTCATTTGACAGCCAAATGATTTTATAAAAAACTTTTTTTGCATGAGATTCTGAATTAAAGACATTATATCTATATTATCGATTGACCTTTTGGAATATATGTTTAAAATTTTAAAATGTAAATAATAAATTAAGGTGGTCCTTATGTTTAAAAAATTTCGAGGATTATTTTCCACAGATATATCTATTGATCTTGGTACAGCAAATACTCTTATTTATATGCGTAATAGAGGGATTGTATTGAATGAACCTTCGGTAGTTGCAGTACGTCACGAAGGCGGTGGACAAACCAGTGTTTTAGCAGTTGGATTGGACGCCAAAAAAATGCTAGGGCGCACTCCAGGTAATATTTCTGCTATTCGCCCTTTAAAAGATGGAGTTATTGCTGATTTTCACGTTACCGAGAAAATGTTGCAATATTTTATTCATAAAATCCATAAACCGAAGTACTTTTTACGTCCAAGTCCTATGGTATTAGTTGGCGTCCCAAGCGGCTCAACTCAAGTCGAGAGACGTGCCATCAAAGAATCTGCATTGGGCGCTGGGGCTCGTGACGTCTACTTAATTGAAGAACCGATGGCTGCCGCTATCGGAGCCGGGCTTCCGATTGAAAAAGCTAAAGGCTGCATGGTAGTAGATATTGGCGGAGGAACCTCTGAAGTGGCTATTATTTCTCTAAACGGGATTGTATATTCAGACTCAATTAGAATTGGTGGTGATCGTTTTGATGAAGCGATTATAAGCTATGTTAGACGTAATTATGGTAGTTTAATTGGCGAAAGTACTGCGGAAAAGGTAAAACAAGAAATTGGGACGGCATACCCAGGAAATGTAGTACGAGAAATAGAAATACGCGGACGCAATATTGCTGAAGGAATACCGCGTAGTTTTACCTTAAATAGCAACGAAATCCTAGAAGCTCTTCAGGAGCCACTAGCTGGTATTGTTGGCACGATACATAGAGCATTAGAACAAACACCTCCTGAACTTTCCTCTGATGTTGCTGAACGAGGAATAGTACTGACAGGAGGAGGAGCTTTACTATCAAATTTAGATCGCTTGTTAATGGAGGAAACAGGATTACCAGTAATTATAGCTGATAATCCATTAACTTGTGTAGCGCGTGGAGGAGGTAGAGCATTAGAAATACTAGAAATGAATGGATATGCTGATTTTTTGAGACATGAATAAAGCGTGAAGATTAAGTTATATGGATTTTAATGTTCATAATATACGATGCTAGCTAATGTGGGGAATTTATTAAAAAAATTTTTTTAAAACAATCATTTCGCGGCACTACAGCATTGATTTTAACGGTACTGTCATTAGTGTTGTTTATTAGCGATTACCATTTACATTATTTTGATAAATTACATAATAAACTATCTTTTATCACATTATCATTATCGTATGCTATCAATTTACCTCTAGACTTGATTAAGAAAGCTAATGTTAATTTAATAGACAAAACTATCTTACTTAAAGAAAATGCTCATCTTACTGCAAAATTACTATCAGCTAACACCAGATTGCAAAGATTAGATTTTTTAGAGCACGAGAATACAGAATTACGTATTCTTCTAGGCAGCTCTCATAAAATTAAATATCGAACATTAGCCGCAGAAACAATTAAATTAGAAGGAGATTACTTCAATCAAAGAGTTACCATAAATAAAGGGAAAAATAATGATGTGTATAATAGACAGCCAGTAGTAGATGCTTATGGTCTTTTAGGGCAAGTAGTTGCGGTAGGAAAAAATGCTAGTAAAGTTTTATTAATTACTAGCAATAAAAGCGCAGTACCAGTTATGGTGGTAAGAAATGGAATACAAACAATAGCTTTAGGAAGAGGTATCAATGCTCATTTAGAATTAGCTCATCTTCCAAAAACTGCAGATATCCAAATAGGAGATATGATAGTTACTTCAGGATTAGGAGGGCATTTCCCTGCTGGATATAAAGTTGGTGTAATTGGAGAAATTAAATATGTAATCGGAGAATGTTTTACAAAAGTTTCAATAATTCCCGCAGCTCACATTAACATGGCAAATCATGTACTCTTAATTTGGCCAGATTCAATTACTGTAAGAAAGTCATCCACAAATCAATAGAAATCATAAAAACTATGACAATACTTAGCTTAACTATCAAAAAATATTGTTTGATATTTTTAAGCTTTGTCATTGGTTTATTATTAATGTTATTGCAATTACCTCTAAGTTTATGTTGGTTAAATAGCTTGTGGCCGGTATTAGTGTTGATATATTGGATACTAAAGATACCGCAAATAGTGAATATCAAGATTGCTTGTAGCCTCGGTATTATGATTGACGTAATAACCAATACCACTATTGGCGTCCATACTACAGGACTTATTCTAATATCAATATTAATGTTGAAAATTCGAGAGAAAATATTATCTCTATCATCACTGCAAATTACCGCTGTAATATTTTGGTTATTAATAATGTATCAAACTGTAATATTATTAATGCAATCCTATGTAGGAAATCATTTTAATATTTGGTCAATCTTAAGTGGAGCCTGGGCTGGCACTATAGGATGGCTGTTATTGGCCCCGCTGTTATCTAACTTACAACGAAAATTTTTCTTGTGAAAGCAATTATTTATCGAATCCTACACTGGATCAATATAAGTATTACCGTACTAATAGTAACACTAGCAATAATGCTTACTACTGTATATATCTGCAGTATACGATTTGAAAAATATCAACGCAATTTTGAACAATTTATTGGCAATGTTATTCAGCAACCTGTGCAAATTGGAGCCATCACTATAGGTAGTCATGGCATAGAACCAATATTAAAGTTACAAAATGTAACAATTTTTAATAAAACCAAAACTAAAAAAATCATACAAACAAATGAATTGCAACTAGGAATGGATTTGATCAAAAGCTTGCTACAATGGAAATTTAAATTAAATTTTTTATCAATACACGGCGGGGATCTTGATGTTTATCAAGACGAACATTGCAATTTCAGAATAAGCGGCGTCTCTTCAATAATGTTAAAAGGAAATAATAATGTTAATTCGATATTACACGACATTATTTCATGGCTATCAGAACAAGACCTGATCGAGTTATCAGATCTAGTAATAAACTATCGACTGGCTAATGGACAAATAATTAAAATTACTAATTTACGTTTACAATTACGTAATGATATTTTACAACATGAATTAAAAATTCACGGAAAAATCAAACAACAAGATTCTCGAACAGCCTCAATTAAGGCCAAGCTAAGAATACACGGAAGTTTAATACACTATGCAATCTCCCCTATTATAGGGGAAATAAAATTAGACAATTTTATCTTTGATTTAAATAAATTTTTAAGAAAACCAGGAATTAATTCTCTACTCACCAACAATGGTAATATTAATTTGACAATAACGAATTCCATAATTATTTCAAAACTTTTCCGTCAACCTTTATTACTTGATAATTGGTCAAGTACTTTTTTTTGGCAACGTGATAATCAAGATTATAAAATTGAGTTTGATAATTTAAAATTCGCTGATAAATACTTAACTTTTTATGGAAATAGCAAATTGCTATTTACCCACAAAAGCAAAATGCCTACAGTAGATATCGGATTAAAATTCAAATTAACTAACATAACTAAAGCTAAGCTATATTACCCAATAACACTACTATCATCACGTCTCGTATCATGGTTAGATCAAGCTTTTATTAGCAGTAAAGTAATTTCCGGTAACATGATCTTGCAAGGCCCTCTAGACAAATTTCCATTTGATCATAAAGAAGGAAAATTCATAGTTGATTCTATCATCAGGGATGTTCACCTACGCTATGATCATGAATGGCCACAAATTGACAAAATTACAGGTAAAATGATCTTTGCTAATCGCAGTATGACTATTACTTCATACAACGCCAAAATTATGGGTAATCCAACAACATTTATTAAAACCAATATACCAAACCTTGAATTACCTACTTTGTACGTAGAAGGGGTAATTAATACTACTTCAAGTTTTGGTTTAAAATTCCTTAAATCATGCCCTCTAAATTATACAGTAGGACGCAAATTACAAAATATTAATTTGACGGGGCCAATGAAACTTAACTTAAAGTTGAGGATACCATTATCCGATAACATTATCGACAAAAATACCTATTTTAATGGCGAAATCGAATTGCAACATAATCTGCTTAAAGTTCAAAATTTGAATCTAGAAATTAACGAGATTGATGGCTATTTGAATTTTAAGGACACCAGCCTATCATCTAGGCAATTGCGAGGTAAATTGTTTTCTAAACCAATTAGTATGATGTTAAGTACTATACAATCAAAAAATAATCAGATTACCAGAATTAACATTATCGGCAACGCAGAAATTCAGGATTTCGAAAGAATATTTTCCATAAATAATCTACATTCTTATGCTCAAGGTAATTTTAATTACACAGGATTACTTGATTTACACGATGGATCATCGGATATTTTGAAAATAGAAACAAATTTATTAGGAGTAGAAATTAAACTACCGACACCATATACCAAAAAAATTAATGAAATTGCTAAATTAAATTTAATCTGTTGGTTTAAAAATAAAAAATCTCCCGCAGAAGTATATATTAATTATAATGATTACATTAATGCAGCTTTGCTGATTAACAAAAATAATTCTCATCTCGAAATAATGGCTGGTGAAATAAAACTAGGCACTACACCAACTAAGATTCCTCATCAATCAGGATTGATAATTAGCGGTAGAATAAATAAACTAGATTGGCAAAATTGGAAAAAATACTTAATAAACATTCAAAATAGTACTTTTTCAACAAAGTCTTTACTTCGCAAAATCAATCTAAATATCAACCAACTTCATTTTCCAAATTATATATTTAATCAAATATCTTTAATGCTTGAAGCACAAGCAGATGGATGGTTAATGACTATTACGGCGCCAGATATTGACGGTAAACTTTATATTCCTAATAATTTTAAAACAGCAATTAAGGGATACTTTAAAAAAGTTTACTTTAATGGAGAGGAGCAGAAAAAACTTACTACTTTTAAATTAAAAAATTTACCACCTCTTGATATTAAAATTGATGATTTCCATTTCAAGAAAAAACATTCTGGAAAAATCTCATTTATTACTGAACCGCGAGATAACGGCGTAAAAATAAAAAATATAACTATTTGTGATTCTGAATTTACTATAGTCGCCAACGGTGAATGGTTGGTTACTTCTCGACATCAAAGTACCTTTCTTCATGGAAAAATTAAAAGCAATAATATTGGTAGTTTACTAAAATACAAAGATATAACAGACATTATAATTGATGGTAATGGAGAGGCTAATTTTAATTTAAAATGGGCAGATTCTCCGTATAATTTCGATTTACAAACAGCTCGAGGTAATTGTTCATTTGATATTAATAATGGTAGGGTTATAAACTTAGACAAAAAAACGGAGAGGAAATTTGGTCTTGGAAAAATACTAAGCATTCTCAGCTTACAATCTTTACCACGACGCCTAACTTTAGATTTTAGCGATATTACCAAGAAAGGATTTAGTTTTGACACACTGAATGGTGAAATGGAACTTAAAGATGGTGATATTCTAGTTAAAAATATTAATATTGATGGCAATATCGCTAATATTAAAGCCTATGGCAAAATAGGATTACAAAATCAAAATTACGATCTAAAACTAAATGTTATTCCACAACTTACTTCCAGTATTCCTATAGCGGCTACGATAGCTGGCGGCCCAATAGCTGGTGCAGTAGGATTTATTGCAGAAAAATTAGTATCAACAGCAATCAAAAAAACTGTGTCTTACGACTATCATATTATAGGCTCGTGGAATAAACCAGAAATTAATATTATTGATCCGCAATTTAAATCCAGATAGCAACTATAGCCATAACGGCTACTCCTAACGCCAAAGCTATTGGATCACTGATATTTCTAAAAGTTCTTTTGCCATCAACCAATTGTTCTATACTTAAGTATAAAAATGTCCCAGCAGTAATAGCGTCAAAGATTGCAGTAAGCATTCCTCCAGAATCAGTAATTGATGCACGAACGATAAAAGATGCGATAAAAATACCAAAAGGAGTCATTAAAGAAAAAATTAAGATAATTTTTTTGATAGTTTTTGCAGAAAAAGAAAACCGATGCAAATTCACAGTTAAGGCAAAACTTTCGGATCCTTTATGGGCGATAATAGCAAAAAATATCGCCGCTGTTTCAAGAACGTTAGTATTAATACCAACCGCAGCCCCTTCTACCAATGAATGGAATGTCAATAGAAAAAGTAAAAAAAATGACATTAAAGTAGTCTTATTAGATAAATGATTTTCGCTATAGACGGCCACCAAACGATCTACGACTAAAAAAATGGCACAAGTTATAGTACAGATAAAGTATGGTAATGGATAAAATCCATTATAAAACATACCAAATTTAATAACTGCATCTGGAAGTAAATGAAGTAGCGAAGCGCTTAAAAATATTCCACTAGCAAAAACGTCGCACAGAGTTAAAAAACCAGTATTGTGTTTGATTATCCTAAAAGGTAAAAATCCTGTAACCAAAGTTAGAAGAAAAATTACCGCAGCAAAAACGATTTTAGTAATTAATAGGTACATGACTATATCTCTAGGGAATATATCTCATAATTTAAATAGTTACAATTGTTATTTATAAATCTGATTTGTTATAATATTGAAAATATTTTGGGATAACTAATGAATCTTGATTTTTTAGATTTCGAACAACCGATAGCTGAGCTCTTGGCTAAGATTGAAGAATTGCGCTATGTCAGCGTTGACAACAAAATCAATATTAACCAGGAAATAGCAAGACTTGAAGATAAAAGCCGTGAATTAACTAAAGCAATTTTTGCTAAACTTACCGCGATGCAAGTAGTGAAATTAGCTCGTCATCCTCAACGTCCGCATACTTTAGATTATATCGAACGAATTTTTACCGATTTCGACGAACTTTTTGGCGACCGTCATTTTGCTAAAGGTAAGGCAATTATTGGTGGAATTGCAAGATTGAATAATCAAGCAGTAATGATCATTGGTCATCAAAAGGGGCGAACTACTAAGGAAAATCTTGAATGCAACTTCGGCATGCCTAATCCTGAAGATTATCGCAAAGCATTACGACTTATGAAGTTAGCAGAAAAATTTCAATTACCGATATTTACTTTTATTGACACTCCAGGAGCATATCCAGGAATTGGTGCCGAAGAACGCAATCAAAGTGAAGCTATTGCTCGTAATTTATTCGTTTTAGCTAAATTAAGAACCCCGATTATTTGCACCGTGATTGGCGAGGGGGGCTCCGGTGGAGCCTTAGCTCTTGGTGTTGGCGACAAAGTTATCATGTTACAATATAGCATTTATGCTACTATTTCACCAGAAGGATGCGCGTCAATTTTATGGCGTAGCCAGGAAATGATAAACGAAGCCGCTAAAGCCCTGCACTTGACTGCCGATAAACTATTTAAATTGAAACTGATAAATCAGATTGTGACTGAACCATTGGGTGGCGCTCATCGTGATTATGATTTAATGGCTAAAAATCTCAAATTAGTGTTAATTAATAGCATGAATCAACTGTGTAAACTGCCTCTAGGTAAACTAACGTATAATCGTTATGAAAAAATAATGAATTTTGGCAGATAAAATGTTATCTGATAAACAAGTTACTGATCTGCTTGCTACTTATAAAAAAATTTTTATTGCTTATAGTGGAGGAATAGATTCACATGTATTGCTACACTTGATAGTCAATTGGCAGTATTGCAAAAAAAACATTAAATTGTTTGCTGTTCATATCAATCACAACATTAGTCCCAATTCACATCAATGGCAATTACATTGCAGACGAACTTGTTATAAATTAGGTATTACTTATATTACCAAAACAATTCCTCGAAACCTAACTAATAATATTAGCAGCCCAGAAGAAACCTTGCGTAACCTACGATATAAAATATTTGCCAAAATCCTACCATCAAATGCTTGTCTTTTAACCGCACATCAAGCAGATGATCAAGCAGAAACTCTACTACTACAACTCTTTCGCGGTACCGGTATAAAAGGATTGGCTGCCATGCCTGAAAAAATAAAATTTGCTGAAGGTTTTTTAGTTCGTCCTTTACTAAAACAGAAACGCGAGGATATCTTATGTTATGCCAATCGGCATAAACTCGAATGGATTGAAGATGAAAGCAACACTGATATTGGATTAACTCGTAATTTTATCCGCTACAAATTATTTCCAATTATCAGAAAAAAATGGTCTAGCATAGTCACAACACTTAATCGAGTATCGCTACATTGCGCAGAAGCCAATGAATTACTATCATTATTAGGAAGAACTGACTTAAAAAAAATACTCAGACAACCTAATATCATTAATACTTTTTTACTAAAAAAACTCTCTATTATAAGACAAAAAAATGTGCTACGACTCTGGTTGCATCAACTTAATTTACCGCTGCCAAGCAGTGCAAAATTATCAGAAATAATACGAACCGTTGTAAATTCACGTTACGATAAAACACCAATAGTTAAATGGTCTGGCGCTGAAGTTAGACGATTTCGTCATAATTTATATGCGATGACGCCACTATCTCAGCATGATAATAAAGTGATCCTATTTTTTTCAAAGAAAACTTTGAAATTACCTAGCAATTTAGGAAATTTGAAAGTTAAATTGACACCAAAAACTAAATTGAGGCTTGAAAAAATTAAAGTGGGTTTTCGTCGTGGTGGAGAAAAAATAAAAATTCCTGGACGTATAGGTAGTCATAATTTAAAAAAACTTATGCAAGAATGGGAGATTCCGCCTTGGTTACGAGATCGAACTCCACTGATTTATAATAATAAAACCATAATTGCTGTAGTAGGTTATTATAGTATAGAAGGGGTGCATTTCACACAATCTATATATCATTAAAATTATTAAAAATAATAACCACGACAGCATATAAATTAAAGGGCAAATTAGATATACTAAACACTATTCCTCGTCATGAATAAACTATCAACAACAGATTATAATCACTACAATGGTAAATCCATTTATTTGAGATTACTTCGTTCTATTATTACTTATTGGTTTTCTTTTGTCTTAGGAATAGTAGGAACAATCCTAGCTGCTGGTACCGACGCCACTATTACATATGCTATTAAACCATTATTATCTAATTGGGATTTAGGGAAAAAATCATGGTGGTTTGGTTGGCTACCAGTAATTATTATCACTATTCTTGTTATACGCGGAATCACTTATTTTCTTTCTACATACTATCTAACTCGTGTTGGTCGCAATATTGTTAGAGATTTTAGACAACGTATTTTTGAACATCTCATGTATTTACCCGTAAGTTACTACGATCATGAAACTTCTGGAAAGTTACTTTCAATTCTAATTTACAATACCGAACAGGTAGCTGGAGCAGCAACCGACGCCTTAATAACAATTCTACAAGAAGGAATGTTGCTAATTGGTTTAATTATTGTCATTTTGTCTATCAGTTGGCAATTAACATTAATGTTTCTAATCACCGCCCCCGTTGTTTTTATGATTATAAGATATACTTCAAAGAGGTTACATCGATTAAGTAGTGGCGTCCAAGATACTATGGGTAATTTGGCCCAAACTGCCTCTGAGGGTATTGAAAACTATAAAGTAGTACGAATTTTTGGTGGTGAAAATCATGAAAAACAAAAATTTTTTTCAATTGCCCATCAAAATCGTCAACGCGAGATGAAAGTAATTGCTGCTAGCGTTTTAGGTACTAGCTTAACTCAAATAATTACCTCCATACCTCTAGCAGTTATTATATTTATTGCTACTAATACTTATTTATATCACAATTTAAATGCTTCTAGTATTTCTGCTTTTGTCTTTGCGATCGTACGCCTACTCACTCCATTACGTCGATTAACTAAAATTAATAATGAAATTCAAAAAGGAGTAGCAGGAGCTCAAAGTATTTTCGCTCTACTAGACGAGGCACGAGAAATAGATTTAGGTACCAAAACTCTACTACGAGCAAAAGGCAAAACTGAATATAGAAATGTTAGTTTCAATTACCCAGGTACTAAAAAAACAATCTTACATAATATCAATTTTACTATTGAATCAGGACAAACTGTTGCCATAGTAGGCTCATCTGGAAGTGGTAAATCAACCTTAATAAATTTATTACCTCGTTTTTACGACATTAATGAAGGCGAAATTTTGATTGATAATATTAATATTCAAAATTATAAATTAATCGATCTTCGTAAACAATTTGCCATTGTATCTCAACATTTGACGCTATTTAATGATACTATTGCTAATAATATTGCTTATGGATCTCACCAAGAAACTGCTAAAAATAAAATTATCCAGGTTGCGGAAACTGCATATATTATGGATTTTATAAAACACTTACCTTTTGGTCTCGATACATTGATTGGTGAAAATGGTTTATTACTATCTGGAGGGCAACGACAACGAATCGCAATTGCTCGTGCTTTATTGAAAAATGCGCCTATTTTAATTTTGGATGAAGCAACTTCAGCTCTCGATACTGAATCAGAGAACCATATTAGATTATCCCTTAAAACTCTGATGAACAAATGTACTACATTTGTTATCGCTCATAGATTATCAACTATTGAGCATGCAGATAAAATTATTGTACTTGATCACGGTAAAATTGTTGAAACTGGAACCCATGCAGAACTCTTAGGATTACACGGACAATATGCTAAACTACACAATCTGCAATTCAAATTATAGATGATTAATCTGATAATACCAAAATTTTGGCAACAACGAAGAATCATTAGCTATTTTTTGTTACCTTTTTCTTACATTTATCTTATAATAATTACTTTACGAAAACGCTATTATCAATATCGCTCAAAAATTATTTTTTTAGCACCCGTAATAATCGTTGGTAACATTACGATAGGGGGTACAGGTAAAACACCTTTGGTAATTTGCTTAGCTAATTTTCTCCAACAACAAGGATACAATCCAGGAATCATTATTCGTGGCTACGGTGGTAAAAATAAAGGAAATCCAAAATTAGTCACCTCTAAAAGTAATGTAGAAGAGGTAGGCGATGAGGCTTTATTAATAACGCGTCAGGTCACATGTCCAGTAATTATGAATTACGATAGAGTGAAGGCGGTAAAATACCTACTCAAAACTTATAATTGTAATGTTGTCATAAGTGATGATGGATTACAACATTATCGTCTACCGCGAGATTTTGAAATTGCTGTTATAGATGATGAATTCAAATTCGGTAACCGCTTCTGTTTGCCAGCAGGACCTTTGCGAGAACCACTTAATAGGTTGAATCAAATTGATTTTATAATTAGAAACTTTAATACTCAATCACCTACTCGTATTTTAGCTAATGAATATAGTATGATTTTGGAACCGATAATTTTTCATAATATAAATAATCCTTCTATAACAAAAACAGCTAGAGATTTTAAAGGAGAAATTATTCATGCTGTAGCAGGTATTGGCAGACCTCAAAAATTTTTTCAAACGTTACGACAATTGAATTTGACAATTATTGAGCATGCCTTCCCTGATCATTATATATTTAGATCTATAGATCTTACATTTGATGAAAAAACTGTAATTATGACCGAGAAAGACGCGGTCAAATGTGATAAAATGGTAGATAAAAATCTATGGTATTTAGAAGTTAAAGTTAGATTAGAAAACAGGTTTACAAGAGCACTTATACACGATCTCAGCTATTATTCCTAAGATTTACACCACTTCTTAAACGACTTTTAAAAAACCAAACAACGGATATTGGGTGAGCGATGGGAATCGAACCCACGACGACCGGAACCACAATCCGGGGCTCTACCAACTGAGCTACGCTCACCATAAATATTTTTTGGCGTGCTCGACAGGATTTGAACCTGTGACCCTCGGCTTAGAAGGCCGATGCTCTATCCAACTGAGCTACGAGCACATCTATCTATAATATAACCCTACATTACTATCCTTTAGTATAGGCTATTGGATATGATATATAAATCATCTATCTAAGTCTAGTTTATATCAAAATTGTACTTAGATAACATCTAATTTTACAACGATTGACTCTTTGTCTTTCGTGATACCTATCATCGTAATGCTTTAACATTGCTGTTTGCATTACTAAAAATTAATCAGTACAATGAGGGATATTATGCCTAATATTAAAATCAGAGAACATGAGTCATTTGATGGCGCTATGCGCCGCTTTAAGAGAGCTTGCGAGAAAGCTGGTATCCCTGGAAAATTACGTCAAATAGAATTTTATGAAAAGCCAACAGCTAAACGTAAGCGTAAGCGTTTAGCTGCTATCAAATGGCAACAAAAACGTATTTTATTTAAAGAAAATCATCTTAGATGAATAATTTGTTATTACAAATCCAGGAGGACGTAAAAGATGCTATGCGTGCCAAAGAAGTTGGGTTACTTGGTACTTTACGACTCCTTCTTGCTGCTATAAAACAACATGAAATCGATAAGCGCGTTACTTTGGATGACTATCAAATTATATCTATTGTAGATAAAATGATCAGACAACGTTACGATGCTATTGAACAATACAAAAAAGGTAATCGTCAGGATTTGGTTGATAAAGAAGCTGCTGAGATATCAATCCTTGAAAAATATATGCCCCAGATCTTAACTGATACTGAGATAAAGAGTCTAATATCTGAAGCTATGATCACTACTTGCGCAAATTCCATTAAAGATATGAGCAAAGTCATGGCCTATATTAAAACCAAAGCTAACGGTAGAATCGATATAAAAGAAATTAGTATTGTAATTAAAAATTTATTAGAAAAAAATACCTAATAATTGTAGCGTCAATTTGATTTGTCATGTCGAAATCTATCCCCCAGTCCTTTATTGAAGATTTACTTACAAAAATAGATATAATTGATATTATCAGTACGCGAGTTAAATTACGACGTGCCGGTAATAATTTTGTAGGAATGTGTCCATTTCACGTTGAAAAAACTCCATCTTTTACAGTTAGCCGTAATAAACAATTTTTTCACTGTTTTGGATGTGGAATCCACGGAAACGCTATAGGATTTATTATGCAATTCGAGAATTTAAATTTTATTGATGCCATCAAAAACTTAGCCTTTATAGCTGGCACAGCTATCCCAGAAACTGGCGTTAATTATAATAATACGAATCACTATCTTTATGACATCACAGAAAAAGTCGCTACTTTTTTCGAACAACAATTATACAACTCAAAGCACGCTATTAGTTATCTAAAAAATAGAGGATTGAACAAGGAAATCTGCAAAAAATTTAAAATAGGTTATGCTTCAAACGATTGGAACAACTTGAATTCATTTTGTCGTTCATCAACAATAAACGAGAGGCATTTATTAATTTCTGGATTATTAATGACCAAAAATAATAAATATTATTCCCGTTTTCGTAACAGAATAATGTTTCCCATTTGGGATACTCGTGGCAATATTGTTGGATTCGGTGGACGCTCTCTATCTAAAGATTCAGTTAAATATCTGAATTCTCCAGAAACCCCTATCTTTCATAAAGGGAAAGAATTATATGGCCTCAACGAGGCAAAAAAATCTATGCCTAATTTAAAATTCCTAATTGTAGTTGAGGGATATTTAGATGTAATTTCTTTGGCTCAATTCGGTATAACTAATGTAGTAGCTACTCTCGGTACAACAATTTCAACTAAACAAATTCAATCATTACTCCGCAATACACAAGAAATAGTTTTTTGCTTTGATGGTGATCTGGCAGGACGCGCAGCTGCTTGGCGTGCTCTAGAAAATTCTCTTCCTATTGTGCATGATGGTATTCAAATAAAATTTCTCTTCTTGCCAGATGGATACGATCCAGACTCTTTAATAAGAAAAGAAACCAAGGAAAATTTTAATCAACGACTAGATAGTGCTATTACTCTATCTGATTTTTTTATTAACCAATTAATATCTAAGATCAATCCGAATACTATAGATGGACAGGCTAAATTAGTTAAAATTAGCAAAGAATGGCTCAAGAAAATGCCACGAGGAATTTTTCGCAAACTCCTACTGAACAAAATAGCAAAACTAATAAACATTAATGTTGAAGAATTAGACATTGAAAATACGATAATACCTCCGCTACCAACTCAAATTAATGAATTAATCGAAGAAACTATCATAAATATACCATTGCCAATAGAAAATATAATCAGTATTATACTGCATTATCCGGAATTTATATGTAACATACATAACATTGATGAAATAAAGAACATAAGACTTAATGGAATTGAAATATTAATTGAATTGCTTATAGTATTAAAACAGCAACAAAACCTGTCAACAGGCACCATACTTGAGTACTGGAGAAATCGTCGAGAATTTAAATTATTAAATAGATTAGCCTGTAAAGAGCTTATTGTTCCAAAAAATGTTTTAGAGAACGAACTTATTAGTAATATAAGATTGTTGGTAAAACTAGAACGAGATGCTCACATTCAAACATTACTAACTAAGGCTACAACTAAAAATCTAAAAACAGAAGAACGACAGCAGTTACAAAAATTAATTATGCTTTCAAAAACAGGAAATACATATGAAGAATCACAAAATTAAGAAAATTACAAAAATAAAAAAGAAAAGAATTTTGCCCAAAAAGAATAATAAAAGTAAAACAACCAAAATTAGAAGTCATACTTTGTCATCGAAAGCATACAAGAATACTAAGAATACTAATAATAATCAAAATCGTTCAATAGCAAAAAAGAATAAATTCACAATTTCGAATAAACAACACGAAGAATTAAAAAATTTAATCGCTAAAGGTAAAGATCAAGGATATTTAACTTTTACTGAAATCAATAATTATTTACCATCTGAAATAACTGATTCCAATCAAATTGAAGATATTATAGGTATGTTAAACGAAGATGTAGGAATACCTGTATATGAGGAAAATCCTGAAATAGAATCAACAATCTTTACAGAACAACATACTAACACGTCAGCCACTGAAGAAGAATCTACAACCACAATAACTACTATTGAGGATGAAACTGGACGCACTACTGATCCAATACGCATGTACATGAGAGAGATGGGTACTGTAGAATTGCTAACTCGTGATGATGAAATAGCAATTGCAAAAAAAATCGAAGAAGGATCAAAAAATATTTTATCTGCCATAACTCATTTTCCTGGTATTATTGAATCAATCTTAATGGAATACTCTAAAACTGAAACTGGAGAAAAACGTCTTCAAGATATTATCTCCGGATTTTACGATATCGAGGAATGGCATACTTCGAGTGCTGATCTAAAGAAATTAGTCGCTACTGACGAAAATACAGAGCATGATATCTGCCAAGTTCAATCAATTACTAATAGAAAAATAGTCGATAAAAATCATCTAGAAGATACTGATGAAAAAAGCGATGAAGATGAGAACACCCTATATGAAGAAAATGACGAGACTGATTTATTTGAATCAGGTCCGGATCCAGTTATTGCTAAACAACGTTTTACTAAATTGTATAAATTACACCGTCAACACGTTAAAGCATGGGAAAAGCATGGTAAAACCCATAAAATAACCGTTAAATTAGCCAAACAATTAATAGCTACTATTACCCAATTCAAATTGACACCAAAAGAATTCCATAAACATACATCGATGTTACAAAAAATTTCGAATAATATTCGCGCCATTGAATATTCGATTATGGAGCTTTGCACTAAAAAATGCCAAATTTTACGCAAGACTTTTATTAATTCATTTACTAATCATGAAACAGATTTAACTTGGTTAGATAAATTTATTAACGCTAATAAAAATCATGCAAAAAAACTCCTCCAATACGCTGCGGATATTTTGCGATCTCAAAAAAAATTATTAGCAATAGAAAAAGAATTCTGCTTACGAATAGTTAAAATAAAAGAAATTTATCGTCTAGTGATTATCGGAGAAAACCAGACACTTAAAGCAAAAAAAGAAATGATTGAGGCTAATTTACGTCTAGTTATCTCCATCGCCAAAAAATATACCAATCGAGGTTTACAATTCTTAGATTTAATTCAAGAAGGAAATATTGGTTTAATGAAAGCAGTAGATAAATTTGAGTATCGTCGAGGATATAAATTCTCTACTTATGCTACTTGGTGGATTCGTCAAGCCATTACTCGCTCAATCGCCGATCAAGCGCGTACAATTCGTATCCCTGTACATATGATCGAAACAATTAATAAATTAAATCGAGTTACACGTCAAATTATCCAAATAACTGGGGTAGAACCAACTCCAGAGGAACTTAGTGCTCATATGCAAATGCATGAAGATAAAGTGCGTAAGGTATTAAAAATTGCCAAGGAACCGATTTCTATGGAAACTCCTATTGGAGATGAAGAAGATTCACATTTAGGGGACTTCATTGAAGATACCAATACACTATCTCCAATTGACTCAGCAACTCAAAATGGCTTGAGAGAAGCCACACACGACGTATTATCATCTCTTACACCTAGAGAAGCTAAGGTATTAAGAATGCGTTTTGGCATAAATATGAATACTGATCATACTTTAGAAGAAGTTGGAAAACAGTTTGACGTAACGCGTGAACGCATTCGACAAATCGAAGCTAAAGCTCTTAGAAAATTACGCCATCCTAGCAGATCTGAAAAATTACAAAGTTTTGTAGATTAATCGCGAGTCTTTCTTAATCGATTAATCATGGTATTTTGTGAATTATCTTGAATAGTAGATTATATAGTATCAGTACTTTTTATTTAATTTACTTAAAAATAAATATAAAAAACCATACTGCTTTAGTAAATTATCGAAAAATTATCAGATAATATTTCAATATTAACAAATATATTATGGCGCGCCCGGAGAGATTCGAACTCCCTACCCTCTGGTTCGTAGCCAGATACTCTATCCGATTGAGCTACGGGCGCATATTAGTTGATCAGAAACAACTAGGAACCCATATTAAAAAAATCTCTCACAGAAGCCTAACGTCATAATAATCTACATACTTATCTAAGTCTAGCTTGTTGAGGTAATTCGGATTAATCCATATTAGAATATTTATCGACTATCTTACATCACAATATCGAAACATGCTTAACAAAGCAAATATGAAGTCACTAGACTATCATTTTTATAAAGTAATACACTTTATTATCGGCGCGAATGATACAAAAAATCAATTTACGTTTTATGATCTATCTATATATGATTATTACAACTCACATTTTAGTCTCAAAATATATTATATATTATTCATTATCATCATCACAAGACAACAAGAAATACACGAAACGTTAAAGTTAACAACAAAATCACAATTTGGAAAATGCTATCAAAAATAGCTCAAGTATAATATCTAACCTCTAAACAGATATTCGTTAAATACATTTAGGTAGTTTTAGTATATATATTCTTTGACGGAGAGGGTGGGATTCGAACCCACGATGGATTTTAATCCATACTCCCTTAGCAGGGGAGCGCCTTCGGCCTCTCGGCCACCTCTCCTATAATTAATCACCAACTAATAATACCAGATTTCTTGACCTGTTCTAGAAATTTTCTCTCGAAATACGAGAAACTTACTTATGGAAATGGTAAAATTTTGTGGAGATGCTAACCAAAGTAACATTTTTTATTTTTAATAATAACTCTCTGGATGAGTATTTAATATACACTTGTCGTGTCATTGAAAAAATTTACTCTAAAAATCATAAAATACATATTCACACTAAAAATCAAGAAGAAGCACAAAACTTTGATACCAGACTTTGGACATTTAGCGATATTAGTTTTATACCACACAAAATTCATAATTCAAACTCAACTTTAAATATACCAATAATAATTGGTTATAAGAATAGTGCGCCACAACATCGTGATACTTTGATAAATCTATCTACAGAGGTTTTTCCATCATATCAAAACTTTGATAAGTTAATCGAAATTATACCACATGACGATCAACTTAAAGATCTTGCAAGAAAACGATTTCAAACTTACAAAAAAGAAGGTTTCGCAATAGAAGTTTTTAAGGTATAGACTTATACCTTGACAAGAATTATGCTAATGACCAAAATCGGCATACTAATTTTAGTATAAAGGCTATGTAGCTCAGTTGGTTAGAGCGCGGCACTCATAATGCTGAGGTCAGTGGTTCGATTCCACTCATAGCCACCAAATTAACGGATTTTGTGAAGGAAATATACGATTTTAAGACAATTGAGAGCTTCTGGTATCAAACGTGGATGCGAAATAATTATTTTGCTCCAAGCTATAAAGGCAATCCATATTGTATTATCCTCCCGCCACCAAATGTAACCGGTACTCTTCATATGGGGCACGGTTTTCAAGATAGTATTATGGATGCTCTAATTCGTTATCATCGCATGTGCGGATATAATACTTTGTGGCAGTTAGGAATAGATCATGCCGGTATTGCTACTCAAATAATAGTAGAGAATATTATTCGCCAAGAAGGAGGAACTCGCCATGAACTTGGGCGTGAGAATTTTATAAAAAGAATTTGGGAATGGAAAAAATATTCAGGAAATACCATTGCTAAACAAGAACAACGATTGGGTATCTCTGGAGATTGGAATAATGAGAAATTCACCCTTGATCCAGAACTAGTTACGACAGTGAAGTACGTATTTATTAAATTATATGAGGATGGCTTAATTTATCGCGGTAAACGTTTAGTTAATTGGGATCCGGCATTGAATACAGCTATTTCAGATTTAGAGGTAATAAATGAAGAAAAAGAAGGAGAATTATGGTATATCAAATACCCCATTGTAGATAGTAACGAGAATGTGATTGTTGCTACTACTCGTCCAGAAACTATTTTTGGGGATGTTGCAGTAGCGGTACATCCTGCTGATCAACGATATCAACATTTAATTGGCAAACAAGTCAAATTGCCACTTACTGATCGAGTTATCCCAGTAATAGCTGATACTTACGTCGAAAGAGATTTCGGAAGTGGTTGTGTAAAAATAACACCGGCTCACGATTTTAATGATTATTATATTGGACAAAAACATAATTTGCCGATGATTAATATTATGACCCCTGATGCCCATCTCAATGAAAATACTCCCAAAAAATATCGAGGATTAGAACGATTTATTTCGAGAAAACAAATAATTGCTGATCTTGCTGTCAATAATCTTTTAGTTAAAACAGAAAAGCACCTGCTTAAAATTCCTAAAGGAGATCGCAGTGGTGTTATTATCGAGCCTTATTTAACAAACCAATGGTTTGTTAAAACCAAGGAATTAGCTACTCCTGCAATTCAAGCGGTATTAAAAGGTGAGATTAAATTTATTCCCAATAATTGGAGCAAAACTTACCTGCAATGGTTATCTAATATTGAAGATTGGTGTATCAGTCGCCAACTTTGGTGGGGGCATCGTATTCCTGCATGGTATGACGAAAAAAACCATATTTATGTCGGCAATGATGAAGGGGAAATCCGCGAAAAATTCCAACTTAAAGATCAATTACTTAAGCAAGACACTGATGTATTGGATACTTGGTTTTCTGCCGCTCTATGGCCGTTCTCAACTTTAGGTTGGCCAGCAAATACCAAAGAATTTAAAACTTTTTACCCTACATCAGTATTAGTTACTGGTTTCGATATTATTTTTTTCTGGGTAGCTCGTATGATAATGATGGGATTAAAACTTACAGGAAGAATACCATTTAAAGAAATTTATATTACTGGTCTAATCAGAGATAGGCGTGGACAAAAAATGTCAAAATCTAAAGGTAATGTTCTAGATCCTATTGATTTAGTTGACGGTATTACTTTAGAAAAATTAGTTTCTAAACGCACCGAACACCTAATGCAGAAACATCTGACAAAAAAAATTGAACAACAAACATGCCAAGATTTTCCTCATGGAATTAAAGCTTTTGGTGTTGATGCTTTACGCTTTACTTTTTGCTCTCTGGCTACTACCAGTAGAGATATTAATTTTGACATCACAAGACTCGAAGGATACAGAAATTTCTGCACTAAACTTTGGAACGCTGCAAGATTTGTTATAATACAACTAGAAAAATTCGATTTTACTAAAAGTAGTAAGATTGAATATAGCATCGCTGATCGTTGGATCCAAACAGAGCTACAAAATTCCCTACAAATTGTTATAGACGAATTTCGGAATTATCGTTTTGATTTAGTAACTCAAGCAATTTATGAATTCACTTGGCACGAATTTTGTGATTGGTATCTTGAATTAACAAAGTCAATTTTAAATTCCAATAGCACTAGCATTGCTCTAAAACAAGGAACACGCGTAACTCTAGTTACCATATTTGAAAAACTATTACGTATAATTCATCCATTTATGCCATTCATTACTGAAGAAATTTGGCAAGAAATTGCCCCGAAAATGCAAATTATCGGCCAAACAATTATGTGGCAAAAATATCCGGAAGTTGATATAACCGCAATTGACAATTCAGCATCTGCTGAAATTAAATGGCTAAAAAAGATTATTTTAGCAATTCGTAATTTCCGTGGCGAAATGAGTATCTCGCCAACAGAAAAAATCCAATTATTACTGGATAAAGGAAGCGAACTTGACAGTAAGCGAATTAGTAACTACCAAGACTATCTTAAAAGTCTTGGTAAACTTTTATCAATCGAATGGATTAAAAATAAAACTAAATTTGAAGCTCCTATTTTAGTAGGTACCTTAGAATTATATTTAATCAAGAGTAATACAGAATGTGATCCAACAATTGGAATTGCCATGATTAATAAAGAAATAAGAAAACTTGAATACAATATATTGCAACTTGAAGATAAATTAAAGAACATAAATTACCTTACTAAGGCCCCTAAAACCATAGTCTCTAAAGATCAGGAAAAACTTGTAGAATATAGAAATCTTCTAAGAAAACTACAAATTAATTTAGAAAATTATAAATTAAAAAAGATTTAACACTTTAACTATAATTTCCTTTCCAAAAAACAATTTCACTTGACGCGCAAAACCAGGAACATCATCAGAAACATAAAACATGTGATGTGACTTAGTATCTACCGATAATAATTTTCGTATCATAAGTTCTTGTTTGACAGCAGACGCCACCACTTTAGTAGTATCAATAATTTCAATTGCATTATGATAGAAATCGGCTATTTTTGTTCTGATAATCTGATAGTGAGTACAGCCTAAAATTAATGCCTCTATTCCCTGTAACTCAGGATCTGATAAGTACATTTTTAATGCAACGTTCATAATTTTGTGATCATAAAATCCCTCTTCTATAAGGGGCACCAATAATGGTGTAGCTAGAGCATGTAAACTAATATTAGATTTTTGTAAGGAAAGCTTTTTATGATAGATTTTGGAATCTAAAGTAAGCTTAGTTCCTATTAAACCAACTCTTTTATTAACGTAATTCTTGTTTAAAAAGTTGATTGCTGGATCAATAACATTAACAAGAGGAACATCAGCTCCAATATAATCTCGTAGCATCGAATAAGCAGCAGAAACAGAATTACAAGCTACTAAAATTAATTTAACATTTTGTTCAAGCAGAAAATCGATAATTTTTTTAGTATATCCGCGAATGATTTTAGCGGATTTATCTCCATACGGTAAATGAAGAGTATCTCCGAAATAAATTATTGATTCATTTGGCAACTCATCAATCAGTGATTTAGCAACAGTTAACCCACCAATACCGCTATCAAAAATACCTATTGATTGATTTGCTCTTAAATTCAACATAATATCAGTCTAACAAAATATTACTATAATGATAATTTATTTCACATGCTCATTTAAGAAAATTTATACTTACAAAATAATTTAAATTCTTACGAATTCGCATCAAAAAAACTACTCATAGATGATGCTTAACATCAGTTGCTGAATTACGATAGTATCCATAGCTCAGTCAGATAGCGTTGATCTCCGAAATCAAAGGGATCTCTCCTGGTTTAAACCCAATCATGCGCGCTATTCTCTGCAAATTATTTTTATTCTATTTAACTAAATTAACTGATTTCATATAGAAACTACTACATGAAAAAATCAAGTAATACGATTAATAACCAACTTTAAGAATATCAACAAATGTTTCTTGCGGAATATCTACTTTACCCAAACGTTTCATTCGCTTCTTACCCTCTTTCTGTCTCTCAAGTAATTTTCTTTTACGAGTAACATCGCCGCCATAACATTTAGCTAGAACATTTTTACGCAAGGCTTTAATTACCTGTCTTACAATAATTCGTGAACCGATAGCTGCTTGAATCACCACTTCAAACATTTGACGGGGAATTAAATCCTTCATAGCTTCTACCAATTTATACCCACGACTATAAGCTTTATCTCTATGCACAATTAAAGAAAAGGCATCCACCTTATCACCGTTAATTAAAATATCAAGCTTAACTAGATCAGCTGCAGAAAAATGATCAAAACTATAATTTAAAGAGGCATAACCACAACTAATCGATTTAAGACGATCAAAAAAATCTAAAATTATTTCATTCATAGGTAAAAAATACTTTAAAGATACCTGGTTACCTATGAAATCCATACTAATTTGATTACCCCGACGCTCTATACAAAGTTTAATAACATTCCCTAAATATTCTCGAGGCACTAAAATAGTGGCACAAGCTACTGGTTCGCGAATCTCAATAATTTTACCTAAAATTGACAGCTGAGCTGGATTAGAAATAGTCAGTACTTTATCGTTTGATGCTATCACCATATAAACTACTGTCGGAGCAGAAACAACTAAATTTAAATTATATTCTCTCTTTAATCGCTCCTGAATAATTTCTAAATGTAACATTCCTAAAAAACCACAACGAAAACCCATACCTAGAGCCTCTGAAGTTTCAGGCTCATAACTCAATGATGCATCATTGAGGCGCAATTTAGCAAAAGCTTCACGGAAACTCTCAAAATCATTTGCATTAATAGGATAGAGTCCTGCATATACTTGAGATTTAGCCTTTTTAAATCCGGAAAGTTGCTCTATAGCAGGAATAGAGCTATGTGTTAAGGTGTCTCCAACTGGAGCTCCAAAAATATCTTTGATATTAGCTACTACATAACCAACATCACCAGCAGCCAATTGATCAGTTATTTGACGTTTAGGAGTGAATATTCCAACCATCTCTACGCTATAATCTCTACCAGTTGACATAACACGAATTTTATCATGTGTTTTTAATACACCATTCATTACTCGCACCAGAGAAACTACACCTAAATAATTATCAAACCAAGAATCTATAATCAACGCCTGTAACGGTTTAGATCTATTTCCGCTTGGAGGTGGTACATACTTTACAATATCTACTAACAGTTCCCTAATCCCAATACCATTTTTAGCACTCACTCTCAAAGCATCAGTAGCAGCTATCCCTACAATTCCCTCAATTTCTTTAATAACTCGATCTTGATCTGCTTGAGATAGATCTATTTTATTAAGTACAGGAATTATCCTTAATCCTTGATCAATAGCCATACAACAAACAGTCACAGTCTGCGCCTCAACGCCTTGAGCTGCATCCACTAATAATAAGGCGCCTTCACAAGCTGCAAGAGATCTTGAAACTTCATAAGAAAAATCTACATGTCCAGGGGTATCAATAAAATTGAGATAATATTCTACTCCGTCCTGAGAGCAATACTTCAAAGTTACACTTTGAGCTTTAATAGTAATTCCTCTCTCCCTTTCAATATCCATACTATCCAATACTTGATCTTGCATTTCTCGTGAAGAAAGTCCACCGCATTCCTGAATCAAACGATCAGCCAAAGTAGATTTACCATGATCAACATGAGCAATAATGCAAAAATTACGAATATTATTTTGATTATTCATATTAATAACTGACGGTCTTTGGTACCGGGAAATATAAAACTAAGACATTAAACCACAAAAAGTATATTTTAACCAAACAGTTGTTTTTTAAATACATATTACATATATTTATCTTAGATATATAAAAAAGTAATTGCCACGACATAGGAACACAATTACTACAATACAGACAACATTCCTCGAGAAGAAATATAGAATTATGATAGAGACGTCTATCTATAGCGCTAGCAGGAGATTTAATTCCTCTTTTAAATAAAAGGATTCTTGATTTTGTATATATTATAAATTACTTCTTTTGTAGTTCATGCTAAATTTGT
>JAISGM010000002.1 GCA_031263085.1 Coxiellaceae bacterium
CTTTATCCTTACGTCGTTTTATCAGACCTATATTTAGAATTATCAAACAAGATAATTGGGAACTTAAAAATTGGGATCGTTGTCAAGAGAAGAAAAAAGATTCTTGATTACAATTTTATATGTTATTTTGTTATCGATTTTTAAAGTGTTATTAGTAAACAGTTATGTTAGAAATTGTTCGTATATTATGATAGTTACTACTTTATAGGTAAATTAATAAAAAATACAATAGCTGGAGGTTAAATATTGAAGAATAAAATTCTAGTTTTCTCTGATCACTATTTACCTAGTTATGATGGATCAGCAAAAACATTATTTGGTATAATCAAATTATTATCCGAAGAGAATGATTTTTATATTGTTACTAGAGATAGAAACTATATCGTTAAAGAGGACACTTCATGTTTAAATATTAAATGTAATGATGATTGGATTTTAGTTGAATGTTCAAATGTTTTGTATTTAGCCTCAAATGAAATTAAGTTACATAGAATGTATAATATTATTAAAGCTCAGAGATGGGATAAAATTTATCTTAATAGTTTTTTTTCTAAGGAGTTTTCCATATACATTATTTTATTAGTAAAGTTAATGCGTAATAAAATTCCAATTTTATTGTCTCCAAAAGGAGTATTCCATCCAGGAACTTTGTCTTCTAAGGGGATATTCCATCCAGGAACTTTGTTAATAAAATCAATAAAAAAACATGTATATATATGGTTTGCTAAGTTATTCAGATTGTATAAGAATGTGATATGGCATTGTACCGATAATTTTGAATTATTATATGTAAGGAGAATTTTCGGTGAAAGCATAAAATACAAAATTGCCAGAGATCCAGTATTAGTAACCGGACATCCCCCCCCTTGTTTAATTAACAAAGAAAGTGGAATGTTGCGTGTTTTATTTCTATCTAGAATTTCTAGCAAGAAAAACTTAAATATTTGTTTAAATGTTTTTGGTAAATTGGAGGATAATTTAAAACGAAATATTGTTTTTGATATTTTTGGTCCAATTTCAACAAACGAAGATCGAAGTTATTGGAATTTTTGTCAGTCTTTAATTTCTCTAATTCCTAAAAATATTAGAATTAGATATTGTGGCGAAATAGCTCACAAACTTGTTTATGATACACTTTCTAAGTATCATTTACTTTTTTTGCCTACATCTGGAGAAAATTTTTGTCATGTAGTATTTGAATCATTTTTGATGGGGCGTCCAGTATTAATTGGTAATGATACCCCATGGAGAAATTTAATGACGAAAGAACTTGGTGCTGATATAGATCCATATGATGTCGATAGCTTCGTTAGAGAAATTAACAGATTTATTAATATGAATCAGTCAGATTTTACTAGAATATCTAAAAAATGCTACGATTACGCTGTTTCTATTAGTAATGAGGATGAGCAAAAAGAGGTTATAAAAAAATTATTTATATTGTAGATATTTTATACATTCACCAATAAACAATTTTATTATTATGGCATTATTTTATGCTTATGTGGAACGCAAAATTTAACTACAACCTGTTGTTTCTCCACAAGTTACACACTTCAGACATGCACCATTTCGTACCAAGGTAAATTGATGACAGTTAGAACACTGTTCTCCTACATAACCCTTAATTTTTGCGTTGGTGATTATATCGTTATGATATAGTTTTTGTTCAACAGGTGTTAAATTGGTTGAAATTAATTTTTCTGGATTAGAATTGAGAGATTGTTTATTACTTGTTTCTAGTAAATTTCCTGAATTAACATGAGCAAGATCATGACGATTTAAATATGCTATAGCCAATTCTCTAAATACGTAATCTATCACGGAAGTAGCCATTTTAATGCGATTATTACCTTGAACAATACCACTAGGTTCAAATTTGGTAAAAACAAAAGCCTCAACGAATTCTTCAAGAGGCACACCATATTGTAAACCCAAAGACACGGCGATCGCAAAACAATTCATCAAGGATCTAAATGCAGCTCCTTCACGGTGCATGTCTAAAAATATTTCACCTAATTCTCCATTTTCATATTCTCCAGTCCTTAAATAGATAGTATTGCCAACAATCTTAGCTTTCTGAGTATAACCACCACGACGATTTGGTAAGCGATGTCTTTTTGCGAAATAACTATTTTTTTCTACCACATAAGATACATCGTTATTTAGATTTAATGATTCGAAAATAGTGTTGCTAAGCGCTTGGCTTAATTTTGAGTTATCACGATAAATAGCAATAGCTTTAATACCTAATTTCCACGAGAGTAAGTAAGCTTGTTTAATATCTTCAATTGTAGCTTCACAAGCCATATTAATAGTTTTTGAGATTGCACCACTAAGAAATGATTGAGCTGCTGCCATCATATAAATATGAGATTCATATGATAAGTAACGTTGGCCATAACGTCCGCATTTATTGGCGCAATCAAAAACTGACAAATGTTCATCTAGAATATGTGGAGCTCCTTCAATGGTCATACTGCCACAAATATGCTTATTTGTTTCTTGAATTTGTGTGGTAGTAAATCCAAGTTCAATTAGAAGATTAAATCCTGGATTTAATAATTTCTTTTCATCTATTTTTAGTACAGATGTTAATGTTTCTTTACTGAAGATCAAATGATTGATAACAAGATTAATATCAAATGCTGATGGCAATAAGCTTTCTAATTTAGAAAGCATCTCGTTGGTAAAGCCTTTGGAGCGTAAGTTATCAGTATTAATGTACGGACATTCTTTGAAAGATCTAGTACCATTAAGATAAATAAGTATATCGTTGATTTGTTTGACATTATATCCTAATTTTTTAAGAGCAATAGGAACTGATTGATTAGTTATTTTAAAATAACCACCGCCAGCAAGTTTTTTGAATTTTACTAAAGCAAAATCAGGTTCAATTCCCGTTGTATCACAATCCATCAGAAGACCAATAGTTCCTGTGGGAGCGAGTACAGTATGCTGCGCGTTGCGATATCCATATTGATTGCCAAGTTCTATTGCCTGATCTGCAATTCGGCGTGCTTGATGTAGTAAATAATCTGGACAATAATTATGATCAATACATAAAGGTTTAATGTGTAATTCTTCAAAAACATTGTTATGATCAAAAAGCGCTTGATAATGATTATGCACCACTTTTGACATAGCATAGCGATTACTACTATATTTAGTAAATGGACCATGTTCTTTTGCCATTTCTGCTGAAGTAGCAAGTGAGGTAAAATGCATAATTGCAGTAATAGCTCCGCAGATTGCAATACCTCTTTTAGAATCATAGGGAATTCCATTTCTCATTAAGTATGCTCCTAAATTTGCATACCCTAGTCCCAGTGTTCGGAATTCGTAAGAAAGTTTAGCAATGGTGTAACTAGGAAATTGCGCCATAACAATGCTAATTTCTAAAGTTAGAGTCCAAAGACGAACTGCATGTTTAAATAAATCTACAGTTAATTCACCATTATTATTCATAAATTTAATTAAATTAAGCGAAGCTAGGTTACAAGCCGTATCATCTAAAAAATTATATTCAGAACAAGGATTTGAGGCATTAATTCGTCCATTTTCAGGACAGGTGTGCCAATCATTAATAGTAGTATCAAACTGTATTCCGGGATCAGCACAAGACCATGAAGCATAACTAATTTGATCAAATAAATTTCGCGCTTTTATAGTTTTACACGGTTTGGATTTTCTTTTTTCATGCATAGCTTTTATAATTTCTGTCCTCCAATATAAATTCCAATCACCGTCATTTAATATTGCTTGCATAAACTCATTACTAGCTCGTACTGAATTATTGGAATTTTGTCCGGAAACAGTATTATAAGCATCACTTTGCCAATCAATATTAAATTCTGGAAAATTAATAGAGTGTTTTCCTTGCTTATAGAGTTCAATAGATCGTAGAATGTAATTTAAAGGAATGTTAACGCACTGAGCGCTAATGATAGCTTGTTTCAAACTATCATTTTTTCTAGGATCAATACTATCTGCGAATGATAATTTTGACTCTAAACAAGATTGAATAATTTTATTTAAGTGGTAATTATTTAGTTTCGAGCCAGTTGCTAAAGATGCTACTTTTTGTTCTTCTAATACTTTCCAAGCAATAAATTCTTCGATATCTGGATGATCTAAATCTAATACTACCATCTTGGCAGCTCTTCTGGTAGTACCACCAGATTTAATCGATCCTGCAGCACGATCACCGATTTTCAAAAATGACATTAAACCAGAAGATTCACCGCCACCGCTTAAAGGCTCTCCTGATCCCCGTAATTTTGAAAAATTAGTCCCAGTACCAGAGCCATATTTAAACAAGCGAGCCTCTTTTAACCACATATCCATGATACCATCAGCGCCTACTAGATCATCCTTAACAGATAGAATGAAGCAGGCGTGCGGCTGTGGTCTACTGTAAGCATCTGTAGATTTTTTTATTTCACCGGTATTATTATCAGCGTAATAATGTCCTTGTTCGGAACCAGTAATACCATATGCCCAATTTAATCCAGTATTAAACCACTGCGGGGAATTAGGTGCAGCCATTTGATTAAGCAACATAAATATCATTTCGTTATAGTAAGATTTTGCATCATCTTCAGAATTAAAGTAATTATGACGCCATCCCCAATAAGTCCATGTTCCCGCTAGACGATGACATACCTCTTTTATGCTTGTCTCTCCACGATATTGTTTATCTGGAGGCAGTTTAGCTAATTCTCTATTATCTGCTTCAGAACGTTGTAACCAATTAGGTACATTATTTTCAGATACTTTTTTAATTTTGACTGGTATTCCGCTTCTACGAAAGTATTTCTGCGCAATAATATCAGTAGCCATCTGAGACCAAAATTCTGGAATTTCTAAATTATTAATATAGTAATTTTCAATGCTATCTTGATCTTTGATTTTAGATGAACGTTTTACAAATTTAATTGCTGTAAATGGATCATTATGTGAGCCAGTAAAAAGACGTTCTATTTTCATAGAGTTATCCTAAAAATTATTAGATACATCATATAGTATATAAGACTAATAAAAAATACAATATATAGCAGAGAAAATTTGACAATCGATAGATTCATCGATTTTAAAAAATTAACTAATAAATTAAAAATATTCTAGCGATTTGATTTCTAACGTAAATTATGTGCTATCTTGTCTAAGACGCCATTAATATATTTATATCCTTCGCTTGATCCAAAAATTTTAGTTAACTCCAAAGCTTCATTAATAATGACTTTATACGGAACTTCCAATTGGTATTTTAATTCATAAGTTGCTAAACGTAATACCGCGAGTTCTACAAAATCTAATGCGTCTAATTTACGATCAAGATAAGGAGTTATAATTTCATCAATAATTTTTGCGTTGGTAATAATACCATTTAGTAAATTGTGAAAATACTTGCTATCGATTTTTTTGTTATTAAACTGTTTCTTGATATTATCTTCAGATTCGGTTGTCAATTGCCATTGATAAATTGCTTGGAGAGCTAAAGAACGAGTTTTACGACGAATACTTGGTTTAATTTTTTTCATAAAAAATAGTTTGTTTTTTTGTTTGTCTAGTCCGCTGTAATTTTTTTATTTCAGTATTGAAGGCCTCAACATCTTGGAAACTACGATAAATTGATGCAAACCTGACATAAGCAACCTGATCAATTTTTTTTAATTCTCCAATTACTATTTCACCAATAACTTGTGAGGTAATCTCTCGTTCTCCAGTAGTATGTAGTTTGTGGATAATTCGTTGTATTGCTTCTTCGAATTGTTCAGTGCTTATTGGGCGTTTTTGCAATGCGTGTCTCATACCTTGTCGCAATTTCTCCTCATCAAAAGGTTGGCGTACTTGATTACGTTTGATTATTCGCGGCATAATAAGCTCTGCTACTTCGTATGTAGTGAAGCGTTCATTACAAGAGGTACATTCACGTCTTCTTCGCACCTGTTTCCCTTCGCCAACTAAACGAGAATCAATTACCTTAGTATCACTTTTACTGCAAAAAGGACAATACATATTTAATTTCTATCGGTAGTTATTATATTATTAATGGCCTGTAGCGCCATATCAGGTTTTAAATCATGCATACAGCGATTAAACTGCAAAGGACACCACCGTTTCCTGCAGGGACTACAAGGTAAATTTAAATAAAGTATTTTGAATTTATTAATCGAAAGTGGCGGAGCAAATTCCGGAGAAGTTGGACCATAAATTGCAACCAGTGGTTTACTTAATGCTGCCGATATATGCATTAAACCAGAATCATTAGCTAATACCCCATTCGCTAATGATAAGAGATCAATTGCTTCTCCTAAATCAATTTTGCCAGTTAAATCTAAACAAACATTATGACATTTTTCCTGAATCTTTTGAGCTAATATTTGCTCCATATTGCTACCAAAAATCCATATTTCCCATCCCTCATTTTTTTTAATCTGAGCAATTTTGGCGAAATAATCGGTAGGCCACCTTTTAGCATCACCAAAAGATGATCCAGGACAGATTGCAAGAATTGGTTTATTAGATAATAATATATTCAAACGTTTCAGCGTAGCATCTCTCAATGAAGTAGATATTTGTAATTTCGGTAATAAAAAATTTCTGATTTCGTTCTTTTCATATCCTAAGGTGACATATTGCTCTATCATCGATAGAGTTTTTTTAGTAGTACATTTCATGTGATTCACTAAAAAATATCGCATTTCACCGCGCCATCCGATCCTATGAGTTATTCCTGCAAAAAAAGGTATTAATGCTGATTTAAAGGAATTAGGTAAAATATAGGCATGGGTATAGAAATTATTACGTAAACTTCTAGCGATTTTGAATCTTGTAATCAACCTTAACTCTCCGTGTTTAAAGGGGGAAATTAAGCAATTATCTACTTCAGGCATTCTTCGTAAAATTGGATGGAGAAAAGATGAAATAAAAACGTCGATCAAACATCCTGGATCTTTCGCTTTAATTAATCGCAACAATGCTTGAGATATTACCAAATCACCTACCCAAGAAGGAGCAATTACCAAAACTTTCTTACAATAATTCATGGTATTAATCAACAAATGGACAAACCTATCTATAGGGTGTTTGTCTTTTTATACAAAAAAATTATCTAAATTAGAGGGTAATCTTGTATACAATTCCGAGAGCAAAAAAATCAGTAGTTGGTAGATCGCTAACAGGCATAGTTTTAGTACAACCGATATCAATAGCTATGTTAGAAGCTAACCAATAGTTAATTCCCAAACCGCCAATTGGAACTAATTTACTATTAGCATTTTTGTCAGCAAAATGACATCCGCATGGATGCAAGGAACTACGATGAATCCATGAAGCACCGCCTTTAGCATATAATCCAAAACAATAATTGATTGGCAAAGTGGCTTTCATTACCAAATCTACTCCATGTTGTAAAATATCCTGAGTATTACCATCTTCACTATTAAACTTTGGGTGCCCAAAATAATTATAACCCAATTCTGTAGAGATGTGTTGGTTAAAAGAGTAACCAAGATACCAACGAGTTGCAGGATTAGAGATATCATCATATCCGCTGTTGAGGTTAATATAATCAGATTCGTCATAATTAAGATTAGTAATACCAGCTTGACCCCCAAGATAAACTCCAGGATTAAAACCTGCAGCAGCAATATCTCTTTCAAAAAAACCACTGGCTAGTACTATATCACTTAAACATAGTATTATACCAATACTCAATAACCCCTTTCTCATAATCATCACCCCAATTTAACATCGTCTAACAGTCTATACTAAGCATCGCAAAAATCAAGAAAATTATAGGAACAAAAAAGGGACAGAAAACTGTCCCTTTTTGAAGTTACGACCAAAACACATTTAGACATTAAATTTATATCTTAAACCAAGCATAACAGCATCAGCACCTGGCTGGTAATTACTGCTGCTAAACCTAGATCTACCATTAAAGTGTAACCATTCAACATTAGCCACAAAATTTGGGTTAACCATATAGTCTAAACCAGCACCATAAGTCAAACCTACATTTTTAGGATTTCTGTTAGGAATAGTCCTTCTGTTGTCGGTTTCATAAATCGAAACTAGATAACTAGTACCAAGTTTTGCATAAAGATCGAAATCATCAATAAGAGGAGCTTTAATTTTTCCCATCATATCGATTTCGCAAGTATACTTAATTCTAGTGTATTCTCTAAAGAATTTTTTGTATTCTCTATCAACTTCAGCTAGAGGTTTGTTAAAAAAATGTGAATAACCACATTCTAAAGCAAGATATCTATTAATATCAAAACCTAAAAGTATACGTGATACTGGACCATTATCTCTAGAAATCTGAACAATCTTCTTCTTGGTCGTATTCACAGAAGGAGTCTTGTCAATACTCTTCCAATCAGTTGTACCAAATCCTCCTTGGACACCGAGATAAAGACCAGTTTCCGGTGCAAAAGTACGGGACATCGGCATTTCTTCGGGAAGACCGTTAGCCAAGACTGTCGAACTTAAACTAAGTGCAGCAACTACATTTAAATACTTCTTCATAATAGCCATTTTCCCCTCTTTGTCAAAAAAAAATCAAATAAAAAAAACAACCTTGAACAGAATATACGTTCTTTTTAAATAAAGCAACATTTATTTTAGAACATATCATCAATAATTAATATTCATTGATATTTTAACACAAGATACAAAACACTTTGAGTCCGGACAGAATATACGTCCTTTTTAAATAAAGCAACATTTATTTAGAGCATCTTAAATATTTAGTGAAAACATCATCGGTTGAATGATTAACAGCATCCTTTAGAAGGAACAATGGAGATACAGAGAATTACGAATTAAGCTTTGATCAATCCAATAGAGATAGCTTCGATCATTGTGGTGTATATTTTAAGTATTATACTTATCGATAAGTATAATCAAAATATAAAACTCAGCTTTTATCTTGCTCCTTAGTTAATGACCTTTTAACTAATGTTCAGTACTGATATTTGAAGGAGTTTCTTCGATTTCTTTATCAGTTACTTTAAGCAAAACTCGATGCTCTTCATCAATACTTTTGTTAATTAATCCATTAGCTATTTCTCGTAAAGCAATAACAGTCACTTTATCTCCTTCCAGAGGTACTAATGGTTCTTTACCTTCCTTAGATAATTGTTTTGCTCGTTTACTTGCAACTAATACTAATTCAAAGCGATTATTAACATATTTCAAACAATCTTCCACAGTTACTCGTGCCATGATAACCTCTACCATATTAAAATTCATTATACTCAATTTTCGGCGTAATAATTCTTACTACGAAGCTAATAATTTTTACTATAAGAAAAAATTCAGTTTAGACATCATCCAACTTACCATTTATTGTAATATAGTCAAATTCTTTGTGGTAGCTATATTTAGTGATAAATGTTTTATAGAAGTTTTCTTGAGATTTCATTTTATCAATGACATATGCTACTATTTTTGAAATGGTATCCAAAACTAAATTGATCTATATTTGTCAAAAATGTGGAACTGAATACTTAAAATGGACAGGACAATGTACTGATTGTGGTGCTTGGAATAGTATTACTGAAGAAGTCAGTATTAGAAGTAATTCACGTTTCTCGGGATATACAGCAAATAACGAAGTAGCTTTGCTTTCTAAGGTAATTTTAGATACTACTCCTCGTTTATCAACTACAATTACAGAGCTCGATCGTGTATTAGGCGGAGGACTAGTGATTGGTTCAAGTATATTAGTTGGCGGGGATCCAGGAATAGGAAAATCAACACTGTTGCTTCAAGCGTTATGCAATCTAAGTCAAAACTATCGAGTGCTCTATATTACTGGTGAGGAATCAGCGCAACAAATTGCAATGCGAGCATGTCGTCTGGAATTACCGGTAGATAAATTATTACTTCTTGCAGAAACTCAAATTGAAAAAATCATCACTACCGCTATTCAAGAAAATCCAGATATCATAGCCATTGATTCAATTCAAACTATGTATACCGAATCTATCCCATCTACTCCAGGTGGTGTTGGACAAATCAGAGACTGCACTGCTCAATTAGTTCGTTACGCTAAACAATCAAAAGCGGCATTATTTATTGTTGGTCATGTCACTAAAGAAGGAACTCTAGCTGGTCCTAAAATATTAGAACATATGGTTGATTGTGTATTATATTTTGAAGATGAGCGAGATAATCGTTTTCGTATAATTCGTGCTACTAAAAATAGATTTGGAGCTATAAATGAGTTAGGAATATTTGCAATGACCGATAAAGGACTTAAGGAAATAACCAATCCCTCAGCAATTTTTCTTGTAAATCACGATAGCGAAATCATTGGTAGTGCTATTATGGTAACTTGGGAGGGTAGTCGTCCATTATTAATTGAAGTACAAGCTTTAGTGGATGAAAGTCATTTAACTACTTTACGTCGAGTAACTGTTGGATTTGATCCGAATAGGTTAGCGATCCTGCTCGCCGTTTTACATAGACATGGCGGAATATCAACTTATAATCAGGATATTTTTATCAATGTTGTTGGTGGAGCTAAAATTACCGAAACTGCAATAGATCTGGCATTATTATTAGCTGTGATTTCTAGTATTCGCAATCGTTCACTAGCAAAGGATTTAGTGATATTTGGTGAAATAGGTCTAGCTGGTGAAATTAGGCCAGTACAATATGGACAAGAGAGAATAAAAGCTGCTGTAAAACACGGATTCAAAAAAATTATCCTTCCTAAAGCTAATGTTCCAAAGAAACCTATATTAGGAGCGGAGATTATAGCTGTTAAAAATTTAACCGAAGCATTACAAGCGGTTGAATAATCATCAAAATTAATTAACTTGATAAATAATCTAGCATTTCGGCCCAGTAATTTTTTCTCCAATAGCAAAACGTAATTTGTTTAATTTGATTATCGGTAAGATAAAAAGAGCACCAACTAAAGTAGCGTAAAAGAAAAATAGAGTCCAATTTGAATTTAACCAGCTAAAAATATAACCTGAACTTATAGATAAAATAACTCTTGATATGGAATTGAAACAATATAGTATAGTATACCGAGTTGCTGAATGATTACCGTAACTTAGTGACGACAAATAAGTTACCAAAATTATATTAGTTATACCGGTTACAAAACATTGCGCTCCTTGACTAAGGTAAAGTATACCTTCATTTTGTCCCAAATAACTAATGAATAATAGGATCACTAATCCTAAATATTGAAAGATACCACCATATAAAATGTTTTTATAAATATTACTAACTTTAGTTGTCATTATTCCGCCTAAAAAAGCTCCCAGTGATGTTAATATACCGCAAATAAATTTAGTATGCCCCAGATGAATCTTGGAAATCCCTAAATCCATAAAAAATAATTGACCCATAGAATGAGGGATAGCGTCACTGATTTTAAGTAGGAAAATAAGTAGAATTACATAACGCCATTCTTTGTGTTTAGTGATTTTTATAAAGAAATTGATATCATTTTCAGAAGTATCTAATGTCTTCTCTAATCTAGAAGACACATTGGTTTCGTGGTCAGGATTTTTAGCAATTATTAATGCTATGGGACCTGTTAAAACCAATAACGATACAATAGTGTATACTGTGTACCAGTCATATTTATAAGCTAAATAAATGCTACCGGCACCAGAAACTAGCATTCCAATCCTAAAACCAATACCGGAGAATGAGCTTCCTATACCTAATTCCTCTTTTGTAAGACTGTCTATTCTATAACCATCAATCGCCATATCTTGAGTAGCAGCAAAAAATGATACTAAAAAAGCACAGATCAATATTACAAACATATTTGATTGATAATTTATAAAATAAGTCATACAAATCATGGCAATAAATAAAAAAAATTGCGCGATTAATATCCATGATCTCCTTTGTCCTAATTTACCAGTTAACCAGGGTATTTTAAATTGATCAATAAATGGAGCCCATAAAAATTTTAAACTATAAGGAATTGAAATTAAAAATATGTAACTGATTTGTTTTACATTGAAATTTAAGTCCTTAAGCCAAATTGGCATAGTGGATACTATCAACATGAATATCAATCCACTTGGGAAGCTTAAGCACATAAGCGAAAAATTATGCTGTTTACCAATTTTCTCTAAAATAGTTTTACTAGATTTTCTGGACATTCAATTAATTACCATCTAAAACAAATCATGATACACTTGATAAAATAAGGCAATATTTTTGTGATATTTAATCGCGAATTTAGTAGTATAGATACTAGTATTATAGATACTGAAATTGCTGTTTGATTGTGATGAGTATGCGCCCGTAGCTCAATCGGATAGAGTATCTGGCTTCGAACCAGAGGGTAGGGAGTTCGAATCTCTCCGGGCGCGCCAGTTATATTCTATTAATTTTATTTGCTTGCAATTGTAAAGAAATTTTGTTCAAGCTCTATTTAATTGGAATGGAGTTTATTTCGTGGTATTTATGGTCAGTATTTAAAATAGAAGATACTTTTAATTATGCGTACCTCAAATTTTTTACTTGCAACTTTACGCGAAAATCCTGCTGATGCTGAAATTGTTAGTCATCAATTAATGCTTAGATCCGGGATGATTAGGAAACTTTCTACTGGTATTTACACTTGGTTACCTCTTGGACTTATGGTATTGAAGAAAACAGAGAATATTATTCGCAGTGAAATGAATCGTATTGGCGCTATAGAGATTTTGATGCCAACAATTCAGCCAGCAGAATTATGGAAAGAATCAGGACGATGGGACGATTTTGGAGACCAATTATTAAAAATTAAGGATCATAATCAACACGATTTTTGTTTTGGCCCAACTCATGAAGAAATTGTTACCGATCTAATTAGGCGCGAGATTCGTAGCTACAAGCAGCTACCATTAATCGTTTATCAGATTCAAACTAAATTTAGAGATGAGATGCGTCCTCGTTTTGGTGTAATGCGAGGACGAGAATTTATCATGAAAGATGCTTATTCGTTTCATTTAAATGAAATATCGATGATTGAAACATATGATATTATGTATAGGGTTTATGAAAAGATTTTTTCGCGTCTTGGTTTGAAATTTTGTAGTGTGCTCGCTGATACCGGAAATATTGGAGGTAGTAAGTCGCATGAGTTTCAAGTTCTTGCTGATTCTGGAGAAGATCAAATAGTCTATAGTGATATGAGTAATTATGCAGCAAATATTGAGATGGCTACTTATTTAATTCAAACATCTACTAATATTCAAAAGCCTAACAATAAATTAGTGAAAGTCGTAACTCCAAAGGTAAAAACCATTGTTGAAGTAGCAAAATTTTTAAAAGTTAGTATTAAACAAATTTTGAAGACTTTACTTGTTAAAGGGAAAGAAATTTCGTGCGTAGCTTTGGTGTTACGCGGTGATCATGAGCTTAATGAGATTAAAGCAAGTAAATTACCTGAGATTGCTCAACCCCTTACTTTTGTCGATCCGGAAAAATTTCGAGATATTTTGGGATGTAGCGTCGGTTTTATTGGACCATTGGGTCTAAAATTTCCAATAATTGTTGACCATGATGCAGCTTTAGTTAACAATTTTATTTGTGGAGCAAATTCTGATGATGAGCATCTAATTAACGTTAATTGGGGGCGAGATTTGCCGTTACCCAAAGTTGCTAATCTTCGTAAGGTAATCGATGGCGATTTAAGTCCTGATGGTAAAGGGAAATTAAAATTCGCTCGTGGAATCGAGGTCGGACAAGTGTTTCAGCTAGGGCAAAAATATAGTAAAGCTATGCACGCTACAGTCTTAGATAATAATGGTCGTGCTATTCAAATGTTTATGGGTTGTTATGGTATCGGAGTAACACGTACCATTGCGGCCGCTATTGAGCAAAATCATGATGAGCGCGGAATTATTTGGCAAGAGGCGATGGCTCCATTTCAAGTTGCTATTGTGCCTGTGGGATTATATAGATCTTATCTAGTACGTGAGTTTACTGATAAAATTTATCAAGAATTAATTAATCATGGTTTTGAAGTACTACTTGATGATAGAAGAGAGCGTCCAGGAGTTTTATTTGCAGATATGGATTTAATTGGAATTCCTCATAGAATTATTATCAATGAAGGTAGTTTAGATTCTGGAATGATAGAGTATAAGCATCGTGCTAATAATATTTCAGAAAATGTATGTATTGATAATTTGGTACTGTTTATCAGTAATAAAATTAAATGACAAATTTAAAATCTGTTTTGTATTATTTGCAAAATAGATTTAGTGGCGCTTATGTTTCCGGCGATTATTTCTCCAGTAGTTAGATAGGAGTGATTATTATTGAAGTCAGTAATAGTGCCTCCAGCTTCTTGAATTATTAGAATTCCTGCCGCCATATCCCATGGTGTAAGATTTAATCCAAACATACCATCAAGACGACCACAAGCAACGTAAGCGAAATCAAGAGCAACTGAACCACCATAACGAATACAAGCTATTCGAGGAATAATTGACGTTAATATTTGTAAATAGTTTGTAGTGTTTTTGATGTCTTTGTTACCAAGATTCGAAGAAACAATCGCTTTAGGAAACTGTTTTTGTTGAGCTATTCTAATTCTACGTTCATTCAAAAAGGCTCCTGAACCGTTGGTTGCTATAAATAATTCATGACGCAGCGGATCGTAAATTACCCCGTGCTCTATTCTATTTTTGTATTGAATGCCGATAGAAATACAAAAATGTGGGTTGCCATGAATAAAATTAGTCATTCCATCTATTGGGTTAACAATCCATGTATAATTGTTGGTACTTTTATTTTCTCCAAAAATAGCATGAGTAGGGTATGATTCGTGAATAATTCTAATAATTTCTTGTTCTGCTTGTTGATTTATCACAGTAACAAAATCATTATCGCTTTTTTCTTCAACGTGAATCATATCTAAACGATCTATAGCGTGCAAAATTATTTTGCTAGCACTACGGACTGCTTTTATAGCAATATTAATTAATGGGTGCTGCATATATTTTCAGTGATTTGTTTTTGAGTTTCAATTTGAACTGTGGAATGAGTAATATTAAAGTTTTTTCTAATAACTGTACGCACATCATCAATAATTTGTTCCCAAGATGCATGTTTATATACTACTATATGGACAGTTAATAGTACGATATTAGAGGTTATGGTCCAGATATGCAAATCATGAATATTATCTACTCCTACAATATTTTCAATTATTGATTTTACTTGGTTGTAATCAATATGTTTGGGGGTGGTTTCCATTAGCACTAACCATAATTCTTTTAATAAACGTATGACGGCAGTTGTAATTAGAATACAAATAAACAACGAAATAATAGAATCAATAAACGTCCAATTAGTAAAATAAATTATAGTACCTGATATCAAAACCGCAATAGAACTAATAGCATCTCCTAAAACATGTAAAAGAGCAGTATGTATATTTAAAGTCATCTCTCCTTGGCATAAAATCCAGGCAGTTATAATATTAATAATCAAACTGATGATTGCTATAATAATCACAACTTCGCTGACAATATTAGATGGAGTATATAAGTGGTGAATAGCTTCGTTAGCGGTATTGATGGTAATCATTAGTAAGATAATACAACTTAACCATGATACTAAAATTTCGATCCGACCAAAACCGTAAGTGTATTTTTTTGTTGCTCTTTTTTGTTTAAACCAAGAAGCGAATGCTGACAGAATCAGCGTCAAGGCGTCTATCCATGAATGTCCTGCATCACTTAATAGAGCAAGTGATCCTGATCGCTGACTAGCCAAAATTTCAACACAACCAAATAAAGCTATAAAAAGTGCTGCATACAACGCAGTATTTTTTGATAACAGGTGATAATGTTTGTGAGAACTGGTCATTAATTATTGCTTTAATATTTTAGAGATATTGTTTTGAATAAAGAGACTGAAGCGTTCAGTCAAACTATTTCTAATAGTACACTTGACCTTAAAAATACGAGACTTTTTACTCCTATTCAATAAGTAATCATCACTAGTAATAATATTATCTATTAGATTTAACTCTTTAGCTTTGGTACCATACCATATTTCTCCAGTAGCTATTTTTGATATATCAATGTTTGGTCGATTAAGCGAGACAAAATTCTTAAATAAAGTGTGAGCCTCCTCTACATCTTGTTGTGTTTTTTCTTTTCCTTCTCTGGTATTTTTAGCAAATAAAGATAAAGTACGTTTATACTTGCCAGCAACTAATTGCTCAAAATCAATCCCGTTCTTTTTTAAGAAACGATTAAAATTTGGTAATTGGGCAATTACCCCAATAGAGCCGATAATAGCAAAAGGAGCTGCAAAAATGCGATCTGCTACACAAGCCATCAGATAACCACCGCTAGCTGCTACTTTATCAATGACGACTGTTAGTGGAATTTTTCGATCTCGAATTCGTTTTAATTGAGAAGCGGCTAAACCATAACCATGAATTATACCTCCAGAACTTTCAATCTTGATTAGTACTTCATCATCATGTGTAATTGTTGTTAAAATTGCTGTAATTTCTTTTCTGAGATTTTCTACAGCTGATGCTTTGGTGTCACCATTAAATTCTAAAACAAAAGTTCTTGATTTTAGGGAAGTATTTTTACTCAATTTTTTTTGAGCGGCTTTAGTTTGTTGCTCTTTTTTTTGTAATTTTTTAAATTCACTTTTTATGAGTGTTTTTCGATTAAGTAATTCTTTTATTTCTTGATATTTCTTATTAAGGTTTGTTATTTCAATTCTTTCTTTATCTCTATTTTTTCCAGTAATAACGGCTATGCTACTGCAAGTAGCAATAATTGCTATTACTATAGTTAAGCTTTGCGCTAAAAATAGTCCGTACTCTGATAGAAAATTCATTATCGTATTCCTCGTAGTATTTAACCCCTTTTCAGTTGTGTAATTTTAGCATTAATAACGACGTGAACGTTAGTATTTAATTGTTATTTGGTTATAAAATTATTACTGTAATTATTTTTTTTGCTGACAAGATTAGTTTTATCTATACTTTCTTTTTGATATAAATTAGATTTGCATGGGTCTAAATGTAATATCGAGTATAAACTTGTATAAATTATGAATAAGATTATAACAACTTGGTTTAAACGCTATTTATCTCACCCAGAGGCTATTACTATAGTGATTATCTGCATTTCATTTTTAATAGTTTTTAAAATCATGGAACAAATTCTAGTACCGATTATACTAAGTATAGTTATAACATATTTATTATTCGGTTTGTTAAAGCAATTAGAACGTTGGCACTGTCCTCATCTATTAGCGTTAAGCGTAGTATTTTTATTGTTTATAAGTTTATTATTGCTGGCTCTTTTATGGTTATTACCTATGTTATGGGAGGAAACTATAGGACTTATAACTGAAATTCCTACCCTATTAAGGGAAATGAAAATCATGATCTTAGAGTTGCATAATTATTTGCCGGACTTGATCCCGATATCTCTAGTAGAGCAAGTAGTTACTAATATTATTAGTTGTTTAGCTAATTTTAGTAAAGAGATAGTAGTGTTTTCATTGGCTTCTTTATTCGGAATTGTCACAGTTATCATTTATTTAATTTTAGTGCCATTATTAGTGTTTTTTTTTCTTAAGGATGGTCAAAATATCATATCTTGGATGACTAGTTTTTTGCCGCAAAAAAGGCAAATATTGCGTGAAGTGTGTGGCGAAATGCATGAAAAAATTCATCGTTATATTTTAGGAAAAATTATTGAGATCGTAATCATTGCTGTTAGCACTATTGCGATATTTGAATTCCTAGGTTTGCGGTATGCAGTATTATTGGGAGCACTAGTGGGGTTGTCGGTGATGATTCCTTATATCGGTATTACAATAGTTACTATACCTATAGTAATAGTTGGAATAATGCAATGGGGAATAACAGAACATTTTTGTTATGTTATGATAGCGCATATCGTCATCAGTGTTTTAGATGCTAACTTTTTAGTGCCAATGTTATTTTCTGAAATTATGAATTTACATCCATTAGAGATCATTTTGTCGGTGTTAGTTTTTGGTAATCTGCTTGGTTTTTGGGGGGTATTTTTTGCTATTCCTTTAATGACGTTGGCAAATGTTGTAATGAAATCTTGGCCAAAAGAAAACTCTAATGATTGATTATTAGTAGACTATTTACTTTTTTGATATAATTGCCTCTAAGCTATTATCAGGTATAAATATGAAATTTGTAAAAATTTGCATCTTAGCATCAGTTGCTATAGCGATATTGGGTTGTAGTATATCCAATAAATTAGATAAATCTAAAATAGACGATAAACCCTTGGTTTTGCCGAGCGATATCGATGATAATTTCATTGAAAACCATTATCCAATTCCAAAATCTATGAATAACGATAGGAACTCAACTAAAGTTTCACTTTTGCCGCCGGGGAGTAGAATTTAAAAAAACAAAATTAAGTTTTGATTCTGCATATTGGATCAAAATTACATTGTCTACATATTTCTCGAGAGAGCGGCTCTGGAGTGGCCTTACCAGAAACAAATTCATTAGCTATTTTGTCAAGAGTGGCTTTCCAATACTTTATTAATTCGCTCCAAGTTTTGATATCATTTTTTGATTTATTAGAGCATAAATTTGAAAATAACTCATCTAGGTTTAGTTCTCTAAATTTCATCGATTCATTATTAATGTGAGCAAATGCTAATCCTGTTATTGATTTAATAGCAAGTATATAAAGTAATAGTTGCGGATATTGTGGTCGTTCTTCAAACAAATTAATAGCAAAAGGGAAATTTCCTCCGGTTTTATAGTCGATTAGTATCGTTTTATGATTAGCAATTCGATCGATACGGTCAATTCGTAATTTTATGGTTAAAGAAGATAGTTTAATTTGTGTTGATTTTTCTATAGCTACTACTTCAAAAGGTTGGCGTTTTTTTTCTACCTCGAGCCATTTAATTAATAGGGTAGTTAGCCATTGTTTTTCAAGTTTATATAAAGTTCTGATATATGGTTGATCATGGCATGAAATAAGATTATGGAGATCTTTGATGTTTTTTTGGATTACGCTTTGTATTTCATTTTGGTTTAAAGTTTGTAAATTTTTCTGTGTTTTGATTTGACGCCAAAAATGTTCCAAAATACTATGAATAATAATTCCCCGGTCAATCTTGCTTATGCCAAAACATATTTTTTGTGGTGGCTGTATCGCGAGACGGAATTCCATGAATGCCCGAAATGGGCATGATGCTTGGAGTTCAATTAAGCGACTAGAAGCGCGAATTGTCTCTTGATACTCTAATATAGGAGCAAAGTTATCTTCTAGTATTTCTAGTTTTTTGCTGTTAAAAATTTTTTGTGGTAACAGTAATGATTGTTCTAGCTTCAAATTTTCAATAGTTATTTCCGGAACATCTAAAATTAACGAACTTGCTTCCACACCGTCTTGTTTAATGTAGCTAAAAATAATCTTTTTAGCACTTCGTTGGTATCTCTTTGTAATGATTTTCGCGAAATATAGTTCACGTTCGTAAGAAGAATGAGGAAGAGAGAGTTTTTTTTGAAGAGTGATCGGAATGAATGGGTTTGGTTCTGGAGATTTTGGCCAATGCTCTTGATCCATATTCATAATCCATAAATAATTAAAGTTAATACCTATAGCTTCAAGAGTACCAATAATATTAATCTGGGAATCATGATTTGATTTCAAGGTAACAGTAATTTCATTTAGCATATCATGAAAGATATTTAATGCTTCGGTGTATGATACTTGATTAAGTATATGGTCAATTGTTGCAAATTCTTGCAAAGCTTTGATAAAATGTTTAATAGCGATAGTTTCAATATCAGTTAAATTATTTGTTCCAGGCCAACCTAAAAGTTCGAGGATTTTTGTAAAGAATAACATCCATTCCGAGCAATATCGTTTACTAGTATTTATCGATGCTGCAAGAGTTTGCCATTCTAGCTTATTTAATTGCTTTATTGCTGTGTATGGCGATGGCGAAAATTGGGTAAATTTAATTGGTAATGATTTGATCATAGAGAATCCTTTTAAGGCAAAATTTATGATTGGCAGGGTATTTAATGGAATACCTTCAGAAATATTAATTCCAGTATTTTTCCCTAAGATTTCGTTAAAAATTTGCATAATTTTACGGCGCAATATAACTAAATCTGGAACTACAATACCTATTATTGCTTCGGGGTTACTCTCAATGATTTTTTTAGTCCAAGTTGCACAACAAATTATTTCCTCTGAGTTATCATTGAAACCAATACGTTTTTGAATAGATAGTTGATGATTCGGATCTGATTTTATAATTTTACATCCTTGTTTTATGAAAAATTCCATAAGTGTTTGTAGTTGTGGATAGTATTCATCGAAACCGACTAAGGTTATTCTTTTGAATGTATAATTGGTAAGATAGGGAATTAATTCGTGTGGCAATTCATGAATTGTAATAAAATTATTATCGCGACAGTATTTGATAAATTTATTATAGATATCTTTAAAGCTGTTGTTTTGTTCTTTAATTTGCCAGCAATTAACTAATTTATGAAAGTTTATCGCTGAATCAACAAAATACGCTGATACCTCTTTTAGGTTTTCCGTAATTATTTTTCTCCATAACAATTTTTCTTGTATATTTGTTAGTAGTATTCTTGAATCTGGAGATTCCCGCCATAGGGTTGCTAACCAAGTTTTAACAGGTAATATTTTTTTACTTGGCCAAGTAATTTTATTATGTTTAGCTTGTTTGATACTGAACTGTTTTTGTAAGTACCTTGCAAGTCGTTTATTTGGTGTTAACGTTACCGATTCTTCTTGCATTTTTTGCACAGGTTTAAAATTTTCTAAAAATTTAAAACTTTTTTACTTTCAACACAATGATTTTTTAATGCATTATGTTAAGTGCATGAAAATAAACAATTTTTTATAGATCAAATTTTGCACAATTTGTATAGAGGCCACGATTTTCGGTATTTGACGAGTAAGATTTTTGAAATATTCACAAAGTTATCCCCAGATTTTGTGAACAATTTTTTAAAAATATCGTATGTTACGGATAGTAATGAGTTTTTAAATATTTCGATCTTCTGTTGAGGGAATCATCAGTACGTATTTCAATATATCGAGAAGAGATTTTAGTTCGAGTTAATAATTTAAAGATATTGTTCGACATATAAACTACTTGATTTTTATAATGAAATGCTTTATGAATAACTGGTTATGTGAGGTTAATTTAACATAGCATATGTGTTGTAACGCTACAATTATTTAGGGTGTTTGTCTTAGGCAGACGTTTTTATAATTATAAGTAAGGTAAATAAAATGAAAAAAATGTTCCCAGTTGTTTTGATCACTACTGTTTTTGGATTGATTGGTTGTGCCGCTAATGAAAAGGCTAATGTAACTACTCAGAATGAATATACTACTGTTACTGGTATGCAGAAGTCTAAAGGCAAGAAATGCCGTCATCATGGTAAATTTGGAGTAGAAAAAGTAGCAAAAGATGTTAAGTAGGGTTGTTTTAGAACAATGAGAAAGCTAGGTATTTATCTAGCTTTCTCAGAGTTTATCTTTGATATTATTCTTTGTTAATAATCTCGACTTTCTCTATGCTGTTAAATCTACTGGATATTTTTTTTGCGGATTTATTTGCATCTTCGGCATCAGCGTAAGCTTGTGATATATGTTTGGTAAGATTTTCCATTCTGTTTTGAAAACGTCCAAAATCTTTGCTAAGTGCTATCAAATGTTCTTGGATAATGTGAATCTGTTTGCGTGTGGCGGAGTCTTTAATGACTGCACGGGCAGTAGTTAAGATTGCCATTAAAGTAGTTGGCGATGCTAGCCATACTTTAGAACGATAAGAAAATTCTACCAATTCTGGATAATGACCATGGATTTCGGCAAAGATCGCTTCTGCTGGAATAAACATCATAGCTCCATCGGCGGTTTCTCCAGGTATAATATATTTTTCAGATATATCTTGAATATGTTTGCGGATATCTAGGCGAAATTGTTGTTGTGCTACTTTTCTTTCTATTTCGCTTAAATATGGATTTGCTAGTTTCTGATAGCTTTCTAATGGAAATTTAGCATCAATTGGTATATTACCAGTTGGTTCTGGTAAAAATAAAATACAATCAACGCGTCTATTATTAGTTAATGTATGTTGGAGAGCAAAATTTTCTGTAGGTAAGATGTTGCGTAATAATGCTGATAATTGAAATTCCCCGAAAGCCCCTCTTGCTCTTTTATCAGTTAATATTTCTTGTAAATCAATTATGTTATCTGACAATTCAGTAATTTTCTTTTGAGCATTGTCTATTAAGGCCAATCGTTTAATTACATCAGTAAAAGTGGTAGCGGTTTTTTCAAAACCTTCTGATAGTCGTCTATCTACCTGATTAGTAATTTCTAATAGTTTTTTGTTTGTTGTCTCAGTTAATTTTTCAATTCTTTGATTGAGTTCCGAAGAATGATTATTAAGGGAGGTAGTAATTTGAATACGCGCATCATTTAGGTTAGATTGTAAGCTCTCGGTAATAGTCCTAAAACTATCTAACAACAAGCGAACGATACTATCACGAAGATCGTTATCAAATCTATTTCTTTCCTTGGTAGGATTTTTATTGAAAACCAATAAGCCAACTATAATTAGAAAAAGCGTATTAATAAATATTACGATAATTATGTGATTCATTTACTAAATTCTATCATAAGATTGTTTAGGTTGCTTTTAGATAATAATTGTGCCATATATAACTCCATGTTATTTGTGGATTTAAATCGTCAGTATAAGAAAATCAGAAGCGGTATTCATCGTAGAATTAGGCAAGTTTTGAATCATGGCTCGTATATTATGGGTCCTGAGATCAAGGAGCTAGAAGATAGATTGACTAATCTTATTGGAGTTAAGCACTGTATAGCGGTGTCTAGTGGTACTGACGCTTTATTAATTGCCATGATGGCTCTCGGTATAGGTAAGGGTGATGAAATAATTACTACGCCATTCACATTTATATCTACTGCAGAAACGATAGCTATTTTAGGAGCTATACCAGTATTTGTTGATATTGATTCTCGTACATATAATATTGATCCTGCAAAGATAGAATCTGCGATTACTATAAAAACTAAGGCTATCATGGCGGTTTCCATTTTCGGCCAGTGTGCTGATTATGATTTAATTAATGCTATCGCGAAAAAATATAAAATTTTGGTAATTGAGGATGGCGCTCAAAGTTTTGGTGCAATTTATAAAGGCAGGAATTCATGTAACCTTACTACTATTGGATGCACTAGTTTCTTTCCATCCAAACCTTTGGGTTGCTATGGGGATGGCGGCGCTTGTTTTACTAATGATGATTATTTGGCGAAATGTATGAGAGAAATTATGACGCATGGTCAAGACAAGAGATATCATCATGTCCGTCTAGGAGTTAACGGCAGGATGGATACCATGCAGGCAGCAATTTTATTGGTAAAATTAGAAATATTTTCAAACGAAATCAAGTTGCGCCAAAAAATAGGTGCACGATATACTGAACTATTAAAAGATAGCGTTATAACGCCTCACATTGAGTGTTTTAATACTAGTGTATATGCGCAATATACCATACAGTTAAGTCACAGGAATAACATTATGGAAAAATTAAAGCAAGTTGGAATTCCTACAGCAGTGCATTATCCTATTCCTTTACATAAGCAGCCAATTTTTTCCTGTTATAATGATTATAATTTTCCAATTGCAGAAGCAGTATCCAATAAAGTTTTAAGTTTACCGATGTACCCATATTTAATGAAACAGGAAATAGATTTTATCGCAAATGAAGTAATTACTAATTCAAAAAAAGGAGAAGTATTATGAACAACAATAAACAAAAAACACCTTGCATTATAAAAGATAGAAAGATCAAGATTGCCTTAGCTGGATGCGGAAGAATTGCTTATAATCACTTTGAAGCAATAGCTAAACATCATGAAAATCTAGTTTTGGAAGGAGTGTGCGATATGAATCAGGAAGCTCTTAAAAAAGCCACGGAGATTACTGGAAGTAAGGGATATCGTTATTTAGAAGAATTATTAGAAAATTCAGACGCTGATATAATAAGTCTTTGTACTCCTAGTGGTTTACATGCTTCCCAAGTTTGTCGAATTGCTAATGCTGGTAGACATATAATAACAGAGAAACCTATGGCAACACGTTGGCAAGATGGATTGACCATGGTAAAAGCATGTGATGAGGCGGGAGTGAAATTGTTTGTAGTTAAACAAAATCGCATGAACGCCACCCTGAGATTATTGAAACGTGCAATAGATAATTGTCGTTTTGGTCGTATATATCTAGTTAATATTAATGTGTTGTGGTCACGTCCACAAAGTTATTATGATGGAGCTGATTGGCGTGGAACTTGGGAATTCGACGGTGGTGTTTTGATGAATCAAGCTAGTCATTATATTGATTTATTGAATTGGCTATTTGGTCCCGTAGAGTCAATACAGGCTATGACTGCAACTCTAGCACGCAATATTCAAACTGAAGATACTGGAGTACTTAATGTTAAATGGCGTTCTGGAACTTTAGGATCAGTTAATGTTACAACCTTGGTTGATAAGCAAAATTTTGAAGGTTCGGTTACTATTATAGGAGAGAAGGGTACGGTACGTATTGGTGGTATAGCAGTTAACGAAATTCAGCATTGGGAGTTCAGGGATAAATTACCAGAAGATATCGATGTTCAGAAAGTAAATTATAATACTACTTCGGTTTATGGGTTTGGGCATTTCAGATATTATGAAAATATAGTAGAAGTATTACGCGGAAATGCTAAACCAGAAACCGATGGAAGAGAAGGTTTAAAATCTCTGGAGATTTTAATTGCTACTTATCTTTCAGCGCGTGATGGATGCAAGATATCTTTACCTCTTGAATATTAATTTCATGAATTATATTAAGCATGAAACTGCAATAATTGATTGTGGCGCTAAAATTGGCAATAACACTCGTGTTTGGCATTGGACCCATATTTGTTCAGGAGCTAAAATAGGAAATGAGTGCTCTATAGGACAAAATGTTTTTATAGGGAATAAAGTTGTTATTGGGAATAATGTTAAAATTCAAAATAATGTTTCGGTTTATGATAATGTTATTTTAGAAGATGATGTTTTTTGTGGTCCCAGTATAGTTTTTACTAACGTTTATAATCCCAGATCTGCTATTTCTCGCAAAGATCAATATCGCGATACAATAGTAAGGACCGGAGCTACTTTAGGAGCTAATTGTACTATTGTATGTGGAGTAACTATTGGTAAATACGCCTTTATTGGTGCTGGAGCTGTCATAAATAAAGATGTTTTGGATTATGCATTAATGGTAGGAGTGCCAGCTAAGCAAATTGGTTGGATGAGTGAATATGGAGAACGTCTAGTTCTTCCATTGTATGGAAGTGGTGATGAATTTGAATGTCAGAATACTAATGTTAGATACAAAATTGTCGATAATAAATGCATTAAGTTAGTTTAGCGCATATAGGTTTAACAATGACATATATAGTTTTTACGTTTGTATCTTGCTTAGTATCGATAATATCTGTGATTGGTGGATTTTTTTATCCAAAATTAGCTATTAGATGTAGTGCTATTGCAGTACCTAATACCAGAAGTTTGCATGTAAAAATTACCCCAAGAGGAGGAGGTATTATTATTGCAATAAGTACACTTCTGGGTTTACTGGTATTAAGTATTTTTCAGATAATTAATTTTTATCAATATTTACCCATTTTGATAGGCGGGGTGATTGTATCTGTTATAGGTTTTGCTGATGATTGTTTTGAGTTATCTGCAAAATTACGTCTCTTGATGCAATTTGGTATTGCTACAGGATTATGTATTTTGTTCGCTGGAAAAGATACTCTAAATGTTGGTTTTGTTATTGTTACCATTGGATGGTTTAAATTTCCTTTAACTATATTTTTGTTATGCTGGTTTTACAATTTGTTTAATTTTATCGATGGTTCAGATGGAATGGCATCTTCTGCGGTTGTATATATTACTATATTATTTTCAATCATGGCATTTATTGAGCATCAGCCGACATCATTATTAATAATGATGTTATTGGGATCAGCAACTATTAGTTTTTTAATATTTAATTGGCCGCCAGCAAAAATTTTTTTAGGAGATGCCGGAACAAATTTCTGCGCTTATATGATATCTATAGTCGCAATGCTTAATATTTGGCAAGATGGTTTTAATGTATGGGTTTGGGTTAATGCTCTTGGTTTTTATATATCTGATACGACATTTACAACTTTAATACGTATTGTTAAATTTCCTAGAACTTGGTATCAGCCGCATCGTAGTCATGCTTATCAGAACTTGGTATATTCTTTCGGCCATCTGAAAGTATTACTATTAGTGTGGATATTTAATCTGTTATGGTTTTTACCGTTTGCTCTATTAGCTTATTTCTTTCCAAGATATAGTTTGTTATTTTTTGTAATTTCTTATGGGGTAATTTCCCCTTTTATTTTAAAGTATGGACCGTTGTTTAAAATGAGTTAAATGATAAATGAAAATTTCAAAGCCATTAGGTATAGCTATTTGGGGATTAGGTAGTCATGTATGGAAGAATATTTTACCAGCTATATCAGCTTCTGATGTAGTTGAATTAGTGGGAGTTCATACAAGAAATACTACAAAAGCAGAACGAGTGATTAGTAATTTTGGTGGTAAATTTTGGTCAACTACTGAACATATGCTGAGTGATCCTTTGGTGGACATTGTTTATGTTGCAACTCCAACTGGATTACATTTTGAGCATGGTATGATGGTATTAGGGGCTAATAAAAATCTCTTATGTGAAAAATCATTAACACATGATTCTAGTAAATCTTTGTGTCTAATTAATTGTGCTAAATCAAAAGATTTAATTATACTTGAGGCTTTCATGTATCTATATCATCCTCAATTTTTAACTGCATTAAATATTGTAACTAATCCTGATTTTGGAAAAATATTACACATATCAAGTAATTTCGGTATTCCTAGAATACCTAAATCTAGTTTTAGGACATCAAAAAAACTTGGTGGTGGAGCATTTTTGGATGTTGGTTGTTATCCTATATCTATTGCTGTATCTTTGGTTCAGAAATTACCTAAAGTGCTACAATTCATAAAAACTAAAGATATAATGGATGATATTGATATTTCAGGGGTGGCAACTCTATTTTTCCCTTCTAATATTACTGCTCATCTTGGATGGGGGTATTATCGTGCTTATCGTGCTGAATTAATGGTATGGGGAGAAAAACAATCCTTTTATGTGAATTATATTTTTTCGAAGCCAGATACTTATGAATCTCAAGTATTATTAAGCGATAAATATGGTAATATTGTCCCGATCATAATAAATCCTGCTAACAGTTTCGTTGAAATGTTTAAAGTTCTTAAGCTATCATTTACTTCAGAAAATGAGAGAAAACGCCTTTGGAATCTTGCTACATTGCAGGCAAAAACAATGGGACTATTCCAAGATGATAGATTATAGAAATAATCAAGTAAAACATATTTTACGTATGGTATCTAATGGTCTGCATGTTATAGATCCTAGTAGGATTGACGTTCGTGGAAATTTAGAATTTGGTAATAACGTTTTTATTGATATTAATGTTATCTTTATTGGTGTTGTGATTTTAGGAAATAATGTAAAAATTGGGCCAGGATGCATTATAAATAATACCGTTATTCACGAGAACACGTATGTAAAAGAATATTCCGGAATAGAGGGATCAATGATAGGGAAAAAATGTATTATTGGTCCATATGCAAGAATTAGACCATCTTCTAATATAGGGGATATTTCACAAATTGGTAATTTCGTTGAAATTAAGGATTCCATTATAGGAAGTAATTGTAAAATTAATCATCATAGCTTTATTGGTAATGCTATTATAGGAGCAGATGCGATAATTGGTGCAGGATGTATTACTTGTAATTTTGATGGACAAAAAGCAGTTCAAACAATCATCGGCAATAAGGCTTATATTGGCGCTGGAGTACAATTGGTGGCACCTATTAATATAGGTGAAAATTCTACTATAGGAGCAGGATCAGTAATAACAGAAGATGTAGTTGAATATTCTAAGGTATTAGCAAGATCTAGACAGGTTACAATTAAGCAAAGGAATTAAGAGCATTTCCTTATAATCTGAAAGGCCTCTCCATATGCAAAGCCTGCTTGAGTCCCCCTGAATTTACTAAGAGCAATTATCGCTTCAATCGAGCGTGGATTAGGAAAGGGAGAAATTTGTGATTGATAACACTCTAGAGATGCAATCTTTACATCTATGTATCCCGTTATATCTATAATCCAATTGGGTACGAAATTAGATTCTATATGCGGTGCATTCCAATGAGTTTCCGACAAAGTTTCGTAAGCGGCAATCATATCAATAAATTTGCCTTTTTTAATTGGCCTTGTTGCTACCATAGCGCTTTCAAAGACTATCCGATGATCTATATGTCTATCTGGATATGGGCAGAATACTATATTTGGTTCTATTTCATAAACAATATCACATATTTTAGCATTAAATTGATATGTAGGTATCTCTTTCAAAGTTGTTGCAGGAAAATCTAAAAAGATAGATCTTTTAATATTGGCTTTTTTATGCGCTAACTTGGATTCTTTAACAGTTTGTTGATAAATATCTTCTGAATATAAAGGTGGTCTATGTCCAGCAATCGTGAGTACGGTAACATCGTATCCAATCGCAGCATATTTAGCTGCACTTCCACCAACACCAAGAATTTCATCATCAGGATGGGGCGCAATGATAAGTATTTTCTTTTTCATCATAAACTTAAATCAATACTAAAATATTTTTACCTCTGGCATTGGTACAATGAAGTTTCCACCTGAACTCTTATATTTTTGATGTTTTTTCATTATATCTTCGGCAAAATTCCATGCAAGAATAACAAGATAGTCAGGTTGACGCTTATACAATACATCGGTCCCATATACTGGAATATGATGTCCAGGGCTATATAGTCCTTGTTTTAGTTTATTATCATCTATTAGGAAATCTAATTTATCTCCAAGACCAAAGTGAGTCAGTAGAGTAGTGGCTTTAGTAGGGGCGCCATAACCAGCTATTGTTTTATTTTTTTGCTTGATTTCTTTAATTAAAGTTACTAATTCTAGTTTCACTTTGTGAATTTTCTTTTCAAAGTTTTGGAAAATGGTATATTGATTCATACCGCTTAGTTTTTCTAAGTTTAGAATCTCAGCTACTGATGTATCTATTGAATAAGGCCCATTATTTTTTTGAGCAATAATACGAATTGATCCTCCCTGAGGAGAAATTCTCTTTACAGAGATAATTTGCATATTTTTGCTCTTAAAAAATGACACTAATGGAAATAGCGAATGATAATCTAAATGTTCATGGTAGATGGTATCAAACCAAGTATGTTCTATAACATCAAATAAATATCCAACCTCCATAACGAACAGACCATCATCATTCAACCAATATTTTACGCCTTCAATTACATCAGGTAAATCATCAATATGTGCGCAAGTGTTATGAGAATTAATTAGTTGAGCTTTACCATATTTAGATACATATCGTTTCGCTACATTTGAAGAAAAAAACTCACATAGAGTTTCAATACCATTTTTATTAGCTTCCGCTACAATTTCAGTTGCTGGATCTATTCCTAGTGTTCTGTATCCTCTTCTTTTGAAGAAGCTTAATGACGTTCCATCGTTGGAACCGATATCTAAAATTAAGCTGTTTTTTTTAATTTGATACCGCGATAGAATTTCCTGAGAATATCTTTCAAGGTGGTCAACAAATACTAAAGAAGTGCTGGAAACGTACGAATATTTTTGTTGATATAGAATTTCTGGATCAACAACATATACTAATTGAACATGTTTGCAATCATCGCAAAAATTAAGTTCTAAGGGGTAATTTTTTTGATGTCGATCGATTAGTGGTTCAGTTACAAAATGATTACCAATAGCAGTCGGGGTTAATTTTAAAACAGAAATTAATTTAGTACTTTGACACAATCTGCATTTAATTTTTTTATAGTAGTCCATAAAATTATGGAATGTTTTTATCATCAATTAAGGTAACTCTTACAACATCATTCTCATAGCTTTCTTGGTCACGAAGATTTCTACTAATTGCTAGTAGAGAAGTATCCTCCAGAAATACTGTAGTATGATCTTCCATAGGTGGTGTAAAAATTAAATCACCTTGTTTAACAAAAATCTCCATTGGAGATAGATTGCTGCCTGTTGGTCGATGATAGTATTTTATTTTTCCAGAAAGTATGTACATGTAGTGCCAATCAGTTTTATGATAATGATTGGAGCGCACACTTCCTTTTTTAGAAGTAATTAAAGTTACATTTTTTACCGGAAGATTTACTATACCTTGAATACTACCACGCTTATCTATATGCGGTGTGGATAGTGAAACTAGGGTACTTTTAGGCCATAATTTCTTTTCATCAAGCTCCATAACTTTCCAATTAAGTTCATTAGACATAATCTATATCTCGCTATGTATGGTAATTAATAATAAAATAAAGTATAAAGATACCTATCTATTTAGTCTATAATCTTTTTATTATGAAAGATACTTTATTACGGAAAATATCTACTTTATTGAGATGGCGTCTCATATCAACATTAATTGATTTATGTGCCATAGTAGCTGCTTGGTACGGCTCTTACTGGCTTAGATTTAATCTTGGAGTTATTCCCAAACAAGAATTTTTACATGCGTCATACTTGCTTCCGTTTTTAATGTTAGTGCAATCTTTAGTATCTTGGCTTCTAGGATTAGATCGTGGTATTTGGAGATTCGCATCATTGTCAGATCTGATGCGTATCTTAAAGGTAGTTTTAGTTGGTGCAATTATTTCTTTAGCTGGATTGTTTTTTGTTCCTTTCAGCATTCCCCGTTCTATTATTCCTATTTATGTTTGGTTGTCAGTAAGTATATTGGGTGGTGCGAGATTATTTTATCGTTGGCTCAAAAATTATCGTGGTGGTTTTAAAGAAGGGAAGAAAGCATTGATAGTAGGAGCTGGTCAAGTTGCAGAGTTATTATTGCGTGAACTTACGAGGGACCATTACTTTAATGATTATAATGTTGTGGCTATGATTGATGATGATTTATTGAAAAAAGGATGCGAAATTCATGGCATAAGAGTTATTGGAAATCTAGATGATATTCCTATGGTTGTTGATAAATATGAAGTTGAATTAATAATTATAGCTATAAGTTCTGCAAAATCAGAAATTATTAATAAAATTATTGATTGTTGTAAGAAATTAAAAATTGAATCACGTATAGTACCAAGTTTGCATGGTTTTTTTAGTGGTAGCGCAGCTATTAACACTTTGCGTGAGATTTCTGTTGAGGATTTATTAGGACGTAACGAAGTAAATTCGGATTGGGATAAAATAGCTAGAATGATAAATGGCAAAAAAATTATTGTTAGTGGTGGTGGAGGATCTATTGGTTCAGAGCTTTGTCGGCAAATAGCTTATCTGGCGCCATCGTTGTTAGTAGTTATCGATAATAGTGAATATAATTTATATACTATTGATAAGGAGTTACGAGAAAAATTTCCTCAACTACAATTGATTACTCTTTTAATAGATATTACTGACTATATATCAGTCCAAAATATTATGAAGCAATATTCTCTAGATATTGTTTTTCATGCTGCGGCATATAAACATGTACCTCTTTTAGAATATCAAGTGCGTGCTGCTATGAGAAATAATATATTAGGGACTTTTAATATTGCTAAAGCTTCAGTTGATAATGAAATTAAAACTTTTGTTTTAATTTCAACTGATAAGGCAGTGAATCCAGCAAATATAATGGGAGCTACTAAAAGAGCGGCGGAAATAATTTGTCAGAATATGAACGAATCAAATACTACCAGTTTTATTACAGTTCGTTTTGGTAATGTTCTTGGTTCTTCTGGAAGTGTAATTCCCCTGTTTAAAGAACAATTAATAAATGGTAAAGATTTAACTGTTACCCATCCAGATGTTACCAGATATTTTATGACTATACCTGAAGCAACGCAATTGATTTTACAGGCTACTATTTTAGGTAAATCCGGAGAAATACTTGTATTAGACATGGGAAAACCTGTAAAAATTAAGGAATTGGCAGAGCAAATTATTTATCTTTCTGGTAAAAAAATTGGAAAAAATATAAATATAAAATATATAGGACTTCGTTCCGGAGAAAAATTATATGAAGAGCTATTTTATAATTCTGAAGAATTGTTGTCTACGTCTCATGTAAAGATCAAACATGCCAAATATCAAGTATTAGATAGGAAAATAACGCCCCATCATATCGATAGATTGCAAGCAATGTTTGATGCTAACGAAAGTGAAGAAAAATTTAAGGAATTACTGATACAGATGGTTCCAGAATATAAAGCATAGTTTATGATTCCAGTGTACGTTTAATTGTAATTGTCTTGTAAATTTCGATCTGGTCACCAGCTTTAATATCATTGAAACTTTTAATCCCGATGCCGCATTCCATTCCTTGACGTACCTCTGAAACATCATCTTTGAATCTACGCAAAGATTCTAATTCTCCATGATAAATAACTATATTATCGCGAATAACCCTAATAGGATTTCCTCTTTTTATTGTACCCTCTGCCACCATACAGCCAGCAATAATACCAAATTTTGAAGAGCGAAACACATTTCGTACCTCGGCAAGCCCAATAATTTGCTCCTCATGCCTAGGGGAAAGCATCTCAGTCAAAGCAATCTTTATATCATCGATTAATTTATAAATGACACTATAATATCGTATATCTATTCCTTCTTTCTCGGCTAAAGTTTTGGCGACACTATCTGCGCGCACATTGAATCCAATAATAATACCTTCAGATACTAAAGCTAAATTAACATCTGATTCAGTAATTCTGCCAACACCGTTCGAGATTACTTTAATTTTAACTTCATCAATATCAATTTTATTAAGTGTATTAATAATTGCTTCCGAGGAACCATGAACATCTGTTTTCAAGACAATATTCAGAATCTTAATTTTTTTATCATGTATTCCAGATAGAATATCCTCTAATTTAGTAGTTTGTTGTTTCGCTAATTTAGCATCACGATATTTGTTTTGACGAAGTAAGGTTATTTCCCTTGCCATTTTTTCATTAGCAACTACAACGGCTTCATCTCCAGCATTCGGTACACCAGATAGCCCTAATATTTCAACAGGTATTGATGGTCCAGCATCGATGATTTTTTTACCTGCATCATCAAACATAGCTCTTATTTTTCCATAATATAGCCCGGCTATTAAAATGTCTCCTTGATGTAAAATACCTCGTTGTATTAATACGGATGCTACTGGACCATATCCTTTGTCTAAATGTGCTTCTATTACTATACCACGCGCAAAACATTTAACCGGGGCTTTTAATTCTTGAATTTCAGCCAGAACTGAGATAGATTCTAGAAGATTATCAATACCTTCACCTGTTTTTGCAGAAATTTTCTGAAAAATAGTATCTCCACCCCATTCTTCAGAAAGGACATTATATTTGGTTAGTTCTGTTTTAATTCGCTCCAAGTCACTGTCGAGTTTATCTATTTTATTAATGGCTACAATTAATGGCACTTTAGCAGCTTGAGCATGGTGAATTGCTTCAATAGTCTGTGGTTTAACTCCATCATCTGCTGCTATTATTAGAACTATAATATCAGTGCATTTTGCCCCCCTAGCGCGCATAGCGGTAAACGCTTCGTGTCCTGGGGTATCTAAAAAAGTAATTATTCCTTTTTTAGTATTAACGTGATAAGCGCCAATATGCTGGGTAATGCCACCGGCTTCTCGAAGTGCAACTTTAGTACGTCTAATATAATCCAAAAGAGAAGTTTTACCGTGATCTACGTGTCCCATAATAGTTACTACAGGGGCTCTTGGTAATAATTCACAAAGATTCACATCTTCTATCAATGCTAAACTATCTTCTAATTCAGTTTTTTTAGATAGTTTAGTTTTAAATCCCATCTCTTCAGCAACTAGAACAGCTGTATCTTGATCAATTGCTTGATTAATAACAGCTATTATTCCCATTTTCATCATACTTTTGATTAACTCCGTGGCTTTAATTGCCATTTTTTGAGCCAATTCCATTACCGTTAAGGTTTCGGGGATAGTAATTTCTTTTACTATTGTTGTCTCTAGTTTTTCAAAACTTTCAACTTCATATTTTTTTTTAACTACTGTAGCTCTAGTTGTTTTTTTAAGAGTTTGTTTAATTTCAGTATGAACATGCTTTTTGGATTTAACTGTTGTGGTTGTAATTTCTTTAGTTCTTATTTTATCTGATTGATTCTTAGAGGGCATAACACGAACTGTCTCTAAATCTGTTACTTTAGCTTCATTCTCAGGTGCTGATTTCTTAAAATCATGATACATACGACGCTTACGCACTGTAACATTAATCACGTTACGAGTTGGAGCAACAGAATTGCCAATGATTGGTTTTTTAAGTTTTAGGGTTGCGGCAACTTCAGGTTGTGTAATATGAAGAGATTTAATGTAATCTAGGAGAAGTTGTTTTTGGTTGTCTGAAATTTTTTGATTAGAATCATTTATCGTAATACCAGCATCTTTCAAGCGGAGTAAGAGTTGATTAGAAGATATTCCTACCATTTTAGCTAATTGTTCTACTGTAATATTCGACATATTATTCAAACCATGGTTTACGTGCCACCATAATTAACTTTGCCGCATCTTCTTGATTTAGTTCTTTAATACTATCCAAATCGTCTGTAGCCTGTTCAGCTAAATCCTCTCTAGTAATTATCCCTTTACTAGCTAACACATAGGCTAAATGTCTCGTCATTCCTTCTAATTCTAGTAAATCTTGAGCCGGCTCTACCGCACCAGCATCGCTAGTTCCAGATAAAACTAACTCTAAAAGAGAATCACGTGCGCGATTGCGCAATGTCTCTGCAAGATCTTTGTCAAATCCTTCGATGGATAATAGTTCTTCAAGAGGGGCATAAGCCACGTCCTCAAGAGTTCTAAATCCTTCTTGTACTAAAATATTTGCCAAATCATTGTCAACAGCTAAATTTTCGATAAATATCGAACCTACATTTTTTTCTTCAGTTTTGCTTTTGCGTTCCGCTTCTTCAACGCCAATAACATTTAACTTCCAACCTGATAATTCGCTAGCTAATTTGACATTTTGACCATTACGTCCAATAGCAAGCGCTAATTGATCTTCGCGCACAGCTATATCCATAGCCTTTTTGTCTTCGTCAACCACAATAGAGACAATTTCAGCAGGAGACATGGCATTTACTACTAATTGTGCCGGATCATCATCCCATAAAATCACATCAATTCGTTCCCCGCTTAATTCATTAGAAACATTTTGCACTCGTGAGCCACGAATACCAATACAGGCGCCAATAGGATCGATACGACCATCATTAGTTTTTACCGCTATTTTAGATCGTAATCCATGATCCCTGGCTACAGCTTTAATATTAATTATACCTTCAATGATTTCTGGAACTTCTAATTTAAATAATTCAATAAGCATCTTAGGTACGGTTCTGCTCATAACTAACAATGGCCCTTTGGAAGAATCACTGCGGACATTGACTAGTATGCCTCGTATTCTATCATGTAAACGCAGAGCTTCTTTTGGTAGCATACCATCTCGCAAAATTATGGCTTCTACGCCACTACCCATATCTAAAATGACATTATCACGATTAACTTTTTTAACTACTCCCATCATCAAAGTATCAACTAATTTCATATAACGTTTAATAATGTCTTCTCTTTCGGCATTACGAATCTCTCTCATAATAACTTGTTTAGCAAGCTGTGCCGATATGCGACCAAACTCAACAGATTCGATCGATTCTTCAATAATATCTCCAATCTCAATTTCCTTATTAAGTTTAAGCGCTTGAGTGAGAGTTATCTGTTTTTCCGGAAATTCTAAATTATCATTATCATTTAATACCGTCCAACAACGAGAAGTTTCGTAGTCTCCAGTTTTGCGATTAATAACAACCTTAATGTTAACTTCCTCTAGATAACGTTTTGCAGTAACAGCTTCTAAAGCTCGCTCAATCGCGTTAAAGATCACCTCTTTTCCCATATCTTTTTCATTAGATACCGAATCTACAACTAATAATATTTCCTTGTTCACGTCTTTCACCTTAGCGATCTGAAGTTAATTTACTTCTTAGGTTTGTTAATCCAATATATCAATCATTAATTTTTATATTACCGCATTACCTAAGATCCTGTGACTTTATCGACAAAATCACGTTTCTTGTTTTTGGTCTAAATAATGATACAAGCGCAACACGCTCTGAAAACACTCTAAATTGTGCAGTAAGAGACATAATTCTAACTAAAATTTCTGAGAAATAGCCTCTAAAGTAAGAGACCGAATCTAGTAACTTTCTAATCAAGTTACCACCGGTATTATCTACCTTTTTAACTGTAGATATTAAATTCTCTATTTTATGATAGGCAATTTTCATAATTAACAAATATAAAATGGGCACAACAACGCCCATTTCAAAATTTGACTACACAATCTATAATACTAAGCTATAAAATCATATCACACTAATATCAAAATGATTCATCCTTACTTTGGTAGCGGGGATAGGATTTGAACCTATGACCTTCGGGTTATGAGCCCGACGAGCTACCAGACTGCTCTACCCCGCGATTAAGTTCATTATATAGTCTAAGACTGTGTAAATTCAAGGAATAATATTGAATATATAAAAAAACATATATTAATCTATTCAAAGATTAATTAATCACGATGTTTGAATATCATATCCTCAACTAAGCTGCTTTACTTAATCAATGTGATTATAAGGTTATAATATTTGAATAGAAAATTAATGAAGTCTTGAGAGATCTGGTTTTTTATTGTAAGTTCATATATTATTCTCGTATCGAAGTAGATTTATGTATCTTAATTGGAAATTAATAAAATCTTTAGTTAAACGTATAGTTAAAAGCTGTGAGATGTTCGTTGATTTTATTTTTCTGGTGCTTGTTACTCCAGCTACATATCTATTTTGGATTTATCGTAGACTTAAGTGGAGCGGAATAATTCTACCAAGAACTACAACACTTTTAAAGAAAAGTGGCGTATTTCCTATAATATCTCATTATTTTGAACCATTGTTTGATAATAGGCTACTTTTGTTTCCATTAGATCGTGATCGATATTTGCCAGGAATTGACTTTAATAAATATAAGCAAATTGATTTTTTGAATAAACTTTGTTATCAAAAAGAGCTAGAAGATTTGACTCTAAATCAAGATTTAAATACCGCCGAATCTTTTTATATCAATAATGGAGTCTTTGAAGCTGGTGATGCGGAATTTCTATATCAATTTTTACGATTCTTAAAACCCCATAATATTATTGAAATAGGAAGCGGAAATTCAACAAAAATAGCTCGCCTAGCATTAAAAAAAAACAAAAATGAGTCTGGAGACAATTATAGACATATTTGTATCGAACCATACGAACAGCCCTGGCTTGATAATTTAAATGGAGTTAATGTTATTAGAAGACGTGTTGAGGAGTGTAAATTAGATTGGAGTTCCATGCTTTGCGCTGGTGATTTGTTGTTTATTGACTCTTCGCATATAATTAGACCTCAGGGGGACGTCTTAAAAGAATATTTGGAGATTTTCCCTCAGCTTCAGTCTGGTGTGTTTATCCATGTCCATGATATTTTTACACCAAAGGATTATCCAAAATCTTGGTTGGTGGATGATGTTAAGTTTTGGAATGAGCAGTATTTGCTAGAAGCTTTGTTAACAAATACCAGTCGTTATGAGATTGTAGCAGCGTTAAATTATCTAAAGAATAACTATTATAGCGTTTTGTGTAAAATATGTCCTTATCTTATGATGAAGCACGAACCTAGCTCATTCTATTTTAAAGTAATTTAAAGTAAAAAGTTAGTTTTTAAATCTTAATTTAAATAAAATGCTATACTTTGTATTAATGTAGATATGTATAATTTGTTATTACTTTGCAATCGTCCAGTTAAAGGATCTTATGCTGAT
>JAISGM010000003.1 GCA_031263085.1 Coxiellaceae bacterium
ACTAACGATGAACACTATAGCTATAAACATAGCTATTTTTTGTGTGAGATAACTGTAGTACAGTTTATAAATTGACTTCAGCTAACTAGATAGTTACGATATAAATTATGTTGATATGCCGGTATAGCTCAGTTGGTAGAGCAACTGATTCGTAATCAGCAGGTCAGAGGTTCGATTCCTCTTATCGGCTTTATATTAATTTCGGCTCCATAGTTTATTTGTATTCGTTTTTTGAATTTTTATAATATATTTGCTTTTTAAGTGCTTGTAAAAATGAAATTTTATATAATTTTTTATAAAAATAGAGTTTTTAGGCATGACTAATAAATCGCTGAAAGTTGCCGCTTACGTTGCAAAAATACCTCCATGCAATAATCTCTGTCCTGCTAAGGAGAATATTCGATTTTGGCTGAGTCTAGTTAAAGAAAAAAAATATCATGAAGCATGGAAGGTGATTTTGCAAAAAAATCCATTTCCGGCAATTCATGGAAGAGTTTGTTATCGTTACTGTGAAACTGGATGCAATCGAATGAAATACGATTCTACTGTGAAAATTCATTGCGTCGAGCGTTTTTTAGGAGATATAGCTTTAAAACGAAATTGGATTTCTTCTGTTTCGAATATCAAGATTGATAAAAGGATTTTAGTGATAGGATCTGGACCAGCAGGTTTATCTGCAGCTTATTATCTGCGCTTATTTGGATATGATGTTACTATTTATGAGTCTTTACCGAAAGCTGGTGGCATGATGTTGGTAGGTATTCCATCCTATCGTCTTCCCCGCAATATTTTATACGGGGAGATTAAGCGTATTTTAAATACAGGAATAAAGATTGAATATAACCATAAAGTTGAAAATGTAATTAAAGAACGAAATGATGGTGGTTTCGATGCTGTATTTTTAGCTATTGGAGCTCATATAGGAAGAAGTGCTACTATTCCTATGAAAAATCAATGTATAGTTATGGTCGCAGTTGATTATCTAAGAAAGATCGCTTTGGGTGAATCGCCATTTTTGGGAGAGCGTTTGGTAGTCTATGGAGGTGGTAATACTGCTATCGATGTGGCAAGAAGCGCAAAGCGTTTTGGTGTATCTAAGGTCAATATAATTTATCATCGCGCCCGCAACCAATCATTAGCTTTTAATCACGAAATAGAAGCAGCTTTAGCTGAAGGGATAGAATTTACATTTTTACAAAGTATCATTTCTCTTAATCATAAAAAGTTAACTCTAAACGTTAACAAGCTTGATAATAAAGGACAACCAATTGGTACCGGTAAAGTTGCAATATTGGAAATAGATGCTTTAATTTTTGCATTAGGTCAAGTTTCTGATTCTAAGTTCTTGCATAAAATTTCTGAAATTGAATTCCAGCAAAATGGTGCAGTAATTACTGATAATTTTTTTGCCACTGGTAGTTGTGGTATTTTTGCTGGTGGTGATATGACTATATTTGGTCGCAGTGTTACTGAGGCTGTAAGTCAAGGCAAGCGTGCAGCTCATTGTATTGATAGATTTCTAAAATCATCTCTTAATACTGATAAATCATTTCCTAATAAGGAATTTGAATCCCTCGATAAGCTACATACTAGTGATTGGTTGCCACAAACAATATCAAAAGAAAATACCGGAATAAATAATTCGATAAAGTCTTTTGCTGAAACAACTTTAAGTTGTACTCAAGATGAAATATTATGTGAATCTAAGCGTTGTTTATCGTGTGGTAATTGTTTTGGCTGCGGTAAGTGTTACGCGGTTTGTCATGTAAATGCAATAACTCATTCGGTAAATGGTAAAATTATTACAATTGATCCAGTTAAATGTATTGGTTGTAATAGATGTTTCAAAACTTGCCCTTGCGGAAGTATTGATATGATTAATAGAGCTTAATTGTGTAACTAAAATATTGGTGAAAATAATATGAAAATTAAAATGGCAATAATGGATGGTAATGAAGCTGTAGCATATATAGCTTATCGTGTCACAGAAATTAATGCAATTTATCCAATTACTCCTTCTACACCAATGGGGGAATTTGCCGATCAATGGGCTTCAAATGGAATAAGAAATATTTGGAATATTGTTCCTCAAGTAATCGAAATGCAGAGTGAAGGCGGTGTTAGCGGCGTATTGCATGGCGCCTTGCAAGGAGGTGCGTTAGCTACAACTTATACTGCTTCGCAAGGTTTACTACTGATGATTCCAAATATGTATAAAATCGCTGGTGAATTAACAGCAACCGTAATTCATGTAGCATCGCGCTCATTAGCTTGTCAAGGTTTGTCGATTTTTGGTGATCATAGTGATGTCATGGGAGTTCGTGACACTGGTTTTGTGATGTTGGCATCCGGTAGTGTTCAGGAAGCTCATGATTTAGCATTGATTGCTCATGCTGCAACTTTAGAGACTAGAATACCAATAATTCATTTCTTTGAAGGTTTTAGAGTTAGTCATGAAATTAATAAAATCGAACTTATTAATAATGAACAAATTAGATCCATGATCGATGAAGAACTAGTATTAGCTCATAGAGATCGTGCTTTGAGTCCAGAACGCCCATGTATTCGTGGTACCTCTCAAAATCCTGATGTATATTTTCAGGGACGTGAAACTGTTAATTCATTTTATTTAAAAGTGCCTGATATTATTGAAAAATACATGAACAGATTTGCCGCTCTCACTAATCGCAAATATTCTCTTATGAGTTATCATGGAGATAGAAAAGCTGAAAGAATTATCGTTATCATTGGATCAGCTGCTAAGGTAGTTATTGAAGCTGTCGATAAACTTAATGCTGAGGGAGAAAAAGTCGGGATAATACAAGTTTATCTTTATCGTCCATTTCCTTTGGAGCAATTTATTCGAATATTACCATCAAGTGTTAAAATACTTGCTGCTTTGGATCGTACTAAATCTCCAGGTTCTCTTGGAGAACCTTTATATCAAGATGTTTTAACTTCAATTGTTGAAGCAATTGATCAAAGAGGAGTAATTTTCGCTGTTGGTTGTCCTAAAGTTGTTGGCGGACGTTATGGTTTGTCATCCAAGGAATTTACTCCAGCTATGGCGAAGGGAGTATTTGATAATCTAAAAAATATTATTCCAAGAAATCATTTTACTATCGGCATCAAAGATGATTTAACTAATACTAGTTTAGATTATGAAAAAAATTTCATTACAGAGAATCCCCGATATAAATGTGCTATTTTTTATGGTTTAGGATCAGATGGTACTATTGGCGCCAATAAAAGCACTATAAGAATAATTGGACAAGAAACATCTTTATATGTACAAGGATATTTTGTACATGATTCAAAAAAATCTGGATCAAAAACAATATCGCATTTACGATTTTCTCACGAACCTATTCAATCACCGTATTTAATTACTGCTGCTAATTTTATTGCCTGTCATCAATTTAAATTTGTTGAATCTGAAGATATTCTGGATAATGCGGCTACTGACGCCACTTTTTTGTTAAATTCACCATTTGGCCCAAATGAAATTTGGCACAGATTACCACAGGTTGTTGCAAAAAAAATTATCACTAAAAAAATAAAATTTTATATTATTGATGCATATAAAATTGCAACAAAAACTGGTATGGGCACAAGAATTAATACTATCATGCAGACATGTTTTTTTGCTATTTCAGGGATTTTACCTCGTATTGATGCTATAGCTGAAATTAAGAAATCCATTGCTTTAACTTATAAAAAGAAAGGAGAGGAAGTAATTAAAAAAAATTTTGCTGCTGTTGATCAAACTTTGAGTAATCTTTTTGAAGTTAATTCCTTGAGTGAGATCCCGATTAGTGTTCACGATTTAGCTCCAATCGTAAGTGATAAAGCCCCAGAATTTGTACGTAAAATTATAGCAGTAATGATGAAAGGTCAAGGAGATGATCTTCCAGTAAGTTTGTTACCAAACGATGGAACTTATCCTATTGGTACTTCCAAATGGGAAAAACGTAATATTTCATCTGAAGTTGCTGAATGGAATCCAGATTTATGTATTCAATGTGGACATTGTAGTTTGATATGTCCACACGGAGCAATTCGCGTCAAACATTTTAGCAAAAATGATTTAAAAGTTGTACCGATTGAATTTAAAACTACTAAGTGTCTAGCGAGGGAATTTGCTAATGATGATTTTAGATTACAAGTTTATATTGAAGATTGTACTGGATGTGGTTTATGTAATGAGATATGTCCGGCAATTAGTAAGGAACGCAGTGATATTAAAGCTATAATGATTACTCCAAAAAATACTCGTTTAGAGAATGAACGTAAAAATATCGATTTTTTTACTAAAATATCTGATACAGATAAATCAAAGATTAATAATACTAGTATTCGAGGAATACAATATCTTCATCCATATTTTGAATTTTCATGTGCTTGTGCTGGATGCGGGGAAACACCATACATTAAATTAATTAGTCAATTATTTGGTGATAGAATGTTAGTAGCTAATGCTACAGGATGTTCCTCTATTTATGGCGGTAATTTACCAACTACACCGTGGACTTGTGATAGTTTTCTGCGAGGACCAGCTTGGTCGAATTCATTATTTGAAGATAATGCCGAATTTGGGCTTGGATTTAGATTATCTACAAATGGACAACAAAAGCTAGCTTTAGAATTACTTCAAAAATTTTCTTTACAAGTAGGTGACGAACTAGTTGAGGCTGTCATCAGTGGAATTAATAAATCAGATGAAAAAAATATTATAATCCAACGCCAAAGATTAAATGAAATAAAAGAAAAACTAATGAAGATACCGAATTTACAAATTAAGCATCTACTAACTCTACTAGAGTATTTAGTTAAACGTAGTATTTGGATTATTGGTGGTGACGGTTGGGCTTACGATATTGGTTACGGCGGATTAGATCATGTGTTAGCTAGTGGACATGATGTAAATATTCTAGTTCTAGATACTGAAGTCTATTCTAATACAGGAGGACAAGCATCTAAAGCTACTCCTCGAGGAGCAATTACTAAATTTGCTAATTCAGGTAAAATCGAAGCTCCTAAAGATTTAGGAATGATGGCTGTTACATATAATAATGTTTATGTAGCTCAAATAGCATTGGGAGCAAATCCGACACAAGCAATACGAGCGTTTATCGAGGCAGAGAATTATCCTGGTCCATCATTAATTATCGCTTATAGTCATTGTATTGCTCATGGTTATGAATTACGTCAAGGTATAACACAACAAAAATTAGCTGTAGATAGCGGATTTTGGCCTCTTTACCGTTATCATCCAGAACGTATCAAACAAGGGTTAAATCCTTTACAATTGGATTCTAAAAATCCTAGTATTACTGTACGAGATTTTATATGTAATGAGCCTCGTTTTAATACTTTGATATCCCAAAACACTGATCAAGCAGAGAAATTATTACAATCATTGCAGATTGATGTAGATAGACGATGGAAGAAATACACTTCTTTTGCGGCAACTACTATTTAAATGGAATAGAGGCATGGACGCGATTTAAAGCAAAAACTGAATAAAACCACGAGAAAGATACTATAATAAATATTGAAAAAATTATAGGAGATAAATCCAATAGAGTTAGTGCTGGAAACATAGCAAATAATCCTTGCTGAATAAAGGCTCCACTTCCTTTGCCAAATCTCATGCCTACAATTTCAGCAGCAGCCTTACCTTTAGTTTTTAAATCATCATCTAATGGAATATAAACCATTTCTTTTGTCGGATCAAAGAAGGAATATTTTAATGATCTCGAAAAGATGTTGTAGGTGGAGCCTAGATATACTGCAATAATTATTACTGATGATTGTATAGTAAGCATCCAAGCAATTTCTTTGAAAAGTATTGATACAAAAAATAAAGTACCGATTAATAATACAAGTATTGGTGTAATTAAAGCTGCTGTCCGCCATTTAATTAATCTCAAAGTATGTGCTCCAATAAATGTACCAATAACCCCGGCTATTGATATAGCAATTTCTACTTCACTAATAAAATGCTGAATACGGTTAGCATTACTAATAAAGAATATCTCAATAGATTTCTTCCATACGCCCTCTACAATATTAAGTGAAATGTTGTAACAAAGTAATAATGACGTGATTAGTAAGATAATTTTAGAAGAGAGTATATAACCCAGGCTTTTCGTTAAACTAACAGTATTTTTTTCTCTAAAATTTTTCTTAAAATTAAAAGCATCAATACCGATTATCTTTTCTAAAGAAAATAAACTAATAGTAAGAATAATTCCAGCGATAATAATTGAGATTGTAATACTATTTAATGTAGATTGCCAATCAGAGTACTTAGAGGCATTAGCTATATTGCTGGTACTGGTAGAAAAAATACCAGCTATCATTTTAGCTATTCCGGCAGAGGTACCAAATAAAGGATAGAATCTTTTGGATTCCTCAGCTGAGGTTATGTGGTTCGCAGTTTGCCAGAAGGAAATTGATAGCATGACAACAGACCATCCTTCGGAGAAGGTATAAAATAACGTATAGTGCCAGTTACTTATTATTTTAAACAAGTACTTAAATGATGAAAATTGTGAAATTAATCTACTATCAATATCGATAATTAATGCTTCTCGTTGTGGGTACAACACTAACGCAAATAGTACAAAGTAAGAAATAAAAAACCAAGTAGTAATATAAAATAACTGAGTTCTGGAGAATTTATCAGATAATTTAATATATAAAAACATCAAAATTAAAGAGGTCGGTAATACTGTCCATATCTTAATTGCGCTTATTGATTCGGTGCCTAAATGTGAAATGATTAGAACGTCTTTTGAAATATGTAGTATACTATGAATATATGTTACAGCCAGCATGAGTATTGCAGTGCATAAAAATTTTTTCAGCTCAGATCTGGTTATTGGGATCAATTTCTTTAGTACACGTTTAACCATAAGTTTAAACTTATTGGAAATATACTGAAAGTGCTACAAAAGCAACACGATACTTAGCTTATCTGGCAGCCACCTAATAGGTGCAAATGTAAATGGAATACTACTTGTCCGCTATCATGATTGCAATTAATTAAAATCCGATAACCACTTCTATCAATTTTATATTCCTTGGCCAACTTTTTTGCCAAAAAAATCATCTCGCTAATTAAATCTTTATTTTCAGGCACTAACTCATTTAGAGTAGGAATATGTTCACGAGGAATGATTAATTTGTGATATGGAGCTTTGGGATAAATATCATCAAAAGCAATAATCTTTTCATCTTCATAAACAACATTAGCTGGCAATACACCATTCACAATTTTACAGAAAATACATTCCATGTCTCTTATACTACCAGATTTTGATCAGTTAGCAAAAAAATTTAAGGTAGTAAATAAAAGAATTAATTAAATTGAAATCAATGAGTTGGTTATTTCTAACCAACCACTGAATCTTGGATAATATAATCCTAATTTGATTGGGTTTTTAGGATACAAATTTTTCATTAGTTTGGCATATTGTAGCAATTGGAAAGAATATTTATTTTTTTCTTCTTGTAAGAAATCTTTTAGAGTTTTTGTTTCCGATATTGATGTTTTATAATCGATGATCCAACGATACCCGGTTTTATCGATAAAGGTACGATCAATAATATAATGATCAAAATTGTTGTCATTGTTATTTGTTATCGAAAATTCATTTCGAGCTTTAAGGTGTTTTGCTAATATCCAACGTCCTCGAGAATCATTCAGAGTTGAAGTTATAGCTTCAACAACTATTTTTAATCCTGAATTTATATCAATATATCCAGACTGTTGCAAAAGTTTACGCCAATATAATAACTGATTTGATAACTTATAATCGTTCAAATTTTTTTCACTTAATTGTCGTAAACAATGATGAAGTACTACGCCTATAATTCTAGGCTGATTATTAATCATAGTAAAGTGTGGTTGATTGTTACGAGACGGCAAAGTAATAACAACTGGAGATACCCAATCGAGCGTAAAACGTGAAATTTTAGATGATTTAAGTTGCTCCGATTCAGGAGAAGTTATTATCGGCACAGTCGTTTCTTTGATCCAATTTTTATTAAAGCATGGTTGAAGTTGCTCAAGTAAAGTACCAGATAATGCTTTTATATTATCAGGTTGTTTAATTGAACCTATAAGATAAATAGATTTTTTAGCACGAGTCATGGCAACATATAATACTCTTCCTAGTTCGTACCAAGATTTTTTTTGTTCAACTAATTGTAAATATTTATATATTTGACTACATTTATCATTGCTAATTGCGATCGGTGCTATAATTAGGTTACTATCTTGATGGATAGTAGTAGAACTAGGACGATCTGACCAAAGTAATAATTCTCGTTTGTTGTTCCGAGTAATTCGATTAATACCAGGGATGATTACATGATCAAATTCTAATCCTTTAGCTTTATGGATAGTCATTATTTGAATTTTAGTATCTATTGCAACAGTAGATTTGGTATAAACTCCTGTGAGTTTTTTTTGCAAGCGCTCAATATCAATGGTGGTGGTAAGCAACTCAAAATATGTTTCTACATCAATTAACTCTTTTGTGTTGTTAAGTGTTGCCGGTCCACCAAGAAGCAACCATGCATTTTCAATTAAATCGCGCCATAACATGCATTCTCGTTCAATAAAAATTGGTAGTAAGGCTGTCTTGAATTTTGTTAATCGCAACTTACCGTCAATCGATAATCCGGATATTTCTTGAAAATCACAAATATTATTCCAAATAAGTTTATGTTTCCCTCGTACTATTTGATAAAGATCTTTTAAAGTTAAACCACACCAAGGAGCGCGTAGAATAGCTATCCAAGAAATACGATCAGTAGGATCAAGTAGAGCTTTAGTCAAAGAAAATAAATCTTTAATTACCATATTATTATCAAGAGATTCCAATTCATATCCTTGATAATCAAGATTAGCATTATGTAGCGCTACTGCAAGTTTGGTAAAATGAGATCTAGCTCTAATTAAAATAGTAATAGTGCTATTAGGATCTTGATTTGTAATATTTTTAATAATTTTAATAACATGAGAAGATTCAGCGTCATCATCGGCATTTGTTAGTAAATTAATTGCTATTTGACCAATGGGATTAGTTGTTGTAGCTAATGAAGATTTAAATGGAATTGCTCCTAAACTGATATCGGAAAATGATGGTAGAATTTTGGAGAAATTATTATTTAGCCAATTAATGATATTTATTGATGAACGAAAGTTAGTATTCAATAAGAGTGATTTTAATTTTAAATTACCAATACCTTTTTGTTGGGTACGTAAAAATAAACCTACTTCAGCCTCTCTAAAACTATAGATAGATTGCATTGGATCGCCTACAATAAAAATTGTATGTCCATCATTCGGATACCAATTAGCAATTATTTTTTCCAGTAATCTGTAGTGAGATAACGATGTATCTTGAAATTCATCAATTAACAGATGCTTAAGTTTATGATCTAAGTTAAGCATTAATTGGTCCGATGATTCTGTCGTTTCCAAAGCCCTTAACGCTGATAATAAAATCTCTGTATGATCAGCAATCATTTCTTCATCAAAAATTATTTTGAGATGAGCTGTTAATAGTGGCAAGAGCATTAATAGAGATTCGATTATTTTCCATTGTTGATCTTCGTAATGAACTGGAGGGGAGAGTAAAATATTTTCAAGACTATTCCGTAAATTTTCTTGATTACTGAATTCATTCAATAATTTTGAAATTTGGTTTTTTTTTATTTTAAAATTAATTTTTTCTGTTTTAGAATTTCCTGCATTTGCTCCAGGGAATCCTTGGTTAACGGTTATTTTTTTTCTCCAAGTAAATTCTTTGGTAAGTAGAGTTTTTGCTATCATTAACCAATGCGCAGTACTTAATAAATGGATATTTTCGGGAAGTTCCAGATTATTTCTGGAACTTCGTAAAAGATTTACCAATTTTAAATATAATTTTTTTGGAAATACGGCAATACAACGTTCAATATTTTCTTTCGATATTGTTTGGAGTGCTTGCTCCATTTTTTTACGTAGATTATTAGAATTTTTTACACCTACAATATGGGGTAACCATTGTTCTCGTGATTTTAACATTGTAATTAAAAGATCAATTGTTTTTTCCCAGTCATTATTGAGATACAATAAAAGTCTCTCTAAGTAAATTGAATATTCCTGATCATCTAAATGCTCAAATAAAGCTTGAGCGGCTTTTTTATAGTATGTTTCTGCATCTTGATCTTTAACTAACTGTCGTTCTGATTTTATTCCAATAAATATCGGTAACTGATTAATCAAATAAGAGCAAAATGCATCAATTGTTTGAATTCGTAGACGATTAGGATTTTGTTTTATATTCCATTTTTTGATTTGATCCTGTTTAAGTGCATCTTTAGCTAATTTTTGAATGATAGTCTTGTTTTGAGTATTAATTTCTTCATTCTCATATTTTAAAGCATCAATAATGCGAGTACGCATTTCAAATGCTGCTTTTTTAGTAAAAGTAATAGCTAAAATTTCTTCCGGGTTATTTACTGTAGAGAGTAATTTAAGATATCGAGAAATCAGAATAGTAGTCTTTCCTGAACCGGCAGGAGCTTGAACAATAAATGACTTTGTTGGGTTAAGAGCAATTTTACGTTCAGATGAATCGAAATTAGACATACTATATAATAATACTATGTATTATCATGTAAATAGTAAAATGTTTCATTAAGTTTTTCATTATTTAATAAGTACTTATATAGTCCATTTAAAGACATCATGCTACTGATCTATATACGATTATTGAATTAATTTTCTTTTTCTCATAAAATGTCACGTACTCTTTGTCTCCACCATTTAATTCCTGGTAGAGATTTGTTTTAATAAATCAATCCATAAGGAGAAATATGCGACATTATGAAATTGTATTTTTAGTTCATCCAGATAGAAGTGAACAAGTACCTGCTATGATCGAACGTTATACAGCGTTGATTAAAAATAATAATGGCAGCATTCATCGTCTTGAAAATTGGGGAAGACGCTCGTTAGCTTACCCTATAAATAAAATTCATAAAGCCCATTATGTACTTCTAAATATTGAGTGCGATAATAATACCCTCAAAGAAATTGAGGGTAGCTTTCGTTTTAATGATGCAATTTTACGTAATCTTATTATTCGAAGAAAGCACGCAATAATTACGCAATCCCCGATGTTAAAATCATCAGAATCAGCAAGTAAGAATGGGGTTGACGGATCATCTGATGATATAAATGAGATAATTGAAAATTTGGAGTGATTATGACTAATAAAGATGAAATTATTAAAGATCTAAAAGTTGACTATAAGAATATAGAATTACTAAAATCCAGTATTTTGGAGAATGGACGCATTATCTCTGGGAGAATTGTTAGTATTGCCCCGTGGAAACAACGAAAAATTGCCAAAGCAATAAAATTAGCAAGATACCTGGCTCTTTTGCCGTATACCGATCAACATTAAAAATTTAGAGAGGTTTAAAATGGAAGTTATTTTATTGGAAAAAATAAGAAATTTGGGTGATGTTGGTGTTAAGGTTGATGTTAGATCTGGGCATGCAAGAAATTATCTAATACCATACGGAAAAGCTGTTTTAGCAACTAAAAACAATCTTGAGAAATTTTCCAGAATACACGAAGAACTTGAAAAAAAGGCGTCTGAAACTTTAATGTTAGCTAAAAAACGTGCTGATAGCATTGGTAAAACAACTATTAGTATTCCAGTTAAAGTAACAGAAGATGGTAGATTGTTTGGTTCAATTAACACTAGCACTATAGTACATGCTCTAAAAGATGCTGGTTTTGAAGTCAAAAAGAGCGAAATAAGTATGCCAAACGAAACTATACGACAAATTGGAGAATACCATATAGTGCTATTACTGCATAGCGACGTAACAGTAAAAGTCAAAGTTAACGTTATCCCTTCGTAGGGTACATGATTCGAGAAAAAAAATACATTAAAAATACTAAGACTGAAAAATTGAAAATTCTTCCTCATTCTATTGAGGCAGAACGATCGGTGTTAGGTGGATTAATGCTTGATAATGCCTCTTGGGATAAGATAAGTAATTTAATTGGAGAACAAGATTTTTATCGGTCTAATCATCGTTTAATTTTTCGTACTATTGAAGATTTAGGAAAGCGTAATCAACCATTTGATGTTATAACTTTAGCTGAATCATTGAAAATGATTGGTGAACTTGAAAATGTTGGGGGGGAAATTTATCTTTTTGAACTTGCAAAAAACACCCCAACAGCAGCTAATATTGCTGCTTATGCTGAAATTGTAAGAGAGCGCTCTATTTTACGCCAGCTTGTTGAGATTTCTGGGGATATTGCAAGCTCCGCTTTTAATCCAGAAGGTAGAGAAACTAAAGAGATTTTAGATTATGCAGAAAGTAAAATTTTTAAGATTGCCGAGCAACGTAATTATGGACAAGGACCGATTGAGATTAATACATTATTGGCAAGAACCACTGAAAGAATCGATGTCTTATATCATTCTGATGATGCTATTACCGGAATATCTACTGGTTTTACTGATCTTGATGATATGACTTCTGGTTTGCAACAAGGAGATTTAATAATTGTTGCTGGTCGTCCATCAATGGGTAAAACTGCTTTGGCTATGAATATGGTTGAGCATGCGGTGATTAAAAGCAAAAAACCTGTTTTAGTATTTAGCATGGAAATGCCAGGAGAGTCATTGGCAATGCGGATGATATCCTCTCTTGGACATATTGATCAACATAAAATTCGTACCGGAAGATTACATGATGAAGATTGGCCTCGTTTAACTTCGGCGGTTAGTATGCTTTCTGAGGTACCTCTTTATATAGATGATACGCCGTCGATGAGTCCGGCTGAATTGCGTGCTAGAACGAGAAGAATAACACGTCTTAATAAACGAATTGGCCTTATTGTTATCGATTATTTACAGCTAATGCATATTCCTGGATTTAAGGAAGGACGGGTAGCGGAAATTACAGAGATCTCGCGTAATTTAAAAGCCCTAGCTAAAGAATTTAATGTTCCAGTTTTAGCATTATCTCAACTTAATCGTAGCCTAGAGCAGCGTAATGATAAACATCCTCAAATGTCTGATCTCAGAGAATCTGGAGCTATTGAACAAGATGCAGATATGATTATATTTATTTATCGTGAAGAAGTCTATAAAGAAGATTCTCCTGATAAAGGAATGGCTGAGATTATAATAGCAAAACAACGTAATGGTCCTATAGGTAAAATAAAATTAACTTTTTTAGGTCAATATACTCGTTTCGAGAATTTTGCAATCGTTAATTATGCTAGCTAATTAAGGCATCAAAAGAAATCGTATGTAATTAAATCAATGGCACAATCAAAAGTGCTACAATATTTATAATCTTAATCAAAGGATTCATTGCAGGACCGGCAGTATCTTTATATGGATCTCCTACTGTATCTCCTGTGATAGCTGCTTTATGTGTTTCACTACCTTTGCCACTATAATTACCATATTCAATGAATTTTTTAGCATTATCCCAAGCTCCGCCACCAGTTGTCATTGAAATAGCTAAAAATAAGCCGGTAATAATTGCTCCCATAAGCAAGCCACCTAAAGCTTTTGCTCCTAAAATAACTCCTACTAAAATAGGAATAATTACTGGAAGTAATGACGGAATAATCATCTCTTTAATTGCGGTTGTAGTTAATATCTTTATTGCTTTAGAGTAATTTGGTTTCGCAATACCATCTATCAAACCAGGAATAGTTTTAAATTGGTAGCGCACCTCTTTTACTATTGAACTTGCTGCTCGTCCTACAGCTTCAAGAGCCATGGCGCTAAATAAATATGGTATTAATCCGCCAATAAATAATCCTATAATTACATTATGATCGGACAATTCGAACAAGATATTTTTACTTACGCTTGTAAGAGCATGTGTATAATCAGCAAACAATACCAATGTTGCTAGTCCGGCAGACGCTATAGCATATCCTTTAGTAATTGCCTTAGTAGTATTTCCAACTGCATCTAGTGAATCTGTAATTTTGCGTATTTCTTTGGGTAAATTTGACATTTCTGCAATGCCGCCGGCATTATCAGTAATAGGACCATAGGCATCTAGGGCTACGATTATTCCAGCTACAGATAACATTGTTGTAGCTGCAATCGCTATTCCATAAAGTCCAGATAATTCATATGATGCTAAAATACAGCTACAAATAGCAATTACTGGCCATCCAGTAGCTTTAAATGAAACAGCAAGACCAGCTATGATATTAGTAGCGTGACCAGTAGTTGCAGCTTCTGCTATTTGACGCACCGGAGCATATCCAATAGCAGTATAATATTTAGTAATGTAAACCATTAGGTAAGTAAGAACTAAGCCAATTACTGAAGCTCCATAAACTTTTATGACACTTAAATCAGGGTAGTTAATACCAGTTTCTCTAAACATCAAATTAGTTATCGGATAAAGAATTACTAATAAAATAATTTCAGTGATAATCAATCCGTGTATTAATGTATTCATAACATCTTTTTCTGTATTAGCAGAAACAAAAATACTACCGATCATTGTAGAAATTATAGCAATTCCTCCAATGATTAATGGGTATAAAATTACATTAATATTTACCGTATTAAACGAAAGAGCACCAAGTAACATTGATGCGATAACAGTTACAACATAGGTTTCAAATAGATCTGCTGCCATACCAGCACAATCCCCAACATTGTCGCCAACATTATCGGCAATAACTGCAGGATTACGCGGATCATCTTCAGGGATATCTGATTCTATTTTACCTACTAGATCTGCACCGACATCAGCTCCTTTAGTAAAAATACCGCCCCCGAGCCTTGCAAAAATAGATATCAGAGATCCGCCAAAAGCAAGTCCAACTAACGGTTTAACAATATCAAAAAAGGAACTACTACTTGGATTAATTTTGAGCAAAAAAGCAAAATAACCACTTATCCCTAGAAGGCTTAATCCGACAACTAATAAACCAGTAACCATTCCCCCTCTGAATGCTATTTTGAATGCTTTATTCAGTCCAGTGCTTCGTGCTGCTTCTGTAGTTCGTACATTAGTACGCACAGAAATATTCATACCTATATAACCAGTAATTCCAGAGAATGTTGCTCCAATAAAAAATGCTCCAGCTGTTGGCCACCCTATTGAAGAAGTAAATCCAAGAGCAAAAAATATTATTAATCCTACCATGCTAATTATGCTATATTGACGATATAAATATGCGCGTGCACCTTGTTGAATTGCTAATGATATTTCACGCATACGATCAGTACCAGTTGTTTGTGCTAAAATCCATCTGCTGGATATAATTCCACCTAAGATTGCTACAATGGCAGAAGATAACGCGAAAACAAGACCTATTGGCATATAAAATCCTCATTTATAATTACTCTTAACTTAAGAGTTAATATACTAGATTTATAACTAATTATAAAATAAAATTTGTTTAACATTATAAACGACATTTAGAGTATTGTAATTTTGTCGTTGCAATTTAATAATGTCGCATCATGAGATCGATCCAGTTGTCTCTAAATGAAGTTCATTAATAAAACAAGAGATAATTAGGTTTTTATAGAGAGTAATTAATGCAAGAAAAAAAAGAACTTTTGTTTTTAATTGATGGTTCATCATATTTGCACCGAGCTTTCCATGCCTTACCACCATTAATTTCTTCTAAGGGAAAACCAACCGGCGCTATTTATGGAGTAATTAATATGCTAAAAAAAGATCTCAACGAGTACCATCCAAATTATGCGGCAATAATATTCGATGCCCCAGGTAAAAATTTTAGACATGAATTATATCGCCAATATAAAGCCACCAGACAATTAATGAAGGATGATTTAAAAGTACAGATTGATCCTCTCTATAATATTATTAAAGCGATGGGAGTACCGCTCTTAATTGTTGATGGAGTAGAAGCTGATGATGTAATTGGTACTTTAGTTAATTTTGCTACCTCACAGAAAATTTCTGTTCTAATTTCTACTAGTGATAAGGATATGGCTCAATTAGTTAGACCTGAAGTTACTTTAATTAATACGATGATTAATGTGATGCTGGATACTGAAGGAGTTAAGGAAAAATTTGGCGTAATGCCAAAACAAATCGTCGATTATTTCACTTTAGTTGGCGATATTTCCGATAATATTTTTGGTGTTAGTGGTGTAGGACCTAAAACTGCTGTTAAATGGCTTACAAAATATAACAATTTAAATAATATTATTAAACATTCAGATGTTATTTGTGGTAAAGCAGGAGAAAATTTACGTGCTAGTTTAAATCAATTGCCTTTAGTTAAAAAATTACTAACTATCAAAGATGATGTTCAATTGAATATTGAATTGAATGATTTTATATGCAAAAAAGCTAATGTCAAAGAATTAATTACATTATTTACTAATCTAGAATTTAGAAATTGGTTAATTGATTTAACGAAATATCAAAAAACACCTCATAATACGATGAACAGATGTCATATAATTTTGACTAAAGAGGATTTTTATTTATGGTTAAAGAAACTCGAATTAGTATCAAGTTTTGCTTTTAACGTAGAAACAAATAATAACATTATCCAAACAGATCTAGTTGGAATCTCTTTTGCTGTTAGTGCTGTAGATATTTCTTATATTCCCTTAGGGCATACTTATGATAAAGCGCCTATTCAACTTAGTCGTGATTATGTTTTGCAAAATTTAAAATCTATTTTTTCCGATTCTAATAAAATTAAAATAGGGCGAAATGTAAAATATAATATTAATGTCTTATCTAATTATGATATCAAAGTGAATGGTATTTATTATGATATCATGCTTGAATCATACATTTTGAATTCTACTAATAAACACGATATAGCTTCTATGGCTTTTAAATATCTTGGTAAAACCATTACTACTCATGATAATTTTGTTGGTAAAGAAGGTGTTAAGAAGATTTCATTTAATCAATTGAAGATCGAAACGGCGGCTTCATATGCTGCTCTAAATATAAGTCTAACGATAGAGCTGCATGAAGCTCTTTGGTTGCAAATTAGTAAAATTGATGGACATGTTAAAATTCTAAAGGAAATTGAAATGCCATTAATTGATGTGTTATTTAAGATGGAACGTTATGGAGTACGTGTTGATGAAAAAATTTTAAATAAATTAAGTAAAGAATTTAAGATTAGATTATATGATCTCGAGTATCAGATTCATCAATCTGCTAAAACTAAATTTAATATCAACTCTCCTTCTCAGTTACAAAAGATTTTATTTGATAAATTAAAACTTCCTATTTTGCATAAGACTCCTACTGGCCAACCTTCAACTGACGAATCTGTTTTGCAAGAATTATCCTTTGATTATCAGTTACCTAGATTGATTTTAGAATATCGTAGTTTAAGTAAATTAAAATCTACTTATACTGATAATTTACTAAAGAAAATAAGTCGAAAAACTTATAAGATTCATACATCTTATAATCAAACAACCACCATTACTGGACGCCTTTCTTCCACTGATCCTAATTTGCAAAATATTCCAATTCGTACAGAGGAGGGGCGTAAAATTCGACAAGCATTTATAGCATCTAATGATTGTAAGATTATTGCTGCAGATTATTCCCAAATTGAGCTTAGAATTATCGCCTATCTTTCACAGGATGAAAATTTATTGAAAGCATTCCAGAACGGTGATGATATTCACCGATCAGTAGCAGCTGAAATTTTTGGTATTGCATTAGAAAAAGTTACCGACGATATGAGGCGTGATGCCAAAATTATTAATTTTGGCATAATATACGGTATGTCAGCTTTTGGATTAGCTAAACGTATTGAAATGTCTCGGGAAAGTTCCCAGCGTTATATTGATCGATATTTTGCTCGTTATTCAGGTATGAAAACGTATATAGAAAAAACCAAAAAATTCGCCTATACTAATGGTTTCGTGGAAACGATTTTTGGGCGTAGATTGTATCTATCCGATCTTGGGGCTAAAAGTTTCAAAAAATTGGCTACTGAACGGGTTGCTGTCAATGCGTCAATCCAGGGAAGCGCTGCCGATATCATAAAGATTGCGATGATTAATATTGATCGGTGGTTACAAAATTGTGACTTTAATATAGCTATGATTATGCAAGTACATGATGAATTAGTGTTTGAAGTTGCTGTAGAACATGTGATGATAGCCAGAGAAATGATTAGACATCACATGGAAAAAGCTGCAAGCATCGATATGCCAATTGTGGTTGAAGTTGGCATTGGAGATAATTGGATGGAGGCTCATTAAAAGATGTAAGTAATAAAAATATAGATAATTAATATTAGTATTACTTCTTGATAGTTTTAATTGATGAGAGTACATCATTATTTAGATGAAATTTAAATATTAGAGAGAGGGTTAATGTATGTATAATTTTTTTAGAATTTTTCATCCAGCGCCGCATATTGATAGAATACCACAGGAAAAAATTAAGGTATGTTATGATAAAATGAGATTGCAAGTTTTTTCTGGTCTTTTTATAGGATATGCGGCTTGTTGTTTGTTACGTAATAACATATCGCTTGCTATACCTTATCTCGTAGAACAGCAAGGTTTTAACAAGACTTATCTCGGATCTGTATTAGCTGCTTTGCCTCTTGGTTACGGATTAAGTAAATTTTTTATGGCTACGATCGCTGATCGTAGTAATCCTCGTTATTTCATCGCTACTGGCTTATTGTTAGCTGCAGTTTTCAACACTATTTGTGGTGTTAAAATTGAAATTTTTCACAATTTTTTCTTAATATGTGCCATAACTTTTTTAAACGGTTGGTTTCAAGGAATGATTTGGCCGGCTTCTGCTAGAGCAATGACTCATTGGTTTGCTAAAAAAGAGCGAGGTACAATAATGTCGATTTGGGGGTTAGCTCATAATTTAGGTACTGGGGGGGTAGCTCTTTTAGTAACTTTTGGTATCGCGCTCTTTTCTTTTTGGCATTATGGAGTATTTTATTTCCCATCAATTATCTGTTTAATTGGCGCCATAATTGTATTATTAACTGTTCGTGATACTCCTCAATCTGAAGGGTTACCTTCTATCGAAGAATACAAAGAAGATTCTGTAGAAAGTAGTTTTCATAAAATCGAAAAAGAATTAACTGTCAAAGAAATACTATTTAAATATGTATTAGTTAATAAATATTTATGGTACTTAGCTGCTGCTAATATTTTTGTATATTTGGTACGATTTGGCGCTCATAATTGGACGCCACTTTACTTAACCCAAATTAAGGGTTTTACTCATGATAGCAGCAGATTAGCATTTATGTTATATGAATTGGCTGCTATTCCTGGAACTCTTTTGTTTGGTTGGATAAGCGATAGAATAGGTGGAAAGCGCGCTCCAATTTGTATTGGATGTATGATTGCATCAGCTATTTCAATTGCTTGTTATTGGTTTGCTCCATTTAATGCTTTGTTATATAACAATATTTCTTTAATGGCGATAGGGTTTTTTATTCACGCGCCAATGGTGTTAATTGGTGTTTATGCCTTAGATTTATCACATAAAAAAGCAGCAGGTACTGCGGCAGGATTAACAGGTTTATTCGGTTATGTCGGCGGTACAATATTGGCTAATGCTGGACTTGGATATGTTACCGATTACTTTGGTTGGATTGGTAGCTTCGTTTTACTGATAATATCATGTGTTTTGGCTTCATTATTTCTGATTTTAACTTTAAATGCCAATACTGAACAAACTATTAAATGCGAGAAAAAGCTTTAATACTTTAAATATATTTATTTGATTTTACTATGATGTTCCCATTTTTATAATGGGAACATCGATTGTAGTTTAGTTAGCGGTTTTAAAGTAATAAATTTGTTTACAATATAAATATCGTAGTATTATTCATTGCTTAACTTATAATAATTTCATCTAACTGAATATCCCAAGTAGCGGATTCAAATTCAATGTACTGACATTCATGGCCCACCCCTAAAAGATAAGGCGAAAGAGACAAGGAGTTTTTCTTAAAAGCAAAAGTTCTATCATAGTTACCTCCTCCCTGACCAAGACGAAATCGATTTTTGTTAAAACCGATAAGAGGCATAATTACCAATTCTAAATTTTGAGGCGCAATATTTTTTTCTTTTATAAATTTTGGAGCAAATATTTTATATTTTATATTTATAAGGCTATCTCCTGGTTCAAATTTAATAAAACATAAACGATTTGTTGTTTCTGAAGAAAAAGTCGGGATATAACAATTCTTACTGCATTTCCAAATATTTTTAATTACCGGCCAAATATTAATCTCGCCATTCATGGGAATATAACAAGCAATATTTTTACTCCTAGTAAAAATCTGACTACTAACGATTTTAGTTGCAACTTTCTGTGAGGATAGCAATAGATCCCTACGGGAAAGACGAAGTAATTTGTTCTTGATTTTTTCTCGAAGGAGTTTACGATCAATGATCACAATGAACTATTTTGTATGAAATAACGAGTAAAACCACTAAACAAAAACATATCTTGAAATCTCGCAATCATAGAGTGTTATTCTAATCATTAATATACTGGAAATTTCGCGCATAAGTCCAAGACTTCTTTTTTAATCCTATCAATAGTTTTTTGGTTATTGATATCATCCAGAATATCACAAATCCAATTTGCTACCATTTCAATTTCATTTTCTCTAAATCCACGCGTGGTAATTGCAGGAGTACCCAGACGCAATCCGCCAGTAATCATTGGAGGGTATGGATCATTAGGTACAGAATTTTTATTGGCGGTGATATTAGCTTTTTCTAGGGCCTCTAAAGCATCTTTACCGGTAATGTTTTTCTTAACTAAATTTAACAAAAATAAATGATTATCTGTACCACCTGATACTACGTCATATCCACGCTGCATAACAACCTTCGCCATTGTTTTTGCATTCTTCACTGTTTGTTGTTGGTAAATTTTGAATTCAGGAGTCATAGCTTCCTTAAAAGCCACAGCTTTAGCAGCTATTACATGACAAAGTGGCCCTCCTTGCAATCCAGGAAATACCGAAGAATTTATTTTTTTTTCTATTTCAGGATTAGACTTTGCTAAAATTAAACCAGACCTAGGGCCTCGTAAAGTTTTATGAGTAGTGGATGTGGTAATATCGGCGATTTTTATTGGAGAAGGATATTCTCCAGCTGCAATTAATCCAGCAACATGAGCAATATCTGAAATTAAAAATGCACCGATTTCATCTGCTATCTTTCCGAATCTCGCCCAATCTATAATTCTCGAATATGCGGAAAAACCAGCCATAATAACTTTTGGTCTGTGAGTTAATGCTAATTCCCTTACTTGAGCGTAATCAATTTCTCCAGTTTTATCATTCAAACCATATAACACGGCATTATAGATTTTTCCAGAAAAACTTACTTTAGCTCCATGAGTTAAGTGACCTCCAGATGCTAAATCCATTCCCATAATAGTATCTCCCGGTGATATACAAGCAAAATATGCTGCAGAGTTAGCTTGAGAGCCTGAATGAGGTTGAACATTTGCAAAATCAGCATCAAATAGCTTTTGAGCACGATTTATGGCTAGATTTTCGATAACGTCTACATGTTCACAACCGCCGTAATAACGTTTTGCAGGATAACCTTCGGCATATTTATTATTTAATACTGAACCTTGGGCTAAAAGAACCCTTTGGCTTGCGTAATTTTCAGAAGCAATTAATTCTATGTGCTCTTCTTGTCGTTGTGATTCCTTCTGTATTGCATCCCATACTTCACGATCAAAATCGGAAAAAGTAAAAATATTTTTAGACATTAGAATCCTCCATAAAATATCAATTGCCCAACACTATTTAAGTAACTGAGAATGTCTTAAACTTTTATACAAAAAATATGAACTTAATACTAGTACAGTAACCAGAATTTTTCTTTTGGTCAACATTAATATTTTGACTAAATTTCATGGGATATTATCATCAATTGATTTTTTTAAATGAATGTTATAGATTAAATGAATTATTATTTATTTTATTGTCATTTTATTGACGCAGAGTGATGAAAATAAGAAATTCTGAAACAGAAAAAAATTTGCTAAAAGCCTTTGTTGGTGAATCTCAGGCTCGCAATCGTTATACGTACTATGCTGAAAAAGCACATAAGGATGGATTTATTATTATAGCAAGGTTATTTGAAAATATTTCTGCTCAAGAAAAAGAACATGCTAAGTTATTTCTTAATTTTCTTGAAGAGGGAATTCTAGAGATTCAAACCTCCTTTTTGGTGAAAAATATGGGATCTACATTGGAAAATTTACGTACAGCGGCATCAGGAGAAAATAAAGAATATTCCGAGCTGTATTTTCTTTTCGCGGATATAGCGCGTAAAGAAAAATTTTCCGTAATAGCTGAGCTATTTGATAATATATCAGTAGCAGAAAGGGATCATGAAAAGCAGTATAAGTACTTTATAGAGCAATTATCTTCAAATCTAATATTTAGACGAGAAGATATAGTTACTTGGAAATGTTTAAATTGTGGTTATCTACACTCTAGCAAAGTAGCTCCGGAATTATGTCCAGTTTGTAAACATCATCAAGGATACTTTACTTCAAATCAATTTTAGTAATACGGTTTACACATAATTTAGTGGAATAAAGAGTTGAAGTTTCTTCAGTAACGATGATTTGTGAATGCTTTGACATCTAGATGTTTGCTAGATCTTCCTCCTTTCTTTTGGATAAAATTTCATATCCAGTTTTGGTGACAAGTATGGTGTGCTCCCATTGAGCAGACAACTTCCCATCCTCAGTAACTACCGTCCAATTATCATTGAGTATTCTGGTATGATAAGTTCCTGCATTAATCATAGGTTCTATGGTAAATACCATTCCTGGTAGCAATACTATACCAGTATTCCTTTTGCCATAATGTAAAATCTGAGGGGATTCATGATAGGCATTACCTATTCCATGACCACAATATTCTCGCACTACTGAAAATTTATTTTCTTCAGCATGTCTTTGAATAATTTCTCCAATATTACCGAGATAAGCCCCGGGCTTTACTTCTTGAATGCCAAGATACAAGCATTCTTGTGCCGTCTTTACTAGATGTTTAGCTAAACTCGATGTTTTACCAATAATAAACATTTTGCTGGTATCACCAAAAAAACCGTTTTTTATGACTGTAACATCAATATTTATAATGTCACCACTTTTTAGTTTTCCTTCATTTGGTATGCCATGGCAGACTACATGGTTAACTGAAGTACAAATAGATTTTGGAAAGCCTCGATAATTAAGTGATGCCGGAATAGCATGCTGAATATCTACTATATAATCGTGACAAATACGATTTAATTCAATAGTTGAAATTCCGACCTTAACATATTGTTCTATCATTTCTAATACTTCTGCCGCAAGTCTTGAAGCCGCTTTTAGGTGTTGTATTTGTTCTGGAGATTTTATTGAAATTTTCATAGATCAATTTATCTTAAAGTAAATTTATTCATTTACATAAGGTTCTGGAAATTATCATCAAATTATGGTACAAAGCTTTACAAATTTTTTCAATACAAATACTCACATATATTGTTGCCATGATTTGGGTGCCGGATTTGGGATTTTTAAGAATACGGTTGAATTGTGGAATATATGGAGGCTTAACCCTAGGAGAGAAAATGACTGATATCACTATTCGTCAACTATTGGAGGCCGGTGTTCATTTTGGTCATCAGGTTTCGTCGTGGAATCCCAAAATGGCCCAGTATATTTTTGGAAGTAAAAATAAAATTCATATAATAGATCTTGAAAAAACCCTTCCAATGTATAAGTATGCTATTAATTTTTTGAGTAGTATTGCTGCCAAGAAGGGCAATATATTGTTTGTTGGTACTAAACAACAAGCAAGATCTTTAATTCGTGATGAAGCTAAGCGTTGTCGCATGCCATATATAGATTATCGTTGGCTTGGTGGAATGCTCACTAATTACAAGACAATTAGACAATCTTTAAAAAGATTAACTGAGCTAGAAGCATTACGAGATAGTCAGACATTTGTTCGTCTTCCGAAAAAAGAGGCACTTTCAATTGTAAGAAATATTACTAAACTCGAAAAAAGTTTAGGAGGAATTCGCGAAATGGGCGGTCTCCCAGATGCGATTTTAGTTATCGATGTTGGGCATGAGAAAATTGCAATCAGTGAAGCTACTAAATTAAGAATTCCAATTATCGGAATAGTTGATACCAATAACGATCCTAGCAATATTGACTATATAATTCCTGGTAACGATGATTCTATCAAGGCAATTAAATTGTATTTAACAAATATCGTAGATTCGATTATTAATGCTCGTACATCTACAATTGCAGAAGAAGAATTTGTTGAGAAAGATAATAACAAAGAGAAAAACGAAAAATATTCGATACACAAAAAGGTTATAAGGAAGAAAAAACATGAAGAAGAGATAAATGCGATTCATCATGAGAATGAACTTCTTAATGAGAATGAAAAAGCTAAGACGATTAAAGCTAAAACTGTAAACAAAATCGCGATAACCAAAGTTAAAAAAATGTCGACTATTGTCGACAAAAAATAAAAATGGGAGATAACAAACATAATGATTGATATATCTTTAATTAAGAAGTTACGCGAGACTACCGGTATCAGTATGATGGGGTGCAAAAAAGCTTTAGAAGAGTCTCAGAATAATTTTGAAGAAGCTCTTACTATTGTGCGTAAATCTGAATATACCAGAGTTGTTAAAAAAATTGATCGCGTAACTAGAGAAGGAATTATTGCAATTAAGGTTAGTGATGATTACAAAAAAGCCATCATGATTGAAATTAATTGTGAGACTGATTTTGCCGCTAAAGATAAGTTGTTATTAGAATTTGCAAGCATTATAGCTAGTGATGGTATTAATAGACAAATAAACGATCTGGAATCTTTTATAAATCTACCTTCGGTTATTGAAAAAAGAGAGGTCCTAGTTGCTAAAATTGGTGAAAATGTTACTATACGCCGTATAAAGACCATAGTCATTGATGGTAAGAATGTTATTGGTAGCTATCTTCATAGCAACAGAATAGGAGTTTTGGTTGAATTATCTACAAATAACTTTGATTTTGCCAGGGATCTAGCGATACATATTGCTGCTTATAATCCGATAGTTGTTTTACCTGAGAATTTACCTCAAGAATTGATCAATAAAGAAAAAGAAATTTACTTTGCTCAATTGCAAAACTCTGGTAAGCCCGAAGATGTTTTAAAAATTACTAATGACAAGATAAAGAAATTTATTGATGAGTCCGTGTTGATTAAACAACCTTTTATTAAAAACCCAGAATTTTTAATTGAAGATTTATTGCAGCAAACTCATTCGAAAATTATAGATTTTTCTAGATTTGAAGTTGGTGAAGGAATAGAGAAAAAGATGGCAAATTTCGCTTCTGAGGTAGAAGCACAAATAAAAACTAAATAAAATTAATGATCATGGTGGTTACTAAAAAATATCGTTATCAGCGTATTGTGCTTAAATTGAGTGGAGGGGCTTTATCTAGTCACGATTATAATTGCGATATTAATTGTCAAATTATTAAAGAAATAGCATGTGAAATCAAAGTTTTAATCAAAAATAAAATTCAAGTTGGCGTAGTTGTTGGGGGAGGTAATTTTTTTCGTGGTGCAAAACTTGCAAAAACTATATCTCGAATTACCGGAGATCACTTAGGAATGATTGCTACTGCACTTAATGCTTTAGCGATATATGATATTTTTATGCAGCTTAAAATTCCGACAAAGATTATGTCAGCTATATCTATTGAAGGGTTATTGGAACATTATAATTGTTATCTTGCTAACGAATATTTAAATAAAGGCTATGTAATTATTTTTGCCGGTGGTACCGGTATTCCATTTGTAACTACTGATACCGCGTTATGTGTACGCGGTATTGAGCTTAATGCTGATTTGCTTTTAAAAGCAACTGACGTAAAAGGAGTGTATGATTCTGATCCTAAAAAATATCCTCACGCTAAATTTTATTCTCGCTTATCTTACGAAGAGGTTTTAAAGAAAAAAATATCTGTAATGGATTCATTTGCTTTTAGTTTAGGATCTAATTATCAAATGAAAATATGTGTTTTTGATTTACATAAGAAGGGAGCTTTACTACATATCATGCAAGGATTGGATGAAGGAACTTTAATAGAATGAAAGGTGATATATGGTGAACGACAGTTTAAAAAATGTCGAAATCAATATGCAGAAGGCATTAGAGAGCTTTAAAAGAGAATTGGGAAAGGTTCGTACCGGACGAGCTCATACTAGTTTCGTTGAAGGGATCAAAGTAGATTATTATGGTAATGAGACAACGCTAGAACATGTTGCTAATATTGTAATTAGCAATGCACAGACTATTACTGTAACTCCTTGGGAAAAAAATTTAGTGAAACTCATCGAAAAAGCTATTGCAAGCTCTGATCTTGGTTTAAATCCAATTAGCGATTTAAATTCAGTTAAAGTGCTGATCCCTCCTTTAACTGAGGAGCGACGTAAGGAAATGATTAAAATGGCAAAAAATATTGCTGAGATTTCACGTATAGCAATACGTAATATTCGTCGTGAGGCTATGGATAAAATTAAAAATCTTTTAAAAAAGAAAGAAATCAATGAAGATATTGAGTATCGTACTCAGAATTTAATTCAGAAAAACACCGATAAATTTATTGAAGAAATTGACAAACTCGCGTTTGCTAAGGAAATAGATTTGATGCGAATCTAGTTTTATGGAATTACCTAAACATATCGCCATCATTATGGATGGCAATGGAAGATGGGCAAAAAAACGCGGATTGCCTAGAGTAGCAGGGCATCAAGTCGGCACCGAAAGTATACGCGCTGTGGTCGAGACTTGTCTTAAATTTAAAATAAAAGTTTTAACTTTATTTGCTTTTAGCACAGAAAATTGGGGAAGACCGAAAGAGGAAGTAAATTATTTAATGGGAACTCTATTTCTCAAAACGTTTGAAGAGGGCATTAGTAAATTACATAAAAATCATGTATGTCTTCAAGTTATTGGCGATATTGGTAGATTAAATAAAAAATTACAACAAAAAATTTCAGTTGCAGAAGAATTAACTAAAAATAATTCCGCTTTAAAATTAATAATTGCTATAAGTTATAGTGGACGTTGGGATATTACAGAAGCTGTACGTAAGCTATGCAAAAAAGTTATTGCTGGGATGATGAAAATTTCAGATATTACTACCAATGAAATTACAAGACATATTTGTCTTTCAGATTTACCTGAGCCTGATTTATTAATCAGAACTAGTGGTGAACAACGTATTAGTAATTTTATGTTATGGCAATTAGCATATACCGAGTTATATTTTACTAATATTTTGTGGCCTGATTTTCGTGAAAAAGATTTAGTTGATGCAATTAAAGATTACAGTAATAGGACTAGGAGGTTCGGTAAATGATCTTACAACGAATAATAACTTCGATAATATTAGGAACATTAGTTATTATTGGAATAAAGTATTCGTCAGTATTATATTTTAATTTGTCAGTATCATTAATTATTTTAATGGTCGCATGGGAATTCTCTAGTTTATTTAAGTCATGGAGCTATATCAGACGCAGTGGTTTTCTAGTAATCCTAGTGTTTACCAGTTATCTGGTAATTCATATAGCTATTTTACCAATTTTAATAGGTGGTGTATTATGGTGGATGATTGTCGCGCCTTACTGTCTTTGGCAATACGCCAAGAAGGAAGATACTTACTTGAGTAGAATAGTATGGCAAGAAGCGATGGGTATTATAATGTTTGTTCCCGCCTGGATTAGTTTAATTATAATACGACAGTTTTTTGGAGTAGAGCTTTTGTTTTGTTTGTTAATTATGATTTGGACTATCGATTGTGGAGCATATTTTGTTGGGGTTTATCTAGGGCAACATCTGTTGGTTCCGATGATTAGTCCTAAAAAAACTTGGGAAGGATTATTTGGGGGTTTTTTTTTAGCACTATTAGTTACTGTTTTGTGGGTGAATCATCTAAATTTAGACTTAAGGTTTACAAATAAAGTTATCTTTTGGATTATAATTTTTATTACTTGTTTATGGTCAATAATTGGAGATTTGTTTGAGAGTATGTTAAAGAGAATATCTCAAGTAAAGGATAGTGGTATCTTATTACCAGGACACGGCGGTCTGTTTGATAGAATGGATAGTCTAATAGCAGCATTACCTATTTTTACTTTAGGACTTTTAGTAATATAATTGGATAATAATATGAAATTAATAACAAAAAATTTGTTGTTTGTTATATTTATCTGGTGGTGTGTCGTTTCACATGCAGAAACTTTTACAGTAAACTGTATTAAATTTATCGGATTACAGCGTATTAGCTCTGAAACAGCACTAAATTATTTATCCAGTGCAATTAAGAATGGTGAAAAACTTGATGTTAATGATACTGCTAAGATTATCAATACTCTTTATCAGACTAATTTCTTTAGTAACATCAGATTATCTCGTCAGAATAACGACCTTATTATTCGTGTAAAAGAGCGTCCAATTATAAGTTCACTTAATATAATCGGTAATAATAAGATTATCAAAAAACAATTAACTGAGGCCTTAAGAAGTGCTGGGATTTATGAGGGGCAAGTTTTAAATCCAGCAATGCTAGATGCTATCCGCCAAGCAATTATCCAACAGTATCTTAATCTTGGGTTGTATAGCGCCAAAGTTGAATTTGATATTAAGCATGAGATACGTAATCGAGTTACTGTAGTTATTAATATTCATGAGGGTCCAAAAGCAAAAATTAAATCAATTAAAATTATTGGCAACAGGTCTTTTAGTCAAAAAAAACTACTAAACGAATTTTCATTAAATACGAGTAGCTTATGGAATTTCTTTTCAAGTTCAAGTAGATATTCAAAAGATAAATTAGAAATTGGTTTAGAAAAATTACGTTTCTACTATATGGATCATGGTTATTTTCATGCTAAAGTGGATAGCAAGGTAACCATTACTCCTGACAATAGGAGTGTTCATATTGTAATTTATATTACGGAAGATGATATATATCACATCAGAGATTTTGCATTAGAAACCAATCTAACTTCTAAAAGGATCGATATTTTAAAATTGATCAATTTAGAACCAGATAGCATTTATTCTCGTAAAAATATTTTAGATATTCAAAATAAAATTAGTTTATTTTTAGGTGAAAATGGTTATGGTATGTCTGATGTTCATGTCTTACTAAAAAATATTGATGAAGAATATAAGAAAATATCAGTTAGTTTTATAGTTAATTCTGGACAACGGGTTTATATTCATAACATCGAATTTAATGGTAACTATAAAACTAATGATGGAGTGTTGCGTCGAGAAATGCGATTACAGGAAGGTAGTATATTTTCAATATCTAAAATTAATGAATCGAAACGTCGTTTATTGAATTTAGGATATATTAAAGATGTTGAACACAAAGTAATTCCCGTATCTGAAAGTAATAATCAAGTTGATTTACTGTATAATGTTAAAGAAATATCTGCGATTAGTGCCAATTTTCAAGTAGGGTACTCTGATAGAGATAGTTTTATTTATGGGGCTGGATTAAGTGATACAAATGTTTTTGGTACTGGAAAGGGAATATCTCTTAATGTAGATAATACCAAATCAACCCAGTACTACAGAGTAGTTTATCGCGATCCATATTTTACTGATAATAAAATGGGATTTTCATTAAACACTTACTTACACAAATCAAATTCTAGAAGACAGTCTGATACGAGCGCTTATCAAACTGATGATTATGGAATTTCGGCTGGTTTTGATTTCCCGCTTTCAGACTACACTACTTTTAATTATGGTTTAGGAGTTGAGTGTTTTAGTGTTAATGCTTTGAATGTTGATACTCGTATCGATGATATAGGAGAATTTTTCCGCTATCATGATAACAATCATATTTTTAATCAATTTAATTTTATGCTGGGATTGGATTATGAAAATCTCGATCGAGCAATATTTCCTACAAAAGGATTCGCTCATTCAATTAAGGGAGAAATCTATGGACCTCTTAATAGTCGAAGCTTACAATTTTTTAAAATTGATTATAATACATCCTTATATCAGCCTTTAATTGGTGGTTTTATATTTCATACATTCACAGAAATGGGATATGGCGATACTTTAGATGGTACTAAAAAGCTACCATTTTTTAAGAATTACTTGGGCGGAGGTCTTGGATCTGTTAGGGGTTTCGAATACGGAACCTTGGGTGACAATGTCGATTATGATGGACAAGATAATACAGACGAGCTAGGTAACTCCTTAGGGGGTAACATTTATACCATGGCTAGCGCTAACATCATCATCCCTAATCCATATAAAAATGCTGTTCGTCCTAGTATCTTTGTTGATGTAGGAAATACTTATAGTAATTATTTTAAGTTAAATGAATTACGAGCGTCTTATGGAGTACAAATTGAATGGCATACCCCAATTCATTTACCGTTAGTTTTTAGTTTTGCTAGAGCATTCCGTCAGCCAGGAATTAATAACCATCCCAGAGAATTTCAATTTAGCATTAGTACTAGTATTTGAACGATTGCCATATGAAACAAAAAATATACACTTTGCAATATCTTGCTAAATTTTTACAAACTGAATTTCACGGTGATCCAGATTGTATGATAAATGGTATTGGTTCATTGATTAATGCTAGTCATGGTCAGATAAGTTTTTTGCAAAATTCTCATTATAAACGATATTTATCTACTACCAATGCTTCAGCTGTAATCATGAGATCAAAAGATCTTGATCATCAGAATTTTCATAATGTTATTTTGGTTAAAGATCCTTATTTTGCTTATGCAAAAATTTCAATCCTCTTTGATGATACGCCAATTATGTCTTCTGGTATTCATGAAACTGCTTTAATCGGCGCAAATTGTAAAATTGGCAATAATGTTAGTATTGGACCGTATTGTGTTATTGGCAATAAAGTGATAGTAAATGATGGAGTACAAATAAATGCTAATTGTGTTATTGGCGATGAAGTGATAATTGGTGAAGGAACTAAGATATGTGCCAATGTTACGCTATATCACAAAGTAGAGCTCGGTAAACGAGTACTATTACATAGCGGTGTAGTTATAGGATCTGACGGTTTCGGTAACGCTAACGATGAAGGAGTATGGTGTAAAATTTATCAATTAGGCACAGTTATAATTGGCAATGATGTTGAAATTGGTGCAAATTCTACAATAGATAGAGGAGCTATTGAGAATACTATTATTGACGATGGTGTAAAATTAGATAATCTTGTACAGATTGGGCATAATGTTCATATTGGAGCGCATACAGCTATTGCCGGTTGCACCGGTATCGCTGGTAGCACTGAGATAGGTAAATATTGTATGATAGGAGGGGGTGTCGGTATCAATGGACATATTAAAATAGCAGATCGTGTTATTATTACAGGTATGACAAGTGTAAGAAAATCTATTACTAAATCAGGAGGGATTTACGCATCAGCGATACCTGCGATGCAGCATCGTACATGGTGGCGAATTATCGCTAGAATAATGCAATTAGAAGATTTAATACGTAGCTGGAAAATTTTGGAGAAGAGCTAATATGAATAATTTCAAAATCCGTGAAATAAAAGATTGTTTACCTCATCGTTATCCGTTTTTATTGGTGGATCGAGTACTTGAATGTGAGCCTGGCAAATCAATTTTAGCTCTAAAAAATGTTACAGTTAATGAGCCCCATTTTAACGGACATTTTCCACAATCTCCAATTATGCCTGGAGTTTTAATAATTGAAGCATTAGCTCAAGCAGCCGGGCTTTTAATATTCTGTACTACAAATACTCGTGCTGATGAAAAAACTAATTGGTACTACTTGGCTGGAATTAATAAGGCTCGTCTTAAAAGAGTTATAGAGCCAGGAGACCAATTAAAACTGTACGCTGAGATCATTAGACATAAAAAAGATTTGTGGATCTTTGATGCTAAAGCTACTGTTGGTAATGAATTAGCGTGCAGCGCAGAATTGTTATTAGTAAAAGTGATAGTTGAGTGATTGATCAACGCGCTAACGTAGCTAAAGAAGCTAAAATCTCCAAAGATGTTGATATTGGTCCATATGCTATTGTTGGTCCAAATGTTGAGATCGGCGAAAGAACTTGGATAGGGCCGCATGCAATTATCGATGGTTATACTAAGATAGGAAAAAATAATCAAATTTTTCAATTTGCATCTATCGGCGCTATTCCACAAGATAGAAAATATAACGGTGAAAAATCCTATTTAGAAATAGGAGATAATAATGTTTTTCGTGAATTCTGCACTGTACATTTAGGAACCGAAAGCGGTGGCGGTATAACTAAAATCGGTAATGATAATCTCATTATGAATTATGTTCATATTGCTCATGATTGCACCATTAGTAATAATGTCATATTTTCTAATAATGCCTCATTAGCTGGACATGTAATTGTTGATGATCACGTTATTTTGGGTGGGTTTGCTAAGGTAGCTCAATTCACGAGACTTGGTGCTTATAGTTTTTTAGTGGCTAATATTGATTTAGATAAAGATTTGTTACCTTATGTTATAGCTGGCGGTTCGGTGGATACCGCTAAATTATATGGTCTTAATCTTATTGGTTTAAAACGTCACGGATTTTCTGAGACTATCATTCAAGTTTTGAAAGAAGCTTATAATATTATTATACGTAAAAATTTAACGACACAACAGGCTATCACTGAATTATCAACAATGGTTATTAATTATCCAGAAATTAGGCTTTTTATTGATATGTTAAAACAAAGTGAACGGGGCATTCTGAGATAATTAAAATATTATAAGTTTTTTCTTTTTTGCTGAACGAGCACGTTCTTTTTTTTCAATATCAATATATTTATCGGTTATGGCGCTTGAACTATGTCCAGCATCATCACGAACATGTTCTCGTGGTCTAGTTTTTACGTCTTCAGAAATACCAGTATGGCGCAACCAATGAACAGTCGCGATTTTTAATTCGTAAGCATTAATTTTTTTTCCATCTTTTAACATTAATTGATAGGCTAAATCAAAACAATCTTGTATTAATTCACGAATATATCTGGAATCTGAAATTCCGCCTTGACCAATAAATTTAGGAATTAACGGGGAATTATCAATAGATGATGGTAGGGGTGGGAGATTTAAAGTAATTCGATATTGTTTAAAAGCTTCTAACATTTCATCGGAAACTGAAATATCTCGTTCTTTATTACCTTTACCGATTACCCTAAACCACCAATTGCTATCGTTATCCTTATGAAAGCTATTCATTTGAGGGCGCCAACGCTTAGAGGCAACTAATTCTGAAATTCGTAAATACATTCCATATAATGCTTGTAAAATAAAAAGCGTCCTACCGTGTCGTTTAGGTTTTTCTTTGGTAATTATCTTGGCAGCTTTGACTAAATATAACCATTGAATTTGTGAAATGCGTCTAATAGGACACGAAGAAAATTGTTGCCTATGTAATAAAAAAGCTCTTTTTTGTTTAATAAGAATAACCGGATTAACATCGATCTTGCTCTCCTCAAGCAAGAAATTATAAAAACTTCCAATAATGGCAAATATAACACGAATCGCCGCTTCAGATAAATTTTTATTATATTTTATTCTAGTAACGAATGGGCGCCACTTTGGATTAGGCTGGCTTCTACCATTATTAATAATGAAACGAGGCACTTGATTGGGACCAACCCATTTTTTAGGAGGTTTCAAACAAAACATAATAAATGTCTCAATGTCTTTGCGAGTATGTTTAAGGATTGATTTTCGAGCAATTAGCCATGACCATTGTAAAAATCGTTCTATTTCTCGACGATAAGTTTTAAATGTTTCTAAGTTATTCTTATAAGACAATAAAAAATCACGAGCGTATTGATAATCTTTCTTAACAATTCCAGAATTAGGATAAAAACTGGCTGTCGGTAAACTGACATGTTCTTGAGTGTTTTTTATAGTGCTAAAAATTGCTCTAAAGTTCTTCATATTATGTTTAAATTGCTTAATATAAAATACCCGGTAATAAACATTACCGGGTATTACGAATCATTTCTTTGATCAATAAAAAATCGTCATAAGCTTTCCTCTTTTCAGTTGGTGCGCGTAATAAATATGCTGGATGATAAGTAATTATCAATGGGATTTGATCCCCACCGATTTTGTAAGAAAAAATATTACCACGTAAACATGTCATTGATTCTGTGGAATTTAATAAAAATTGTGCAGCGATTCTACCTACGGCAACTAGTAATTTAGGTTTAATTAGATATATTTGTTGTTGTAAATATGGAGTACAGAACTTCACTTCTTGAGGACTAGGGTCTCTATTGTTAGGAGGGCGACATTTCAAAATATTAGTAATATAAATGTCAGTACGTTTTAGATTAATAACTTTTAACATCTCATTTAGTAATACCCCTGCTCTACCAACAAACGGCTCTCCCTGAAGATCTTCTTTAGCTCCTGGCGCCTCTCCAACAAACATAACCGTAGCATGCTCATTACCTACACCAAATACTACATGTGTACGAGTTTTATGTAACGAGCATAGAGTGCAATTAGTTACTTGTTTTTTTATGTCAGTTAATTTATTTCTATCCACCCAAACATCAATACCAATTTCCCGAAGATATTCTACTTGTTTACTCACAAAAAAATTCCAATAAATTGTTTAAAAAATTTTTACCATGTTCAGTAGTAAGTATTGCATTATCTTGTAACGTAATTAATCCAAAATCCTTTGCATTTCGTAATTTCGTCATAATACTATCAATTGTAATCCCTGTTCGTTGATAAAACAAATCGTAAGTTATTGGTTGATATAATCTTAAAGCATTTAGCATAAATTCTAGAGGTAGCTTGTTTGTCGGCACAATTTCACATTTTTCAAAAAAATCTTTAACAATAATATATTTCAGAGGATTATTTATTTTTATATATCGCTTTACTACAAAATTTTCAAATGTGAGTTTGCTATGCGCGCCACTACCAATCCCCAAATAGTCCCCATATTGCCAATAATTCATATTGTGTTGTGATTGATCTAACTCGGATTGAGCATATGCCGAAACTTCATACTGAATTAAATTGTGCTGTAACAAAAAATCATGACCAGCTTGTTGAATCTTCCACAGTATATTTTCTTGAGGTATTGCTAGTTTGAATTCAGATTCTAAAGTTAATTGATACCAAGAAATATGCGATAATTTAAAATTTAAAGCGATCCTCAAGTCTTCTACAGCTTTTACACTATTCTGTTTTGGTAAGCCGAACATGATATCACAATTTATTTTAGTAAAGCCCGCTATTTTGGCAGCTTCAATTGCTTCTTTAGCTTGTTTTGAATTATGTGTTCGTTTTATTATACTTAAATTTTCATCACTAAAACTTTGACTACCTACGGAAATACGATTGATTCCAGCTTTTTTAAATTCTTGATACAATTCTAAAGTAACAGTTCCAGGATTTACTTCTAGGGTAATTTCAATATCCGTAGCAATATAAAAATATTTTTTTGCTTGCTCAATAATAAGAGCTACATCTTGAGGTAATAATAAGCTTGGTGTACCGCCGCCAAAATAAATACTGGATACTTTCTGTCTACGACAAATCATAGACGAATATTTTAAATCTTCTAACAGTTTAGTTACATATCTTGTAATATCGTCTTTATTGGTTAAATTCTGAGAATTGAAATCACAATACGGGCATTTACTTATGCACCATGGGAAATGAATATAAAGAGATAATGGAATTGTTGCCATCCTTTGAGGTATAATGTTCTCATGATCCATATTTATAACACTTTAACAAAACAAAAGGAGCTACTCAAACCAATTAAGCCATCGCAATTAGGGATTTATGTATGCGGGCTTACAGTTTATGATGATTGTCATATCGGTCATGGTAGACTTTTATTGTGGTTCGATGTTTTGATAAGATATTTGCGTAGTGTTGGTTATCAAGTTACCTATGTGCGAAATATAACAGATATTGATGATAAGATTATTAAGCGCGCTCAAGAGTTAAATATCTGCTATCAAGAACTTACAGATAAGGTTATTGCTTCTGTACATCAAGATGAAGGGTTATTAAATATCATCCCTCCAAATTTTGAACCTCGCGTCACCGAACATATTCCAGAAATCATCGCAATGATTAGTACATTAATCAATAAAGGATTTGCTTATATAACTAAAAAAGGCGATGTATATTATCAAATATCTAAGTTTCCCCAATACGGGAAATTAGCAAATCAAACTATTAACAATCTATATTCTGGTATTAGAATTGAAATTAATGATGAGAAAAAAAATCCACTAGATTTCGTTTTATGGAAGGCAACTGAATCTGGTGAGCCATTTTGGTCATCTCCTTGGAGCAATGGCCGACCGGGATGGCATATTGAATGTTCTGCTATGGCAAAAAAGTATTTGGGTAAACATTTTGATATTCATGGTGGTGGTATTGATTTACAATTTCCTCATCATCAAAATGAATTAGCTCAATCAGAAGCGGCTAACGGTACTACTTTTGTAAATTATTGGATGCATATTGGTTTTGTGCAATACAATCAAGAAAAAATGTCAAAATCTATCGGTAATTTCTTTACTCTAAAAGATATTTTAAGCAAAACTGCTCCAGAAGTATTCCGTTATTTTATACTTACCAGTCATTATCGAAGCCCGATAAACTTTTCTCAGAAAAATTTAAACAATGCGGAAATAGCATTACAACGTCTTTATATAATTCTACGTGATGTTGGTTGCGATGATAATGTTTTAGAGATTGACTCTACGAATCAATTCTACAAAGATTTTCATCTAGCGATGAATGATGATTTCAATACCCCTGAGGCATTATCGGTTTTATTCAATCTTGTGCGTGAAATTAATCAATTATGCAGTATTAAGCAATTATCTAAAGCTAAAAAATTAACTACCTTGTTAAAATATTTAGGTACAACTTTGGGATTGTTTCAAAATGATCCTAAAACTTTTTTAGAATTTGGTATTGATATTGTGGTAATAGAGAATTTAATTTCTTCAAGAAACATTGCTCGTATTAATAAAGATTGGATTCTTGCCGATAGAATACGCGACAAACTGTCGGCTATGGGAATTATTTTAGAAGATACTATTAATGATACTAAATGGAGTTTAGAGGATAGATGTAAATATTTGAATTACCTTAAGAGTAACGATGTGTGATATTAGAATTCTAAAAATTATATCCATTTTAGTTTTTTAAGAATGACAATGGTTGAATGATGCTTTAATCATATTATGGTGAAGAGTTTTGGCACTTTGATAAAACAATTAGAGAATTATCTCAATGCAATCACAATCAAAACAAGTGATTATTTTTACAGATGGTGCATGTCGTGGTAATCCTGGACCTGGCGGATGGGGCGCTGTCTTATATTATAATCAACATAAAAAATATTTGAAAGGAGCCGAAATATTAACAACTAATAATAGAATGGAATTAACTGCAGTAATTAACGCCATAAAAACACTGAAACAATCTTGTTTAATTAAAATAACTACTGATTCAAAATATGTAAAAAACGGTATTACCGTATGGATGGATAAATGGAAAAGAAATGGTTGGATGACTAGTAATAAAAAACCAATAAAAAATCTAGATTTGTGGCAGGAATTAGCTAGAATTGCATCATCTCATCAGATAAATTGGTTTTGGATAAAAGGACACAGCAATCATTCTGAAAATGACTTAGCAGATGAACTTGCTAATAAAGCTATTGATGAATTGGTATAATTATTATGCGCCAAATAGTTATTGATACCGAAACCACTGGTTTAGAATTAGCAAAGGGGCATAGAATTATTGAGATAGGTGGCGTTGAATTAATTGATCGTAAATTGACTGGTAATAATTTTCATAGATATATTAATCCTGAACGTAAGATTGAAGCAGAAGCTTTAGCTATTCATGGGATAACAAATGAATTTCTAGAAAATAAACCTGTTTTCGCCAAGATTTTACCCAATTTTTTAGAATTTATTTCTGGAGCAGAGATTATTGCTCACAATGTTAATTTCGATGTTAATTTTATTAATTACGAAATAGGACTTGTCAGTAGTAGTTATAAGTTACTAGATCATTATGTAACTATTTTTGACACTTTAACATTGGCGCGTAAAAAATTTCCAGGACAGCGTAACACTTTAGATGCTATTTGCAAGCGTTATAAAATAGACATTAGTAAACGTACAGTTCATGGTGCCTTGCTTGATGCTCAATTACTTGCTGAGGCTTATCTACTCATGACTGGTGGCCAAGAAAGTCTTTTTGATAACGACAAAAGTTACTTGATTCTAAATTCATCTGATAATGATTCGTTGATTAAAAATCAGTATAGTATCAAAAAAACGACAACTTTAATTCCTAAAGTAACTTTAAATGAATCAACAGCGCATCGTATTTTGCTCGAAAAAATTAAAAAAGAATCAGGTAAGTGTATATGGGATCTAGAATAAATCATAAAAAATATCAAGAGACATTTTTAAAAAATTATACACATTCAGCTTTTTTGATAGAAAAAGCTGAATTACAGTTTACGCTTGATCCGATAACAACATGTGTAAAGACAAAATTATATATAAAACGTAATAAAGCACTTAAAAGCTCAACGACTTCCATTAAATTGGATGGCATTAACCTAAAATTAGAAGAAATAAAATTAAATAATAAGATATTACCAACTAGCAATTATTTGATATCATCAAGTGATTTAATCATTTTGCAAGTACCGAATAACTTTATTCTTGAAACAACTGTTACTCTTAACCCTCAAAAAAACTTGACATGTACTGGTTTATATTTGACTAATAAAAATTTTTGTACTCAAAATGAACCTTGTGGATTTCGTCATATTACTTACTTCATTGATCGTCCTGATGTGCTTACCAAGTTCACTACCATTATTATTGCCGATCGTAATCAATATCCAGTATTGCTTGCTAATGGCAATGTTATTTCTAAAACAAATTTAAAAAATAATTTACATCAGATTGTATGGGCCGATCCATTTCCGAAATCAGCGTACTTATTTGCTTTAGTAGCAGGTAATTTTTTTTACCTTGAGGATTATTATCTTACTAAAACTGGACGTAGAATTAAATTACGTATCTATGTTGAATCTAAATCATTAATTAAACAATGTCATCATGCAATGATATCTTTAAAACAAGCTATGCTATGGGATGAAAAAGAATTCAATTTAGAATACGATTTGGATTTATATCAAATTGTAGCAATTAACGATTTAAATGTTAGTGCTATGGAAAATAAAGGTTTGAATGTTTTTAATACCAGTGCATTGCTTGCCTCCCCCTTAACTGCTACTGACACAGATTTTAAGAGAGTTACAGCAGTGATTGCTCACGAATACTTCCATAATTGGACAGGTAATAGAGTTACTTGTCGTGATTGGTTTCAGATTGGCCTAAAAGAGGGCTTAACAACTTTGCGCGAACAACTTTTTATGGAAGATACATATGGCCAATCGCTTAATCGAATCAATACAATAAAAATTATTTGTACCGATCAATTCTCTGAAGATTCTAGTCCCCTTTCCCATCCTATTCGTTTGCGATCATATATTGATGTTAATAATTTCTATACTACTACTATTTATTATAAAAGCGCTGAAGTAGCGAGAATGATAATAACAATATTTGGTAACAAAATGTTTAGGAGAATTATAAAAAAATTTTTGACTAAATTTGATGGTAAAGCAGCAACTATTGAAGACTTTATAACAGTTGCTTCAAAGGTTACCAAAATTGATCTTAAGCAATTCAAGTTATGGTATGACCAATTTGGTACTCCACTTTTAAAGATAAAAGGTAATTTTAAGGATAAAATTTATTCAGTAACGTTTATTCAGGAACACCATAAAGCGCCCAAAAATTTTTATATTCCTTTGAAAATAGGTTTTTTAGACTCAAGCGGCAAGAATTTACAAGCTCAAACTTTAATCATTAAAAACAGTAGACAGAAGTTTACGTTTAAGGGTTTTGATATTAAACCAGTACCATCATTTCTTAAAAATTTTTCTGCACCAGTAAAAATATTTTTTTCTTATACAGATAATGAATTATTACATTTAATGCGATACGATAATGATCCAATTATTCGTTGGGAAGCGAGTCAGAAATTAATGATCAAAACAATTCTTACTCTCTGTCAATATACCGCTATTAAGAGATTGCCCGTAATATTAATTCAAATGTTCGACATAATTATTAATAATAGAAAAATAGATCCGTCACTAACGGCTCTCATGATGAAACTACCATCTGAAATTCAATTATTAGATATTTCACCAAAAACAACTATTGAAAGTGTTCATACTATTCGTGAATTCATAAAAAGAGAGTTAGCTAGTATATTTAAAACTAAATTACTTAATTGTTATAACGATAATTGTTCCAAGAAATCGTATAGATTCAATGCTTGTAATATAGAAAAAAGGGAATTGAAAAATACTTGCCTTTCTTATTTAATGTATTTGAATACAATTGATGTATTCACTATATGCGAACAACAAATCAAATATTCTAATAATTTAACCGATATTTATGCTGGACTTAACTTCTTAGTTAATTCTAGACATCGCAAACGAGAACAATTTATAGATCTGTATTATAAAAAATGGTGTAATCATCCTAATCTAATTAATAAATGGTTTATTCTTAACTCTACTATAAAGTGTTCGGGGAATTTGAGTCGCGTTAAGAAATTACTCAAACATCCTGCTTTTAGTTTAAGTAATCCGAATAATGTTTATTCATTAATTCACACTTTTTGTGAAATAAATTTAATCAATTTCCATGCGAAAGATGGTAGTAGTTATAAATTCTTGTCCGATCAAATAATCGCTATTGATGAATTTAATCCTCAATTGGCAGCCGCGCTTACAATTTCTTTAACATATGGATGCAAATTCGATACAAAACGAAATAAGTTAATGCAAGAACAATTGAATAAAATTAAATGTATACCTAACATTTCACCTAATGTTTATGAGATTGTCAATAAATCTATATCGTAAAACTTGGATTAACCGCTAATAAGAAAACTTTCTTCTATTTTATAGAACATAATATAACATATGAATCTTCTTACTTGAAGTAATACCGAGTTAGTTGTAAAGCACAAATGCCGTATACTTGTTTATAATAAATTTTGATGATACTTTATTCCAATGCAGAAAATAAACAAACGAATTCTAATTTCAGCAGGTGAGTTATCAGGAGATATACACGCATCAATTTTAGTTAAAGAAATTACTAAGCTGTCTCCAAAAACAGCGTTCTATGGTATGGGCGGCAAACTAATGCAAGAATCTGGGGTTGATATTCTTGTAGATTCTTCTGACTTGAATATTATAGGTGGTATAGAAATTATATCAAAGTTAATTAAATTAATATTGGCTCTACTTACCATGAGAAATAGTATACGTCATAAAAGTAAACGACCAGATTTATTGATTCTTGTGGATTATCCTGGATTTAATTTGCTTTTAGCAAAGATAGCTAAAAGAGTTGGAGTGAAAGTTCTATACTATATTAGTCCAAAAATTTGGGCGTGGAATCGAGGTCGCGTACAAATTATTAAAAAATATGTTGATATAATGGCAGTAATTTTTCCCTTTGAAGTTGAATTTTATAAAAAATATGGGATACCTGTATATTTTGTAGGAAATCCCCTTTTAAAAAAGGTCGTGCCTAAACTTTCAAAAGAAACGGCAAAACAAATATTTAATTTAAATCCTAATTGTAAAATTATCGGTCTGTTTCCTGGAAGTCGTCATAGCGAAATTAGAAGATTATTGCCAATAATGCTTAAAGCCGCACAAATTCTAAAGAATAAAGATCCTACTTTGCAGTTTTTATTATCTCAAGCTTCATCTATTACTGATAATGATTTATTACCTTACTTACAAGTAAGTCCTATAAAACCCAAAATAATTTCAGGACAAAATTATGATGCCATGCAAGTATGTGATGTTATTATTGCAGCATCAGGAACTATTACTCTAGAAATTACACTCATGAATGTTCCTTTAGTAATCATTTATACGATGTCATGGATCGAATATCAACTCGCTAAGAATTTAATAAAAATTCCTTATGTTGGTTTATGTAATATTTTAGCAAATAAAAAAATAGCACCAGAACTTCTACAAAAAGAAGCATCCCCTATAAAAATCGCTAATACAGTATGCACTATACTAAGTAATAAAAAACTCTATAGGCAAATAAAAATTGATTTACAAAATGTAAAAAAATATTTACAAAACAAAGAGAAGATTGATATTTCTAAAGTTATTATGGAAGTATTAAAATAATAAATTTCACTAGAATCTGTTGGTTGAAGCGCTTCGTTAGATGCGAATAAGCATATATTCTGGTGATTGTACTTTGTTCAATAGGATATTATTAACCGATGGAATTACTGTAATTTGCTGTTAAGTATTTTTTTAAAACAAATCCATTTCTGGTTTCAATTCCTTTCCTTGACGTATAATGAATAAGTATGTAACATTGCCTCTCTGTATCTTGAAAGAGATAATACCGTGAAAAAAAATCTATTGTTTCTTTTATTGAGTTTGTCGTTATTAGGTTGTAACAATAAAGAAAACCATGGAGAAATTAGATTTGCTATTAGTGCAGATTATCCTCCTTTCGAATATCAAGAACGAGGAAAATTTAAAGGTTTTGATATTGATTTGGCGAATCTAATTGCAAAAAAACTAGGTAGAGTGGCTATTTTTAATAATATGCAATTTGCTACGATATTTCCAGCATTAAGAAATAATCTTGTTGATGCCGCGATTTCTACTTTTACTATTACTAAAGAGAGACAATTGAATTTCGATTTTTCTTTGCCTTATTATGATGATAGCGTAGCGATAATTTTTTCTAAAGAAAATCCAATCACAAATAAAACTCAATTAGTTGGTAAAAAAATTGCATGCCAATTGGGAACCACCATGGAAGTTTGGTTAAAAAATCAACATATTGTTGATGCAACAATTGTTGTTATGGATAGCAGTAATCAAGTAGTAGAATCTGTAAAGTCTGGGAATGTTGATGTAGGAATTATTGATGCTATTCAAGCAGCAACTTTTAGTTCAAAAAAACCATCCTTAAATTATACTATTATTGCTAAATCAAATATAGGTTATGGAATTGTTTTTAAAAAAGGTTCCCCTTTAAAGGATCGGATAAATGAGATTCTTGAATCCTTAATTATTGAAGGAGCAATCAAAGAGCTACAGCAAAAATGGTTAAATGGTATTTCATGAAAGAATTATTCTCCCATTTATTTTTTATAGGTAGCGGCATAGGTGTAACCATGTGTCTCTTGATATGCGGAGGATTTATAGGATTGATTGGAGGAACATTTTTTTCGATATTAAGATATAAAAGAATTGCCATAAAGATACTTAATAAAATTATTTCAATTATTAGAGGTACTCCACTTATTTTACAATTGAGTTTTATTTACTTTTCTATTCCAGGATTTTTTGGTATCAGGATCGGTATTGTCGCTTCAGGTATTATAGCTTTAGGTATCAATAGCGCTGCATATATGGCTGAAATCATACGAGCAGGAATTCAAAGCCTACCTAGTGGTCAATTTGAGGCGGCGAAAACTTTACAAATTCCTAATTTCTATATGTGGAAAGATATAATTTTGCCTCAAGTTATTAAAATTATTTTTCCTGCTGTGATAAATGAAATTATTGCTTTACTAAAGGAAACAGCATTAATAGCAACTATCGGAGGCATGGATTTTACGAGAAAAGCTCAAATACTAGCTGCAGAGCAATTTACATATTTCATGCCGCTATGTATTGCTGGGGTGTATTATTATATATGCGTTACTCTGATAGAATTTATAGGAAAAAAAATTGAAAGAAAATGGCAATATGCTTAAAACTTAGTAATGTTACTAAAAGTTTCAACAATGTACGAGTGTTAAACGATATTGATTTAGTGGTTAAAAAAAACAGTATCGTTGGCTTGGCTGGATCATCTGGTAGCGGTAAATCCACACTACTTAGATGTGTTCAAAAACTGGAAATTATAAATTCTGGTACTATTGAATGCGACAGTAAAATGGGATTTATATTTCAAGATTTTCAACTTTTCCCTCATATGACAGTTTTGCAAAATCTTATTTACGCCCCCACTGTCAAAAATAAGATAAAAGACTACACAACAGAAGCTCTAGAAATTCTCAAAAATTTAGGAATTGCTGATAAAATAAATAATTATCCGCAACAACTTTCTGGTGGGCAGAAACAAAGAGTTGCATTAGCAAGAAGTTTGATTATGCAGCCAGAATTACTTCTTTGTGATGAACCTACATCTAATTTGGATGTAGCTACCATCTTTGATGTAGTACATTTATTAACATCAGTAAAAAATATGGGGGTTACTATGATCATCGCTTCTCATGATTTGGATTTTTTAACAAAAATTGCTACTAAAATTGTAGTCTTAAAAGAAGGGAAAATTGTTATCGACATTGATCCTAAAATATTAGAAAATCCAATCTCTTACTTAAAGAAGTACTATTAATAATTAACATATGCTAATGTTTTATAATGTAAACTTGATAATTCCATAAGAAATCTCTATGTTTAAAATAACATTATAATATTAAAATTGTGATATAGGCCGTGTCGGGATCGAACCGACGACCCGCTGATTAAGAGTCAGCTGCTCTGCCAACTGAGCTAACGGCCTGATAGCCTTGCGATCTTTTTATGATCGTAACTTCTTAATTGATCCAAGTCAATCTGTAGAGAGTGCAAATCTCAGTAAACTAAATGTAAACAAGTTTCTAAATGAAATTTATGTTATTTATGTTTTTTGACTACAAGATCAATTTCTTGTAAAACAGTAAGTAGAGATTTTATATCAGTAATTGATAACATATTTGGGCCGTCGCATAGAGCTTGATCAGGATTAGGATGGGTTTCAATAAATAATCCAGCAATACCAACAGCTATAGCTGCTTTTGCTAAAATAGGAATGAAATCTCGTTTACCTCCGCTAGCATAACCTATTCCTGGATATTGTACTGAATGTCCAGCATCGAAAATTACCGGACAATTGGTTTCTTTCATAATTTCAAGAGATCGCATATCAACTACCAAATTATTATATCCAAATGTTATTCCTCTCTCGCAAACCATAATTTGATTATTGCCTGTGGTCTGCGCTTTTTCTACTACAAACTTCATTTCCCATGGAGATAGAAACTGTCCTTTCTTGATGTTGACTGGTTTGTTTTGTTCCATAACTCTTTTAATAAAATTAGTTTGACGACATAAGAAGGCAGGGGTTTGTAAAACATCTACAATTGTGGCTATTTCATCGTATGGAGTATATTCATGTACATCTGTTAAGATCGGTACTTTAATTTCATTTCTAATCTTGTTTAAAATTCTTAAACTTTCGTAAAATCCCGGTCCCATATAACTATTCGCTGAAGTACGATTAGCTTTTTCAAAGGAAGTTTTGTAAATAAAATTTATTTTTAAACTTGTAGTAATTTCTTTTAAAAGAAATGCTGATTCAAGTGCAATCTTCTCGCTTTCAATCACACAAGGACCAGCTATTAAAAAAAACGGCTTATCATTACCAATTTCAAAATTACATATTTTCATTGTACACCTTTCGTCATATACATATTAATTATTGGATAAATGTTGTTCTAAAGTTGCTTTAATAAATTCGATAAAAAGTTTATGTCCATTGCGAGGATTAGAGGTAAATTCTGGGTGAAACTGACAACCTATAAACCAAGAATGACCAGATATTTCAATCATCTCTATCAAATTGCCATCACTAGAACGTCCGGCAATACATAATCCTTGGGATTCTAGCAGGGTTATTAGTTTGGTATTTACTTCATAACGATGTCGATAACGCTCGACAATAACATCTCGATCATAAATTTTACGAGAAAGTGTTTTTGAATTAAGATAACAAGGATAATCACCGAGACGCATAGTACCTCCAAATCTAGATTTATTAGATCTTTTCTTGTATTTACCATTAGTCTCATGCCATTCGGTAATCAAAGCAATTACTGGATATTCGGTATTAGCATCGAATTCAGTACTATTAGCATTACGTAATTTGACGACATGACGAGCAAATTCAATTACTGCTATTTGCATTCCCAAACAAATACCCAAATAAGGTATATTATTTTCTCGAGCGTATTTTACCACTTTGATCATTCCTTCGATACCGCGTTTACCAAAACCGCCTGGAATTAATATACCATCAATATTTGATAATGCTATTTCAACATTTGATTTTTCTAGATCTTCAGAATCGAGATATTTAATTTTAATTTTGATGCCAGTATGGAATCCAGCATGTTTTAATGCTTCATTAATAGATTTATAAGCATCAACTAAATTTACATACTTGCCGACCATCGCAATAGTTACTTCATATACCATTGTTGTTGTTAAATTAATTATCTTTTCCCAAACAGATAAATTGAGTTGATTTTGTTGCATTAAAGCTAATTTGTTAATAACTATTTCACCAATACCTTGCTCTCTCATTATCAAAGGTATTTGATAAATATTATCAATATCAACCAAAGAAATCACCGCTTGCTTGTCAACATTAGTGAAAAGAGCAATTTTTGCTCTCTCGAATTCACTAATAGGATTTTGTGCTCTACATATCAAAATATCTGGCTGTATGCCAATGGAACGAAGTTCTTTAACAGAATGTTGCGTTGGTTTAGTTTTTATTTCCCCAGCAGAAGCAATAAAAGGCACTAAAGTCAAATGAATAAATAAGGTATTATTAATACCAAATTCAATTCTCATTTGGCGAATCGCTTCCAAAAAAGGCAATGACTCTATATCACCGACAGTGCCTCCAATTTCTACTATTGCAATATCATTGCAAGCAGCAACCTCAGTAATTCGTAATTTAATTTCATCAGTGATATGCGGAATAACTTGTACAGTTGCACCTAAATATTTCCCTAACCTTTCTTTACGAATAACTTCAGCATAAACCATTCCAGAAGTTAGATTATTAATCTTAGTCATTTTAGTGTTAACAAATCTTTCGTAGTAACCGAGATCCAAATCAGTTTCAGCGCCATCACTAGTAACAAACACTTCCCCATGTTGGAATGGACTCATGGTTCCAGGGTCAACATTAATATAAGGATCAAGTTTAATGAAAGTGACCTTTAAACCATAGCCCTCAAGAAGAGCACCCAATGACGCAGAAGTAACACCTTTGCCAAGCGACGATACAACGCCACCAGTTACAAAAATATAATGTGACAATTCAACATCTCCAATCGCGCTCTAAATAAAGCATATTTTTAAAATTAGTGTTGTAATCAAGAAAATTACGGAAATTTTTATAACGATTCCATCTTAAACTACGTTTTAATATAACATTAAATTGGATTAAGGCGCCAGGAAAATCACTTGAACATGAAATACTTTTTCTATCTACAAGAATACGGTACTTTCGAATTTAAAAGAGAATATTTCTGTAAGCTATAAGTTGGGGATAACTAAAATTTTTTATAAAAATCGAGAATATTTAAAGAGATTTATCATTTAATTGATGAAATACTTCATAGTATTTTGCTTAAATCTAATTTATGTATATTACACTCGGCATCATTTAGTAACAAAGTTTGCTATTACATTAGTGTAATTTATCTAGAAGCATTAGGCCGATTATAGTGAATATCAATAATGGCAACAAAGCCGCTAAAATTGGGGGTACATGATAAACGACACTCATCGGTCCAACGAATTGATGTAAAATATAAAAAACAAAACCAAATATGATACCTACTAACATTCTTAATCCAATGGTAGATCCTCGTAATAAACATAATACAAACGGAATAGCAATCAAAATCATAATCAATGCAGCACAAGGTGTAAAAATTCTTTGCCAAAATGCTACTTTATGACTAGCGGTATCTAGCCCGCTTTGGGAGCGATATTTTATGTAGCTATAGAGATCGAGAATATTTTCTTGGTTGGAATGCATATATTGAATACCAATCAAATCAGGATTTATTTTAAAAGTTGCTTGCTCTTCTGTTACATTAAAACTATTAATTTTATTATCTTGAAACTCAGTATACTTAATATTATTAAGTAACCAGCAATTATCCTTATAGATTCCTGTTTTTGCATAACTAATAAATTGTAATTTTTTGTCATTAGTAAATCGATAACGAGTGATTCCATGAAGTACGCCATTAGAAGCTGAATTAATATTAATAATATCTTGTTTGTCGTATAACCAAATACTCTCCATAGTTAACGATGTTGATTCACCAGTTAATGCAGCATTTTTTATATGAATCGATTTACGTTGAGCTATCGGCGATATTATTTCCCCGATTAAAATCATTATGGATAATAAAAGTATAGCCGCCTTAAGGGCAGCTATAGTAATATCAAATAATGACGCACCAGCTACTCGCATAACAATTAATTCACTATGAGACGTCAATAAACCAAATGCAATTATCGATCCAAGTAAACAAGCTATCGGGAAAAATTGATAAAGATCATTAGGTAGCATCAAGAGTACACAAATAAAAATTTTATTTAAACTATAATTATTAACGCCTATATTAGGAAATTCGTGCAGAAATTCTACAAACATATGTAAACCAATTAAAAATATAACCACTAATAATGTATAACTAACAATAAATTTAAAAATATATTTTTCTAATATTTTCATATATATAGTGCGTATATTCTAATATCAAGTCTACTGTATTTTTGCTCCAAAAATTCGCCACCATCCAAGTTGCTTGCCTAGCAAAAAAATTGCTAAAATTAGCATTAAACCATGTACCCACCAAATACCTAAAATTAATGGTAATATTCCACGTTTGATCCAAGCTCTTGCTAAAAATAAAAAATTAGCATACACAACATACAAAAGTATCGATGGAAATAATTGAGTATAGCGGCCCCGCCCCGAACGAATTTTGCTCATCGGAACACCAATTAAAGTTAAAATTAAAGTAGATATAGGCAATGAAAATCTCCATTGCAATTCAGCGGCAGAAGAGCTATTAGCTTGACTGCGTATTAATTCTAACGTAGATATACTACTCTCATCTCTGTACCATTCTTTCGCTTCCTGAGAAATTTTGATCCCATATTCATCATACTTAGTTATTTCATAACCTTGCTGTCCTGGAATTCCAGCATAGCGATAACCATCTTTAAGAATTATATAAGATTCACCAATTTCATGATTATCTTTAATGTCAGCACTTTTAGCCACTAAAACATATGATGTCTGCTGATCAATCATGAGAGGATTGTTTGGATGTTTAATTGCAAAAACATTATAAATTTTTTTTTTGTCACGCGATATAGATTTAATATGAAATATCCATTTGTCCTGAGTAATTTTACTATTGAAACTGTCTGGTTTAATTACGTCTAATGCAAGAGATGTAGCGCCACTTTTTATATGATCAGAATATTTGTAGATCTTAGGATTAATCCATAATGATAAAATGGCTACCAAAGTAGCTACTGCTGAAGCTAATACCAGATTGATGCTTAATAAGCATCTAGGATTCATACCACAAATAGTAAGTACTGTCATCTCGCTATCGGCATATAAACGACCATAAGCAAGCAAAATACCCATAAATAAACTAGTTGGTAAAAGAATAGGCGATAAAATAGGAATCTGGAGTAATAACGCTACTTTTACTGCCTTACCAGAGAGAGCGCCACTAGCGGCAAAATCCATATAACGTATTAAAATATTACTCAAAAAAACAGCTAGCAATACCACCATTGACGCCAACATCGCAGTATAAACTTCATGTATGAGATAACGTGTTACTATCTTCATTTTATAATTCTTTCACCATCCATATAATCCCATAAAATTTCCGGTAAACAGATTTGGCCATTACTAGTTTGGTAATTTTCTATTATGGCTGCAAGTGTACGTCCAACCGCTAAACCAGATCCATTCAAAGTATGAAGTAATCCGATTTTATTAGACTTCAATGAACGAAATCTTGATTGTAACCTCCGTGTTTGAAATGATTCAAAATTACTACAAGACGAGATCTCACGATATTTCTTTTGTGACGGGAACCATACTTCCAAATCATAGGTCTTAGCTGCAGCAAATCCTAATTCACCATCGCATAAAGACATCACGCGATAGGGTAAGTTTAATTTTTGTAAAATTTTTTCTGCATGTTTAGTGAGCTCCTCAAAAGCTTCATAGGATGATATCGGTTTTTCAAAACGCACTAATTCAACTTTTTCAAATTGATGCTGCCTAATTATACCATGGATATCTTTACCGTAACTACCGACTTCACTACGATAACATGGTGTATGGGCCACATACTTTAATGGTAATTTCTCTTCGACAATAATTTCCCCTCTTATCAAATTAGTTATGGGTACTTCAGCAGTAGGTATTAAACTATATTTATAGCTGTCTGAAATATTAAATAAATCATCATTAAATTTAGGCAATTGACCAGTATTGAATAAACTCGCTCTATTAACTAAATTAGGTACATAAACTTCTTGATAACCATGATCTTCGACATGAGTATCTAGCATAAATTTGATTAAAGCACGTTGAAGTTTTGCAAGCTTGCCAAACAGAATTACAAATCTAGAGCCAGTAATTTTTGAAGCTCGTTCAAAATCCATCATTCCTAATTTTATTCCTATGGTAGAATGATCTTGTGGAGTAAAATCAAATATTCGTAATTCACCCCAACATCTTATTTCTATATTGTCTTTACTGTTTTTTCCATTAGGTACAGATTCATGTGGCAAATTAGGAATACCACTATAAATATCATGTAATTTCATTAAAATTTCATCAGTCTTTTTTTGTTTTGTTTCTAATTTGATATTTATTTCATGCATCTGAATCATAAGAGATGATGTATCCGTATTCATATTTTTAGCATTACCAATCTCTCTTGAATACCGATTACGTTCATTTTGTAAATTTTGTGTTTCAATTTGAATAATCTTACGCTCTTCTTCGAGAACTTTAATTAAATTAATATCTAATTCAAACCCTCGTTTCTTTAGTCGTTCAGCAGTTACAATAAGTTCTTGACGAAAACATCTCGCATCTAGCATAATTTGTAATTTCCATTCAATAGATTATTATTATTTTTTACTTTTTTCGCTAACTAATTGTCGTAAATATTCTAATTTTTCGCGAATTTTAATTTCCAAGCCTCGCAAAACTGGTCGATAATACCTGCTTGATGGTAATTCGTTAGGTAAATAGTTTTCATCAACTACATAAGCATTATTCTCATTATGAGGATAATGATAATTTTTACCATAACCAAGTTGCTTCATTAATTTAGTTGTACCGTTACGCAAATGTAATGGCACCTCTAATGAACCATGAGTTCTTACATCATTCATTGCTTCTTCAAAAGCTATATAAACAGCATTACTTTTAGCAGCGCAAGCCATATAAATGATGGATTGCGCTAATGCTAATTCGCCATCTGGAGTACCTAAACGCTCATATACGTTTGCTGCATCAAGTGCTAAAGTAAGAGCTCTTGGATCAGCATTACCTATGTCTTCACTTGCTATTCTAATAGTTCTACGTATAACATAATGCGGATCACATCCGCCATCAATTATACGACAAAACCAATATAATGCCGCATCGGGATCGGAACCGCGTATCGCTTTATGCAGTGCCGAAATTTGATCATAAAATATTTCGCCCTTTTTATCAAAATTACGTAGATTTGTATCCAAAATTTCTGTTAATAATTCATTTGTGATTTCCCCGTCTTTAGTTTCTATGAAATTGGAGCTAATCTCCAGAAGATTTAAAGCGCGTCTTGCATCACCGTCGGCAATTCTAACAATTTTTCTGCGTACTTCATCAGTTATTATTAACTTACGATTACCTAATCCTCTTTCTTTATCGATTAAAGCTTGATTAATTATTTGCAATATATCATCTTCTTGTAATCTCTTGAGTACATAGACACGACTACGAGAAAGCAAAGCGTTATTCAATTCAAATGATGGGTTTTCAGTAGTAGCTCCTATTAATGTTAAGAAACCCTCCTCAATTAACGGCAAAAACGCATCTTGCTGGAATTTATTAAAACGATGCACTTCATCTACAAACAATATAGTAGATTTATTATTTATTTGTCGAATTTCTTTAGCCTTTATTACTATCTCGCGAATATCCTTCATTCCAGCAAGTACTGCTGAAATTGTCTCGACATACGCATGAACATTAGTAGCTAATATTTTTGCTAAAGTAGTCTTACCACTGCCAGGAGGCCCCCATAGAATCATTGAATGTATTATTCTATTCTCAATAATACGTCTCAGCGGTCTACCAGAACCAAGTAAATGATCTTGGCCAACAAATTCATTAATATTACGTGGCCGCATACGTATTGCTAAATGTTGATTGGACGCCACCATATTATGGATCTTGATATACAGATAAATTATTACGAATTCAATTATTAAGTATATTATGTCTTTAAAAAACAACTCTTGATACACTATACCAGCTATTCATAATAGTAGAATAAAATAATAGTTATTAATAGTTACTATATATAAAAATTATAATACTAACATCAGCTGTAGATATAATAGATATATTAATTAGTTAATAATACTGGTGGAGGCGGCGGGTATTGAACCCGCGTCCGCAAATCATCAATTTTCGATACTACGTGTGTAGTTCATCTTTAGTTTCATTAGTTGTTAATTGATGAACAAAACAACAACCAACTAGTTTGATTATATCAATAAAAGTAATGCCAAACACATCACTAATATCGTCTTATGTAAATGACCGCAAGACAAGACGCATAAGAACATCTTGATTACGGATCAGTTGGTTTTTAAGCAACCGCTAACGCAAATTTATCATTGGCGTTTATTTTGTTTATAGCCATATTTACGAGTAAGACTATATTCTCGACACGCATCTAGAACCTTACAATTCACGTCGAATCCATTCGCCCCCTAAAATTCAATCAACGTAACACAACTATTTAGCTATATCTTTAATTTTTTTCAAGGCTCGTATCTTAATTACGTTACGAGCAGGTTTTGCCGCAAACATCATGGATTCACCAGTGAAAGGATTTATTCCATGATGAGCTTTAGTGGCAGGTTTATTAACAACTCTAAACTTCGCTATGCCTGGTAAAGTAAATTCTCCAACACCACTACGTTTTCTAAGATGAGACGCCATAATCTCAAATAAAGAATCCAGCATCAAACTAGTTTCTTTCTTGCTTAAACAAGTCATTTCAGCAATGGAAGTAACAATTTTTGATTTATTAAACGGTTCGCTTACCTTAACTGAACGAATACATGGTTTACATTTCATTATTACTTTTTTTGCAATCTTACTGGTTACTTTCTTGCTTTTCTTAGTCTTTTTTGGCATAACTTCCCTCATTAATTAATGAATAACATCATCTACACTATCACAACTTTATTACTAAAATCTAGTTACTTAGTAATCGATTAAGGCGATTAGCAAACGCATTTATATCATCTAATTTACCACCAGCAACTAATAAAGCTTCTTCATAAAATAAATTAATCCATTCAGCAAATATAGTTTCATCGACAACCATTTGTAAATTTCGAATTAATTCATGATTAGGGTTTAGCTCTAAAATTGGTTTAATTTTTTGTGCTTTCTGACCAAAAGCAGACATAATTCTTTGCATATTAAAACTAAGATCATTATTGCCAGTAACAATACATACCGGAGAATTTGTAAGTCGTTCACTCAAACGAACTTCTGAGACTCGATCAACCAACACTTTTTGCGCTTTCTTTAACATTTCTTCATATTCAGATTTTAACTTCCCGGCATCAGTTGTCTTATTTTGATTAACAAATTTACTATCCATTTCTCCCTTAGTAATCGCTTGAAATTTTTTGTTTTGATGTTCTTGATAATGTGATAACCACCATTCGTCAATTCGTTCATCCAATAATAATACCTCGATATCATTTTTACGAAAAACTTCTAAATAAGGACTATTTCTGGCGCTGTCTATATTCTCGACAGTAATATAATAAATCTTTTCTTGATCTTTAGGCATACGCGCAACATATTCCTCCAGCGTAATATTAGATTTTAATTCATCTTTTTTTATAGAAGAAAATCTTAAAAGACTAACAAGTTGAGTTCTATGAGCAAAATCCTCCACTATTCCTTCCTTTAAAGTATCTCCAAAAGATTGCCAAAACTTAAGATATTTATCTAATTCGTTATTAGCTAATTTTTCCAACATATCCAATACTCTCTTAATAACTCCGGAGCGGATTTGTTCGACAATATGATTATTTTGTAGAATTTCCCTTGAGACATTTAATGGAAGATCTTTAGCGTCTACTATTCCTTGAACAAAACGTAAATAATGCGGAAGTAATTGTTCTGCATCATCCATGATAAATACTCTTTGAACATAAAGCTTTAAACCTCGTCTTTTCTCTCGTGTCCAAAAATCGAATGGCGCATGACTAGGGATATAAAGCAACGTAATATATTCTAGTTTTCCTTCTACTTTATTATGACTCCAAACTAAGGGGTCTTCGAAATCGTGACTGAGATGTTTGTATAATTCCTTATAGTCATTATCCTTGATATCTTGTCTAGATAGCGCCCATAGTGCTGTAGCCTTATTTATAATCTCTTCTTGAGCTATAGCATCTTTCTCTGTTATGGGTTTCTTCATTACGATTGGTAATACGATATGATCTGAGTACTTAACGATAATTTGACTGAGTCGCCAATAATCTAAGAAATCAATACTATCAGATTTTATATATAAAATGATTTCTGTACCCCGTGATTCTTTTATTATATCTGATACAGTGAATTCCCCATCTCCATTTGATTCCCACAATACCCCTAATTCTTTAGCTAGACCAGCTCTCCTAGTTTTAACTGCAACCTTATCAGCAACTACAAAACTGGAATAAAATCCAACACCAAATTGCCCGATTAGATTATTATTTTTCGCTTGTTCTGCAGTCAAATTATGTAAAAATTCTCTGGTACCAGACTTAGCAATCGTACCTAAATTAGATACTATCTCATCTCGATTCATACCAATACCATTATCGCGTATCGTAATTGTTTTGGCTTGAGAATCAAAGTCTACCCAGATCTTTAGTTCAAGATCATTTTCGTAAAAATGAGGATTAGTTAATGCCTCAAAACGAAGTTTATCAACAGCATCAGAAGCATTAGATATTAATTCTCGCATAAATATTTCACGATTACTATAAAGTGAATTAGTTACCAATTTTAATAATTGTTTAACTTCAGTTTGAAATCCTAAAGTTTCAGTTTTACTATTGTTATTCATAAGTTTTAACTCCTACAAATTTACTTTAATTTCTCTCTCGGTATCACTCATCAATTTTGATAAATCATGAGTTTTATAATTAGCGGTATCCAACGGCCTACCAATACAAATCTTAATATTCTCATCCATACTAAAATCATAAGTTTTTGCCGGTAAAATTCTATTACTACCGACTATAGTAACTGGAACAATAATAGCATTGGTATCCATAGCTATTTTAAACCCGCCCTTTTTGAAGGGGTTCATTTGCCCGTTATGAGAACGAGTACCTTCAGGCGCAATCCAAAGACGTATACCATTTAACATACTATGTTTAGCTATCGCCAAATCTTTTAATGCTTGACGCCTATCATCACGATCTATAGCAATACATCCAGCAATCTTCATACCTAATCCAAAAATAGGTAATCTAAATAAATCTTTTTTAGCAATCATTCCGATATTTTCTTGAGGAAAAGTAATATACATTAAAGGAATATCAAAATGACTAGCATGATTACTCATAATAATATACACTCGTCGAGAGCTGAATTCAAAATTGCTAGTATTTAAAATTTGACATTTTATTCGCAACACCTTTAATAATTTCCTTGCCCACTCCAATACTATTCTGTGCGCATCAACATGCCCTTCTTTAAAAAAGACTGCTGTACAAACCACTTGCATAGAATGCTTAAAAGTAATCCACAAGATTTTAATAATTAACCCCATTTTTTGCAAACAATCTACTTGCATATAACATTACATTTTAAATGATTTTTTTAAAATTGTTTGCTCGTCCAACACAGTGATATTCTATACCCAATTTATTAAGTTCTACAGGATCAAATAAGTTACGTCCATCGAAAATAATTTGATAGCGCAGATTACTCTTTATAGCATTAAAATCTGGATTACGAAACTCGTTCCACTCAGTAATAATTACCAGTACATCAGCGTTAACCAATACTTCATCACGATTAGTACATAATTTTAAATCCAAACGTTTACCATAAATTTTTTCTGCTGTAACCTGCGCTATGGGATCATATGCTTGCACTTTAGCTCCAACTTTCCATAAAGATTCAAGTAAAACTCTGCTTGGAGCTTCTCTCATATCATCGGTATTGGGTTTAAAAGATAAACCCCATAAAGCAATTACCCTACCATCTAAATTACCAAAATATTTTTTAAGTAAATTAAAGATTAACGATTTCTGTCGCAAATTAATATTCTCAACTGCATTAAAAAAAGGTGATTCGATACCGTATTTTCTAGCCATCCAAATTAAAGCACTAACATCTTTAGGAAAACAAGATCCACCGTAACCACAACCAGCTGATAAAAAATTATGACCAATTCGTGCATCGCTACCTATTCCAAGTCTTACTTGTTCAATATCAGCTCCAAATTTCTCAGAAAATTGCGCAATTTCATTAATAAAACTGATCTTAGTAGCTAAGAATGCATTAGCAGCATATTTAGATAATTCTGCAGAATAGATATCCATAGAAACTATTTTAGTTGCCAACGGTTCATATAACATATTCATCTTATTTAATGCTTCTTTATTATCCGAACCAATAATGATGCGATCTGATCGCATAAAATCCTCTATTGCATCTCCTTGTTTTAAAAATTCCGGATTAGCAATCATAGCAAATTTAATATGAAGATTTCGTTTTGATAATTCTTTTTGAATAATAGTCTTTACCTTATCACCAGTACCTACTGGAACAGTAGATTTGTTGATAATAATAGCATTATGATTCAAATTTTCGCCAATAGTCTTAGCTACCGTAAATACATACTGTAAATCAGCAGAACCATCACAAGAAGCAGGAGTACCAACAGCAATAAATATATAATCACCGTAATCAACACCAGAAATTACATCAGTAACAAATGTTATTCTTTTAACAGCAATATTTTTAGTTAATAAATCAGCTAATCCTGGCTCATAAATTGGCGATTCACCACGATTTAGTCGATCGATTTTATCAATATCAGTATCAATACACATCACTTCATGACCAATTTCGGCCAAACATATACCAGTTACTAATCCAACATATCCTGTACCAAAAATACTAACTTTCATTATCTGCCCAAGTAAAATTAAACTATCAATATCTTATAAATATACCAAATAATAATACATATTTAACGAAATTTTAAGTTATTACTATCTGACATAATGGAATTGCCATCACACCGATATAATTTTTAATCTAGTAGATTTAACCAAATAAAAACTCAAAATATCTAAATAATCCTCGTAAGCACATGGCCTCACCACCTTCTGGTCTTCCAGGTCGAAAAATTTCGTTATAAGCATTCATATCAAAATGAGCCCAACGAATTTTAGGGTCAACAAATTGTTGCAATATAAGCGTTGCAATAATAGCTCCACCATTAACATAATTCGATGTTGCAATATTTTTAAAATCAGCTATCTTACTTTTAAGAAACTCTAAATATGGTTCATAAATAGGTAATCGCCAAATAGGTTCTTGTTCATTTAGCATATTATTAATTATATCTTCAGCAAGATTATCATTATTAGTAAATAATGCAGTAATATCCGGCCCCAGGGCTACTCTAGATGCTCCAGTTAAAGTAGCAAAATCTAAAATTAATTCTGGTTGCCATTCTGAAGCATACGCTAAAGCATCAGCTAATATTAATCTCCCCTCAGCATCGGTATTAACTACTTCCATAGTTATGCCTTTTCTGGTTTTAATAATATCTCCTGGCTTTAATACATCTCCTGAAATTAAATTTTCTACTACAGGGATAATTACTCGTAAATTAATTGATAATTTCGCAGCCATAATTAAACGTGCAAGCCCTAGAGCATGCGCAGCTCCTGCCATATCTTTTTTCATCAAAAACATACCAGAAGGAGTTTTTAATTGTAGCCCTCCGCTATCAAAACATACACCCTTCCCTACTAAAACAACTTTTGGCGCATTAAATTTTCCATATTGTAAATCGATTAACAGTGGTTTATGACTACTAGCTCGTCCTACCGCATAAATCGCCGGAAAATTAATAGCAAGCTCCCTTCCCTTAATTATTGTTATTTTAGCTTTAAAATCAGAAGCTATATTAGTAGCAATTGTAGCTAGTTTTTCAGGATATAAATCATCTGCTGGCATATTAATTAAATCTCGCACTAAATAAATAGCTTCCAAAATGCTATTTATTTTACTGAAATTGACATTTTTTGGAATAAACAATTTTGCTTCCAAAGCTATTGTTTTTTTATATTTTTTAAACTGATAATTACCAATACCATAACCAATTATGGTACGCTCTACCTGTTCCATAGATAAATTTTCCGTCACAATTTCATACACTCCTCTTGGTAAAACTTTGGGTAATACTCCAAATGAATAAAAATCGTCCTTATCATCTAAACTGAGAAATACTTTCTCTATATGACCATTGCGATTTAAAACAAAACAATAAGAACTTGATCTAGCAGTAAATTTATTAATTAAAACAAAATTTTTAATTCTCTCAGGTTGTCCTCTATACCATACATCCCAGTCCTTAATACAAATTGGTACAATAGGGATAATTTTATTAGAAGCATGAGTAGTAAAAAACTCGTACATATTTTCCTCACTAAATTAAATTCACTTCTTTAACAAATTATGAAAATAATGAATTTTATCTCTAATTTTAACCGCTTTCTCAAACTCTAAATCTCTAGCGTATTGATACATCTTTTTTTCTAGTTTACTGATATGTTGTGTTATTTTATCCGGATTTTCAGTTAAATAACTTTCTTCTTTTATAAAGATTTGATGATTCTCTTTTCCGGAGATATGAGTTATAGTCATAATATCACGAATATCTTTGATAATGCTTGTTGGTATTATCTTGTGTTTTACATTGTATGCTTGTTGAATTCTACGTCGCCGATTCATTTCATCTAGAGCGCTTCTCATCGATGTAGTAATTCTATCGGCATACATAATCACACTGCCATTAACATTACGCGACGCTCTACCACTTGTTTGAATTAAAGACTGAGTAGAACGTAAAAATCCCTCCTTATCTGCGTCTAAAATAGCTACAAGTGATACCTCTGGCAAATCTAAACCTTCGCGTAATAAATTTACCCCCACTAAAACATCAAAAACCCCCAACCTAAAATCTCGTAAGATTTCTACTCTCTCAACAGCATTAATATTTGAATGTAAATATCTAACCTTGATATCATAATCAGTTAAATATTCAGTTAAATCTTCTGCTATTTTTTTAGTTAAAGTAATTACTATTACGCGCTCTTTTAATTTTATACGTTTATTAATTTCTGAGAATAAATCATCAATTTGATTTTTCGCTGGTTTTATTTCTACTTCAGGATCGATTAAACCTGTTGGACGAATCAATAATTCGATCACTTGCTGCGATTGTCTTTTTTCAAAGTCTCCTGGAGTTGCTGAAACGTAAATAGTTGGTGGTGATAATTTTTCAAATTCTTCAAATTTTAATGGGCGATTATCTAAAGCTGAAGGCAATCTAAAACCATATTCAATTAGAGTAGTTTTTCGTGAGTTATCACCGTAATACATTCCTCTTAATTGAGGCAAAGTCACATGCGACTCATCAATAATTAATAAAGAATCTTTTGGCAAATAATCAATCAAAGTAGATGGCGGCACATTTACTGCCCTTTCTGATAAGTAACGTGAGTAATTCTCAATTCCGGTACAATAACCAAGCTCAAGTAACATTTCAATATCATATTCTGTTCGTTGCTTTAATCTCTGTGCTTCTATTAATTTACCATCATTATAAAGTACTGACAGGCGATCACGTAGTTCGATTTTTATCTGCTCAATGGCGCTTAACACTACTTTTCTTTTAGTAACATAATGATTTCTAGGAAAAATTTTGACACTGGAGATCCTATTAAAAGTTTTTCCAGTTAAAGGATCGATATAGATTATCTTATTAACATGATCTTCAATTAATTCGATCCGAAGAGCATTATCTTTAGATTCTGCAGGAAAAATATCTATAGTTCTATCATGAAATCTATAAGTACCACGACGAAGTTCAAGATCATTACGATTATACTGTAACTCTGTTAGATGGCGAAAAAAATCAATAGGCTCAATTTTATCTCCTAACTTTAAAGTAAGAATCATTTTACCATATACTTCTGGAGCACCTAAACCATAAATAGCTGAAACTGATGCTACAATTATGACATCATGACGCTCAAACAAAGCCTTAGTAGCTGCTAATCGCATTTGTTCAATATACTCGTTAATAGACGCAGATTTATCAATATGAGTGTCAGTAACTGGCAAATAGGCTTCTGGTTGATAATAATCATAGTATGAGACAAAGTATTCAACAGCGTTTTTTGGAAAAAAACTCTGCATTTCGCCATAAAGTTGCGCCGCCAGAATTTTATTATGAGCGATAATGAGAGTAGGCCTTTCAGAAATAGCGATAACATTGGCTAATGTAAAAGTTTTACCGCATCCAGTTGCCCCTAACAGGGTTTGCCTATTAAAACCATCAGATAATCCTTGAACTATTTTCTTAACCGTTGCCAGCTGAGTAATACTAAGATTCAAATTAGTTTGTAAATTAAACTTTGAAGACATTAGTTAATAGGAACACTAAAGCAATTATTATTCAACAACAATTATTCAGATTTTTTTTAAAAATATTCACTAATTTGATTTTATGGACTTCATATTGTAGAATCATCGCTCGGGAGTATATATGAAAACTTTTAATCAGAGTATTGACCATACTAAAACATGGTACTTGTTGGATGCTACAAGTAAAACTCTTGGTCGGCTTGCGGCCATTGTCTCAAAGTACCTAACTGGAAAAAACAATCCAGAGTATACACCTTTTATCGATACCGGTAGTTATGTGGTTATTATCAATGCTGAAAAAATTTGTGTTACTGGTAAAAAACTCAAAGATAAAAAGTATTATCGTTACACTGGCTATCAAGGAGGGATCAAAGAGATTTCTTTAGAAAAACAATTATTACGATCTCCGGAATTAGTAATAAAACACGCGATTAGTGGTATGCTACCTAAAGGCCCATTGGGAAGAAAAATGCTGACAAAACTCAAGGTTTATGCAGGATCAAATCATCCGCATCAGGCTCAGAATTTGGAAACCATGATACTTGCAAATTAAAGGTGTAACTTTATGAAAATAAATCATTATTATGGAACTGGACGTCGTAAAACTTCTGTTGCTAAGGTGTTTTTAGGTATGGGGCATGGAAAGATTTTGATCAATGGTAAGATTATTGAAAAATACTTCGGCCGCGAAGCTTCACGTATGATTGTAAGACAACCATTACTTATTACTAATATGGCAACTAAATTTGATATTAAAATTTCAGTTAAAGGTGGCGGAGATAGCGGTCAGGCTGGAGCAATTCGTCTAGGTATTGCGCGCGCACTTATTGCCTACAATAAGCAAACGGTTGATAACAAAGGGATAAATGATAAAACCACTTCGAATTTGCATCTAACGTTGCGTCAAGCAGGTTTTTTGACCAGAGATTCTCGAATTGTTGAGCGCAAAAAGGTTGGTCGCCACAAAGCGCGTAGAGGAACCCAGTATTCGAAACGTTAAAATATGATTAACTGTGTGATTTGTCCGTGTTAAATTGGTGGGGGATCTTCTAATGGCAAGATCGCGGACTCTGACTCCGTTAATCTAGGTTCGAATCCTAGTCCCCCAGCCATGCATAAATTGGAGTAAATTACCGATGGTACTTAAGCATTCAACGATGATTTTGTATTCGGATCCTTTAAATATCGCCAGTCATCGTACTAGAATAGTATTGGCAGAGAAGGATATTACTGCAAATATAATTTATGTAGATAACTCTAATCCATCTGATGATTTGCTAGTCATAAATCCATATCAATCGTTACCAACTTTAGTTGATCGAGATTTAGTACTTTATAATGCCAATATTATTACCGAATATTTAGATGAACGCTTTCCTCATCCTCCTTTGCTATCTGTATATCCAATAATACGTGCCAAATGTAGATTGATGATTTATAGAATGGAGCGAGATTGTTTATCATTAGTGAATATCATCCAAAAATCCAAGAAAGTAGAGGCTGATGAAGCTAGAAAAAACCTTAAGGACCAATTATTGGATATTACGTCAATGTTTTGTGAGACTCAATACTTCTTGAGCGATGAATTTTCTTTGGCTGATTGTTGTTTAGCTCCGATGTTATGGCGCTTAAAAAGTTTAAATATCGAATTACCAAAAAATTCTAAATCAATTCAAGAGTACATGAAGCGGATTTTTGCTCGTGACTCCTTTAAAGAAAGTTTATCTGATTTAGAAAAAGATTTAAAAAATTAGATATGAATGGAAAATCATTCATATCAATGAAGCCATATTTGATTAGAGCTATTCATGAATGGATTGTTGATAATGACAATACATCTTATATCACTGTAGATACCACCATCTCTGCTGTTAAGGTTCCTAATCAATACATCAAAAACAACAATATTACTCTTGATATTTCTAGCACGGCTACTCAAAAACTTTTTATTAATAATGAGGCCGTCTCTTTTGTGGCTCGTTTTTCTGGGATCATTTATGAAATATACGTTCCAATATCAGCAATAGTTGCAATCTATTCAGCCGAAAATGGTCAAGGTATGAATTTTCCCAAAGAGGAAATAACGTCACAATTTCAAACTACTAAGTCGAATAAAATTAAACTCAAGGTTATACCAGGAGGGAAAGTTTAAATACTATAATAATTATATTATATAAAAACTTTATAATAGGTTGTACAATGAAACTAATTAATCCAAGCATTAATAAAATTAACACAATATAGAGACCATACGGAACCAATTTATCATATTGCACAGAAATACATCTAGGTAATAAACTAGAAATGATATAACCTCCATCAAGCTGAGGAATTGGTAATAAATTTAACACCATTAGCATCAGATTTATACTAATTCCGGCTATACCCATCATACCAATCGCAAGCGCTCCAGGGAAATTGTTAGCTAGAAGTATAATGGCTATCTTTGCAATACTAGCCCAAATAATTGTCATAATAAAATTAGCTACCGGGCCAGCGATAGAAATTAGCATTAAATCTCCTTTACGATTAGACAAATTATGAGGATCAATTGGTATTGGTTTAGCCCAACCTAGCGTAATACCCCCTAATAACAACAACACTAATGGCACAATAATAGTACCAATGATATCGATATGTTTAATTGGATTTAATGTCAATCTACCGAGTATTAATGCAGTTTTATCCCCAAGTAAATATGCCATATATCCATGAGCTGCTTCATGAATCGTAATAGCAAAAATCACAGGTAGAATATATATCGAAATCATTTGTATTGTAGTAAATTGCATAACTTCAACTCATGTATTCAAATAATTTCACTACTCTTTCTACTCCAGAAACAGTACTCGCTTTTCTCGCAGCTAGATCGGCTTGTTTATCAGTAGTTAATCCCATGAGATAAACTATTCCTTTTTCAGTGGTGATCTTCAAATTTGAAAAATTTAAACCAGTAGTAGTAGATAAAGCTATTTTTACTTTAGTAGTCAACCACGTATCATTAGTTCTAATTACATTAGATGTTGGTTTTTCAATAGTAACTTCATTATATAACATTTTAACCATGGGATTTGATTTAATAACGTCTTCTATCTGATCGCGTAATTCAGGTGCTGAAATTTGACCAACTAACAAAACAACATGGTTAAAAGTAGTAACCGATAAATGAGATTTACCATATAGAAGTTGATTATTATCGAAATGATGTCGCAATTTAAAAGTAATTTCACGATCTTCAAGAATTGTTTTAGCATTACGATGATCACTAGCTATCGCGCCAGTGGTGGTACCAACCACTAAAAAAGCAGCTGGTACACACGAGTATAGCGTTAAAGAAAATACCAAAATTATTAAAACTCTTATCATAATAACATTATGCTGTTTTTAACAAAATATCTACTAATTCACACAAACAATGAATAACCAAAATATGACTTTCTTGAATGCGTGGAGTAACCGAAGATGGAACCCTAATCTCAACATCATCAGTAGTCAAAATTTTTGCTATCTTTCCTCCGTTATTACCAGTTAAGGCTATAACTCGTATTTTACACTCATGTGCTTTAAGAATAGCTTTTATAATATTTTCTGAGTTACCACTAGTAGATATCGAAAGTAATACATCATTTTTATTTCCTAATGCTTTAATTTGTCTAGAAAATATATCTTGATAAGAATAATCATTAGAAATAGCTGTCAAAAGAGCAGTATCAGATACTAAAGTTATAGCAGACAATCCGTTACGTTCAACTATATATCTATTTGCTATTTCGGCATTAAAATGCATTGCATCGCATGCGGAGCCCCCATTACCACAACTCAATATTTTACCTCCGTTTTGTATACAATTTACCAAAACTTGGCTTGCCTCTACTATAATTGGAATTAGCATTTCAGATGCTTTAATTTTTAATTTAATATTTTCTTGAAAAGAAAATCTAATATGTTGCATCAAATTCATATATAAACTCTACTAAAGATTTATAATTGTTGTAATTTCATTTTGAGTAATGGAGAAAATAATTCTTGATTTTTACTTAACTGTTCTGCTTTACGATAAATCTTAATTGCATCTTCAAATTTACCAAGAGTCAACAATGCATCACCAGAAATTTCGTAACCACTTATTTTATAACATTGGTTACTTATTTTTGATAATAAAATCAGAGCTTCTTTGGGATTATTAATAGCTATTAACACTCGAGCAGCACGAAGTTGTGCTAATTCTCTAATCTTTGAATTAGGAGCTTTATTAATAACAAATCGAAGTTTTGTTAAAGCCTCCTTAAAATCACCATGCTGAATTGCATCTTTAGCTAATAACAAGGCAGCAAAACTAGCGTAAGGAGATTTAGGATAATCTCTAAGCAAGCGCTCCCCAAATAATTTAAACTCGACAATATTTTTTTGCTCCCAATAATTCAATAATTGAGAATACATATTAGATGGAGATTCTAAATTAGAATTACTATAACGATTCCAGTACTGCCAACTAACACCAATAACAAAAAAAATAATCATTATCAATAATAAGTTATTGCCGTGTCGTTTCCACCAATCTTTTATTAAGGATATTATTATTTTATTTGATACTATCATGTATATAGTCTACTACTTTATCACTACTAATTATTTTTTGTGGTTTATTTTCGCGAAGATATTTTATTAAAACTTCATTAGTCGCTAATTCCGTCATACCCAAAATTAAAACAATCTTAGCGTCTCCTTTATTAGCACGGCGTAATTGCACACTTAAATCCATATTATCGCAATTAATTATAATTTTGGCTTCAATGCGATTACGAATATCTTCCGACAACAACATTCCAGTTGTTATTGATCGCTCATCTAAAACTATAATATGGATTATATTCAATTCATGTACTAATAAATTAGTAGCCACTAAAGAGTGTAATCTCTCTAATCCTAGAGCAAAACCAATTGCTGGGGTAGCTGTTTTCCCGCCCATATCAGTTACCAAATTATCATAATGACCACCAGCACATATCGTATTTTGTGATAATTTGTCATCAGATGCAGTCCACTCGAACACAGTTAAATTATAATAATCTAGACCACGAACCAAACAAGGATTGACTACGTAAGGTAATTTTAATTGATCCAATAATTTACATAATCTTGTAAAATGTTCTTTCGAAGATTTATCAAGGAAATCCAAAATTTTAGGGGCTTTTTGGATTAGATCTCGCATTTCAGGATTTTTACTATCCAAAATACGCAGAGGGTTAGTTGACAATCTACGACAACTATCGTCATCTAAGCAATGATAATGTCGATTAAAATAATCAATTAAACATTTGCGATATTTAGCCCGTACTTCAAAAGTACCTAAAGTATTAATCTGTAAAACAACCTTACAATCAATCTTTAATTCCTGCCAAAATCTCATGGATAGTAGCATCATTTCGACATCAATATCCGGACCAGGTAAACCATAGGCTTCAACTCCAAATTGATGAAATTGACGATACCGTCCCTTCTGTGGACGCTCATGCCTAAACATTGGCCCACAATAAAATAGACGTTGAATTTGATGATAAAATAAACCATGTTCAATTCCTGCGCGAATACAGCTAGCAGTTCCCTCTGGACGCAAAGTTAAACTGTCACCACTACGATCTAAAAAAGTATACATCTCCTTGGATACGATATCGGTAACTTCACCAATAGCACGAGAAAAAAGTTCAGTAGATTCAACTATAGGAACACGAATTTCGCAATAACCGTATTGAATTGCTATTCGTCGTAATAAATTCTCCAAAACCACCCATCTAGGACATTCATTAGGTAAAATATCGCTCATTCCACGGATAGCTCTAATATTCTTCATTTTGTCGCCATCTGATTATTCCTTTCCACCATTTTTTTTTGAATCAATTTCCAACGGAACATTCAAAGACGAAGAATAAATATCACTAGGTTTAGTAGACTTTTCTTCTCGATCAATTAGTATCGAATCAGGAATGATTCGATGCGGAATGACTATCAGTTTACGTGTATATCCCCATAAGATACATCCCAATATAACCACAAATAATAAAAACCCTCGTTTACATCCTACTTTACAATATTTCTTAAAACCACTTTGACAGCAATTTTTAAAACTAGATAGTAAACTCAATAACCAAGGCAATTTAATTTTATCTGAGGATGATTTGACTGTTAATTTGGCAAAATCATCATTGGAATAGGCATTCAAACGATGATAGCTTGCAAGAATATCCTTAACAGGGAGTTGTAAAAATTTAGCGTATGCTTTTAAATAACCTTCGGCATAAACTGCAGCCGCAATTTTACTATAATCATCTTCCTCAATTGCCGTAATAATCCTTTTACTAAGAAGCAACACCTTAGCTACATCATTTAAACTAATTTGCTGCGACTCTCTTGCCTCCCTAAACATTTTTCCAGGAGTTTGCTGTAGAGCATCTTTCATATAAATCTTCCTCTTCATTCTAATCTTACTACCGTATTATAACGATATACTAACCGCTCACAAATAACAACAATTTCTCATTACATGCAAGTTAGTTTCTTGATATAATATCGTTTTAATTACTAAAATTGACTTACGTTGTTATGCGAATTATCATTCAATAGTTAAAATTCAAAATTTTCTACAAATTTAAAATCTAATTTATTAAATCTGCTTTAAAATATTTTGAATGTATCTCGTTTGGATTAAAGAAAAATTTAATTTCAGACAAAGCAGTATCAAATGTATCAGAGCCATGAATTATATTTCGATCAATAGAAGTAGCATATTTGGCTCTGATAGTACCACTATTTGCTTTGGCTGGATCAGTAGCTCCAATTATTTTACGATTTACAGCAATAGCATTATCTCCCTCCAATACTTGCACTAATACCGGACCTGAAATCATGAATGCTATTAAATCAATATAAAATGGCTTCTTTTTATGTATGTCATAAAATTTTTCGGCTTGTAATTTTGTTAAATGTATCATTTTTGCAGCCACAATTTTTAGACCATTTTCTTCAAAACAACTTAAAATCAAACCAATTATATTTTTTTCCACAGCGTCTGGCTTGATAATTGATAAAGTTCTTTCTATTGTCATAAATATTCTCCAAAAAAAATAGCAAAGACAAATATAATCATATTAGTTATGATACGCAAAGTTTTATATTTATTATAATTGGTATTTTTGATTAAAAATCTTCATTTTAAGGTTAAAAAATGGCAAATTTAAATTACCGCAATTTTCTCAAGAAACCAGTAATTGAAAAAATTACTGATCCGGCAATTATAGATCAAACTTATCGTTATTGGCGAATTCGGACACTGTATTCCATGTATATCGGTTATGCTGCTTTTTACTTAACACGAAAAAGTTTTACCTTTATTATACCGCAGATGATTCGTGATCTTCATTTCACAAAAGAACAAATTGGCATTTTAGGAAGTGTGTTTTACATTACATACGGTATAAGCAAATTCATCAGTGGCATGATATCTGATAAAGCTAATCCACGATATTTTATGGTTATAGGTTTAATTGCTACTGGTATTACTAACATTTTCTTTGGTTTATCCTCTTCCTTGTCATATTTAATATTTTTCTGGCTTATAAATGGTTTTTTCCAAGGATGGGGGTGGCCACCTTGTGCTCGTTTATTAACTCATTGGTATTCTCAATCTGAACGAGGTAGATGGTGGGGAGCATGGAATACTGCTCACAATCTAGGCGGAGCCATGATCCCAATCATTACAGCAATAAGCGTTATATTATTTGCTAATTGGCGAGCAGCTATGTTTGTTCCTGGAATAGCAACTATCATCATCTCGCTTTTTATTTTTAATCGCTTGCGAGATATTCCCGAATCACAAGGCTTGCCACCAATTGAGGCATACCATAATGAATACACGCAAAATTATTCAGAGAAATTCATTAATCAATCAATTACAAGCATGTTTTTAAATTATGTATTTAAAAATTACTATATTTGGCTTCTGGGTTTTTCGTATGTATTTGTTTATGTGGTACGAACAGCTATAAACGACTGGGGGTCTCCTTTTTTAACTGAACAAGGTTATACTTTGATGCGAGCTAATAGTTGTATGTCATTTTTCGAAATTGGTGGACTTATTGGAAGTTTAGTTGCTGGTTGGTGTTCCGATAAATTTTTTAAAGGACTTAGAGGACAGACTAATGTTTTATTTAGTTTAGGCGTAGTAATTCTTTTGTTATGTTTTTGGTTTATCCCAGGAGAACACCTTGTTTTGCATAGTGCGATAATGTTCGGTATAGGATTTTTTGTTTTTGGGCCTCAAATGTTAATTGGGATGGTTGCTGCTGAATTATCCCATAAAGAAGTCGCAGGAACTGCATCAGGTTTTGTTGGCTTGTTTGGTTATTTAGGAGCGGCTATGTCTGGATACCCTATTGGTCTGACAATAGATCACTATTCTTGGTCTGGTTTTTTCATCATTATTACTGTCTGTGCAATACTATCGATATTGCTTTTGATACCTTTATGGAAAGTATCTGGTTATAAACAAATATTCAAAAATCAGGTTTAGAATTGACGCAGGACTTTAAGTTCATTAAAATCGGTAGTGAACGGGGCTATAGCTCAGCTGGGAGAGCACTTGCATGGCATGCAAGGGGTCAGCGGTTCGAGCCCGCTTAGCTCCACTTTAAATTTGTCCCCATCGTCTAGAGGCTTAGGACATTGCCCTTTCACGGCAGTAACACCGGTTCGAATCCGGTTGGGGACGACGATATTATGATTTTTTTTTAAATTATTTAAATCAAACACTGGAATTTATTATTTAAATTTTTAAAAACCAAACACCGAAATACAAATATTCTTTTAAATGAACCTGCAATTATAAAATTGAATTGTTTATTTACATAAATAAACAATACTAAATAATTTTTTGGATTGAGATGCAATAAAGCATTTTTTCTTGTGATTATTCAACATATAACTGTTGCTTAACAAAGCTATCTCTGATAGCATAAGATCTTTTGATATAAATTTAATAAGGATGAGTATGGTACAAATTTGTCATATTACCGGAGGACGTCCAAGAGTTGGTCACACGGTGTCCCATGCTAATAAAAAAACGAAAAGATATTTTAACGTAAATTTACACAGCAAACGATTTTGGCTTGAAGGACAAAAACGTTTTATTAAACTTAGAGTTTCCATCAAAGGTTTAAGAATTATCGATAAAGTTGGAATTGAAGTAGCTTTAAATAATTTAACTAAATATCGTAATGACATTATAGAATAGAATATGGCCTCAAAAGTACGAGAAAAAATCAAATTAATTTCAACAGGTAAAACTAGAATTGGAAAACCTACCAAAACCTTTTATACTACCACTAAAAATAAACGACAAAACGTCGAAAAGATTAATATTAAAAAATATGATCCTAGAGCTTTTAATCCGAAAACTAATAAAACTGGAATGCATATCGCTTTCAAAGAAGACAAGCTTAAATAACAAGATGACTTCTTTAGAATTATATAGATCTAATAATACAACTCGTGTTTACTGCTAATTTGTAGTTATACTCTTGGATTTTTTTTGTGTTCAATTTTGTTAAAAAAGTTTAAATTTCTATAAATTTGAATATTTTAACAAAAAAATAATGATCAACGCATTAAAATTAAAAACTTACTCATGCCAGAATTACCCGAAATTGAAACTATCTGTCGCGACTTAAATATTAAATTTCTTAAACAAGAAATCATTACTGTTAATGTAAGAATTTCTGAATTGCGCTATCCAATACCAAAAAACATTCATAGTATTTTGCTGGGACAAGCTATTAAAAAAATTAGTCGTCGAGGTAAATATATTTTACTAAAAACGAGAATTGGCGTACTCATTATTCATTTAGGCATGTCCGGAACTTTACAAATCAAAATGAAAAATCATTTAATAACTAAACATGAGCATTTTAGTATTGAATTTTCTAACAAATTAACATTATGTTATTCTGATCCTCGTCGTTTTGGTGCAATTTTATGGACAACAAACGATCCTTTACGGCACGCGCTATTGAAAAATCTTGGATTAGAACCATTAACAGAAAAATTCACTGCTGAATATTTATATGCTAAATCTAAAATTAAAAAATACTCAATTAAACTTTTAATTACTGACAATAAAATTGTTGTTGGCATAGGAAATATCTATGCTAATGAAATTTTATATACATCAGGGATAAATCCATTCCAAAAAGCATATACCATATCACTTTGTGATTACAAAAAAATTGTCAAAATAATAAAAGAAATTCTTAATCAAGCAATTTCTCATCGAGGCACAACAATTAAAGATTATACTGACTGCTTTGGACAACATGGTTCTTTTCAAAATAAACTAAAAATCTATAATAGATCTGGAAGATTTTGTTATAAATGCAAAAATAAATTAATAACTACCAGAATTAGACAACGCCTAACAGTGTTTTGTCCTAAATGTCAACAACTAAAGTTATCTTTCTGATAGAAAACCGTTTAATTTTTTTCAAAGAAATGTTATTATTGCGACTATCAAAAAAGACAAAAATATTTTTTACCATATCAACTTATATGTTAATATCACAAAGAAGTACTATTCGTTCCTGGTTGGTGGTTATAGTTTCGGCTTTATTTTTTTTCTATATATTTGTTCAAATTAATTTAATAAACTCTATTAGTGGAAAATTGGCACAAGAATTTCATCTTGATGCACGACAATTAAGCAGCTTATTTGCTTACTTTGCTTATGGTAATCTTATTTTTCTCTTTCCTGCTGGTATTATATTAGATCGATTTTCAGTAAGCAGATCATTATTAATTAGTTTTATTATTTCAATAGGAGCTACCTTCGCGTTCACAGTAGCGCCTTCGCTCTTGGCTATGAAAATAGCTAGACTTATCATCGGATGTACCGGAGCATTTTCATTACTGGTTTCAATAAAATTAGCTTATAATTGGCTTGAATCTCATCATATAGCGCTAGCGATAGGTGTAATAACAACTATTGGGATGTTTGGAGGAGTAATTGCTCAAACTCCGCTAAGCATATTAGTTCAACGATATAATTGGCACATTGCTATCCAATTAGTGGCCTGTCTTGGAATATGTTTAGTTGCACTACAATCAATAATTATTAGTGACAAACCTAGATGCTTTAAAATATCTGACAACAAAGAATACATTAAATCAGAAAAAATTAATTTCTGGCGTTCTTTAGGAACTATTATCGTTAACAAACAAAATTGGCTAAGCGGCATATATATGAGTTTAATAGGTATACCGTTACCAATTTTTGGTGGGATATGGGGAATACCTTACTTAACCTTAGTACATAATTTTTCTCAAATCGAAGCTACTGCAATAACAAGCATGATCTTTGTTGGAATGATTATCGGTTCACCTCTGGTTGGTTTAATTTCTGATCATCTCGGGATACGCAAACCTCTTCCAATAATAGGAGCGCTATTATCTATAGTAATTATGATAGTTATCATGTTTTCCCCGACAATGTCTTTAATGTTAGAAATGTATTTATATTGCGCTTTGGGGATTGCTATTAGCAGTCAAACCATAGGATATCCAATAATTGCTGAAAGTAATAAGCGCACACTTACAGCTACGGCTACTAGCTTTGCTTCATTTATAGTAGTTTCTGGTAATATTTTAACGCCATTTTTTGGATGGTTATTAGATAGTCATCATAAAGCCCAAGTAACGTATATTTATGATAAAGCAGATTTCATTAGAGCCAACTATTTATTATTAATTAGCATAGTTATTTCTCTTATTGCTGCCATCATGATTGATGAAACTTATGGCAAACAATTTAATCGGAAGTCGTAATTAAATTTTTAAATATTATGACTCAAAAAACTCTCTTTTTAGCATTCGATTATGGCACCAGTAACATCGGTGTAGCTATTGGTCAAAACATTACTAAAAGTGCTACAGCTTTATCCCCTTTAGTAAGTAATTGTAAAATTCCTCCTTGGAACAAAATTGATGATTTAATTAATGATTGGCAGCCACAAGCATTGGTAGTAGGTATCCCTTATAAAATTAATGGTAATAATTTAACTACTACTAAATTAGCACAAAATTTCGTTTTACAATTAAAGAGGCATTATAATTTGCCTGTTTATACCGCTGCAGAGCATTTAACTACTAAGATTGCACGAACAGAAATATTTAAACAAGGCGGATATCGAGCCTTACAAAAGGAGTCGATTGATAGCGTTGCAGCAAGAATTATCCTTGAGGAATGGCTGAATACTATTGATTAAATTTTTTATTTTTTGCAACTAGTTATGACTTTGAGCTAAAATAACGGTATATGTCAGGTTTTTTGATTTCTTCTTCAATATTATCTGCAAATTCTGCCTGTTTAGGCGAAGAAGCGAATTTGGTCTTAAAGGCAGGGGCTGATATGATTCACATTGATGTGATGGATAATCACTATGTTCCCAATTTAACTTTTGGCCCTACAATTTGTGAGGCATTGCGCAAATACGGTATTAAAGCAGAAATTGATATTCATCTTATGACTAAACCTGTAGATCGCTTAATTGTTGCTTTTGCGCAAGCAGGAGCTAATTACATTACGTTTCATCAAGACGCATCTGATAATGTAGATCGCAGTTTACAGCTTATTCATGATAATGGTTGCAAAGCAGGGATCGCTCTTAGTCTGAGAACTGCTTTTAGATCTTTAGAATATATCTGGAATAAATTAGATCTTATTCTTTTGATGTCAGTAAAACCTGGTTTTGATAATCAAAAATTTATTAGAAGCAGCTTTAACAAAATAAAAAGAATACGAGCATTAATCAATAGTAAAAACCACAGGCCTCTATTAGCAATAGACGGCGGTATTAATCTTACCAATATTAAACAAGTTTTAGCTGCAGGAGCAGATATTTTAGTTATGGGTTCAGCTATTTTTAGAGCAAGGGAATCATACGAAACTACTATTATCAAAATAAGAAACACTTTATACCAATGACAGCTAATATAATTGATGGCAATAAAATTGCCAAAATCATCAAACAAAATATTTGCAATCAAATTAAAGAACGTAGAATTCAAGGTTTACGTATTCCAGGTCTTGCAGTAATAATTGTCGGAGATAATCCAGCATCTAAAATCTACGTGAGTAAGAAATACGAAATGTGTCAAGAAATTGGAATAATCGCTAAAGATTACACTTTACCTAAAAACACTACTGAAATTGAATTATTAAATTTAATATCTTCATTGAATGAAGATAAAACTATTGATGGAATTTTAGTTCAATTACCTTTACCAAAACATATACAAAATAACAAAATATTAGAAAGTATTTTACCTGATAAAGATGTAGATGGTTTTCATCCATACAATCTCGGTAAACTTTTAATTGGTCAACCAGTTTTATGTCCATGTACTCCAAAAGGAATAATGACTCTATTAAAATCAACAGCAATTGATCTAACCGGAATGAACGCTGTAGTAATAGGCGCTTCAAATATTGTTGGCAAACCAATGGCCATGGAATTGATTAATGCAAGATGTACCGCTACGGTATGTCATAGTACCACTAAGAATATATCATCAATAACAAAACTGGCTGATATCATTATTGTGGCAGCTGGAGTAGCTCAAATGATTAAAGGAGATTGGATCAAAAAAGATGCAATCATTATAGACGTTGGTATCAATAAACTTCCTAATGGAAAACTAGTTGGTGATGTTGATTTCAATCAAGCTATGGAACGTGCTAGTTGGATTACTCCGGTGCCTGGTGGTGTTGGTCCTATGACAGTTATAACTTTGATGGAGAATACTATATACGCTGCAACAGTATTACATACTATATGAATTCATCTTATTTTTTGAATTTAACCTTGTTACGAATCAACTCATTATTCCCGTGAGTAGTATGAGCAACTCAAAATTATATACAGAAAGAATTAGTATTCGAGCCATAATAATACTAGGTGTCTCATCGTGTTTTTATCTCTACGAATTTATTATGCAAGTAGCTCCTGGCGCCATAGTAGATAATTTGATGAAAGATTTCAACATAGATGCCACTAAATTTGGATTTTTATCAGCATGTTTTTATTACGCATACACACCATTACAATTAATTAGCGGGCTACTTTTAGATCGTTATAGCATCAAAATCATTTTAATTTGCGCTACAACTATTTGTTCTGCTGGTGTATTACTTTTTGCTTGTACTTCTAATTTTTATATTGCATCACTTGCTCGTTTTATTATAGGAGGAACATCAGCATGCTCCTTTATCAGCGTACTGCAATTAATTATTCGCTGGATACCACCCTGTTACTTTGCCCTATTTGCTGGTATTGTTGAAATGACTGGATCTTTTGGTGGCATCTTAGGGAGTAAACCATTTGCTGTGCTTTTAAAATATTTTGATTGGCATATTGTAACTATGGGTTTTGCTTTATTTGGCTTTCTTTTAGCAATTTTAATTGCTTTTGTAGTACAAGATCAACCTAAAAATCTAACACCTACATCGCCAACATTTAATCAGAATTTTATTTATAATAACCTAAAAATTATATCATATAATAGAGAAACCTGGGTCATTGGAATTTATTCGTTTTTTATTTGGGCGCCAGTGATTAGTTGGGCACTTTGGGGAGCATCTTTTTTGCAATCAAACTGTAATTTAGATCATCTGACAGCAACTCTAGCAGTTGCTTACGCATGGCTCGGAATTGCATTAGCTAGTCCCCTTATCGGTTTATTATCAGATTTAATTGCGAGACGATGTATTATCATGAGTACTTGCGCTATAATTGGATTGGTTGTAATAACGATATTAATTTTCGTTACTAATATGACATCTAATTTACTTAACATTTTAACTTTTTTACTGGGATGCGCTTCAGCAGGTCAAACCTTATCTTTTGCTCTAATTAAAGACAATAATTCATCTCATACAATTGGCACTGCTAACGGTTTTAATAATATGTGCGTAGTAGCTAGCGGCATCTTATTTCCGATCTTAATTGGAAAAATTTTAGATCTTAATTGGCAAGGTATGATACAGAATAATATTAAAATATATAGCATATACGGTTACCGAATAGCTTTTATGATACTTCCATTGTGTTACTTTATCTCATCGCTAATTAGTATATTTGGAATCAAGGAAACTTACTGTTTAACTAATACCAAGGAGAGATGTCCGAGAGGCTGAAGGAGCATGATTGGAAATCATGTATACGCACAAAGCGTATCGCGGGTTCGAATCCCGCTCTCTCCACCAAAGATACTTATTTAATGTGATCATATTGCATCATACACTTTGTGGTGCCCAAGGCCGGAATCGAACCGGCACGAGATTTAATTCTCGAGGGATTTTAAGTCCCTTGCGTCTACCTATTCCGCCACTCGGGCTAAATTCAATTACCTGAATACTATTATCGGAAATAATTTAAAGGCTGGGGTCGGAATTGAACCGGCATACACGGTTTTGCAGACCGCTACATAACCACTCTGTCACCCAGCCAAATAAAAATGAGCGGGAAACGAGATTTGAACTCGCGACCCCAACCTTGGCAAGGTTGTGCTCTACCAACTGAGCTATTCCCGCATTATAACAATATCAAATAAATTTTATAAAATATTTAATCACTACTATCCGTTAAATCTGACCAAGCAGCCTTAAGATACATATACATTGACCATAAAGTCATACCAGCTGCTAGATATAATAAAATTAATCCCCAAATTAAATATTTGTACCCAGACTTGGGATAATATAATAATAACAAACCGGCAGCTATCATCTGTAAAGTGGTTTTAATTTTAGCCATATAAGTTACGGTTATGCTTGTTTTCTTGCCAAAGTCGGCCATCCATTCACGTAATGCGGAGATAGCTATTTCTCTGCTAACAATTACTATGGCAGGAATAACGATATAAGCTTTGCCTAATTCAGCAACAACTAAAATTAACGCAATAGCAATAATTAATTTATCGGCTACCGGATCTAAAAATGCACCAAATTTAGTGGCCTGATTTAGATTTCTCGCAAGCATTCCATCAAATAAATCAGTTAAAGCAGCACCAGCAAAAATAATCGTTGCCAATACATGACCAAAATTACCTGGTAAATAAAAAGCAAAAACAATAGCTGGAATCAAGAAAATACGAATGCACGTTAATAAATTTGGAATATTTTTCTTCATCTCTTCCTCTATATTGCACAAATTGTACGTTATTGCTGTTATTCATGCAAATGTTCATAAATACGTCTTGCTAATGTATGTCCTATACCTTGTACTCCAAGAAAATCTGTTATACTGGCTCTATATAATTCTTCTATTCCGCCAAAATATTTTAATAAAAAAATACGCTTGGACTTGCCGATACCGCTAATGTTATCAAGTATCGATTGGCGTCGTCTTTTTCTCATTTTTCTTCGATGATTATTAATCGCAAATCGATGTGCTTCATCGCGTATTTGCTGTATCAACCGAAAACTAGGATCAGTTGATGACAAAACAAAGGGTTTTGATTTACCATTAAGATAAATCTTATCTAAACCTAACCTTCTTTCTTTTCCTTTAGCTATAGCTAAAAGCATGGTATTTGTTATTTGCAATCTTCGTAATACTCGCGATGCGACTTTGAGATGCCCTAATCCGCCATCAATCACAATAATATCAGGTAATGATTTTAAATTATTTAAACGTCGCGATAATACTTCATTCAAAGCTCTATAATCATCACCAATAGAACTATTTTCTATATTAAAACTTCGATATTCTTTTTTATCTGGACCCATTTCATTAAAAACTACACAAGATGCTGTAACTGCTTCCCCTACATTATGACTTACATCAAAACACTCTATTCGTTTAGGCAATATTGCAAGATTAAATTTGATTTTAAAGTTAAATAAAACCTCTCGATAATTAATGATGGTTGTAGTATAAACTTTTATGGCGTTATAAGCATTAGCTTCTGCCATAATAATTAATTGCTTTTGAGCATCCCTGATATAATCTGATATTGCTATTTTCTTATTAAGTTTATCACAGAAAATTTTAGCTATGGCCAAACGATTAGATAATCTTATATTAAGTAAAACCTTATCTGGAACAGCAACAGTAATTAAATTTTTTAAATAAAAATCCATAAGAAAATTCGTCAAAATATCACCTAATGACTTAACTAACTTATGGATTGCAGGAAAATAATTCCTATCACCAATCACTAAACCGTTACGAACAAACAATACATTAATGCTAATAATGCTTTTCTGTGAAACAATCGCAACTACATCATAATTACCATATTCCTTAGTAATTGCCTGCTCAGATTGAACTCTGCGAATATTGATAATTTGATCGCGATAATTTGCCGCTTGTTCATATGATAATTTATTTGCCGCCTCATCCATAAGTTTAGTAAGTTTTTGTACCACATGATTACTACGATTAAGTAAAAAATCTTCAGCTAATTTACTATGCAAAGTATAATTTTCTCTATTAATACAATCAACACATGGTGCGCCACATAACTTAATCTGATAAAGCAGACAAGGACGAGAACGATTACGCATAAAATTATCTTGACAAATTCTAAGTCGAAAAATTTTTTGTAGTATATTAAAAACAGAACGCACAGCTTTAGTATCTGGAAAAGGACCGAAATATTTATCATTGGATTTATTGAAAGTACCGCGACAAATCTTGAGTCGAGGAAAATCATGATCAGATAAAACTATGTATGGAAAAGATTTATCATCTTTGAACAGGATATTATAATGAGGTTTGTTAATTTTAATTAAATTGCTTTCAAGAAGCAGCGCTTCTTTCTCTCCAGAAGTAATAATAATTTCAACTTTTTTCACTTGAAACATAAAAACACTTGTTTTAGGATCAAGCGATTGTCGAAGATAATTTGCGAAACGCTTTTTTAAATTTTTTGCTTTACCTACATATAAGATCTTTCCATTATCATCATACATTTGATAAATTCCTGGCTTATTCGGTAAAGATTTTAAAAATTGTTTCGGATTGTCCAACATATATAGTTATCTCATAATTTCAATAATGAAGTATTCGTCTTGATATCATAAGTAAAAAATAAAATGGATGAAGACAAAGTTTAAACAATTGATATTACTTAGATATACTAACGCCTTTCCGATATTCAAAGACACATGACTATTCAGAATTAATTTTAATCCGTAATATAATTATAAATCAAATGTCTTGATTTCTCTAAAATTAGCGTTTGTAATATTATCTTTGGCGGAGAGAGTGAGATTCGAACTCACGGAGGATAATATCCTCAACGGTTTTCAAGACCGCCGCCTTAAGCCTCTCAGCCATCTCTCCTCTTACTTGTCATGTAATAAAATTTTAGTTAGAATTAACACAATTAATTAGGTGAGGTCAAAAAAAATGCAATTCGAAAATCAAGAGTATACGATTTTAAGTCAAAAAGAAACTATTCTTCCAGTGAATAAAGTATTACAAAAAACATATTTTCTATTGAGTTTGACACTATTTTTTAGTACTTTTGTTGCCTTAGTCACCATAATGGGATTGATCCCTTACGCAGGACCAGCGTTTACCATAATTGGTATGTTTGGTCTAATGTTTCTTGCACAGGCTTGCAGAAATAGCAAATGGGGATTATTTACGGTTTTTGCTTTTACTGGTTTTATGGGATACACATTAGCTCCGCTCTTATCTTTCTATTTGCAATTCTATAACAATGGCGGAAATTTAATTATTACTGCTCTTGGTGGTACAGGTTTTGTTTTTACTGTTCTTTCCTTATACACCTTAATTAGCCGTAAAAATTTTGATTATATGGCCGGATTTCTATTCGCAGCAATAACAGCCGTATTCTTGACCTCTGTAGCAGGTATTTTTCTAGATATGCCAATATTATCAGTGCTAGTGTCATGTGCTTTTATTCTAATTAGTTCTGGCCTAATTTTACTTCAAACTAGCCAAATTGTTAATGGTGGCGAACGTAATTACATAATGGCAACAATTTCTTTATATACTTCGCTATTTAATTTATTTGTAAGCCTTCTCAATGTGTTAGGATTTTTTGCAGGAAATCGACGAAATTAATTATTTTTAAGGTTAATTACTATCGATGATGGTATTGAATGACTGTAAATTTAGGTTGTGATAGAAACTCGAGACTAACATTATGAATGTGGTTTGTTTTTTGTATTTGTAAGAATGGCTACTGAAATTTATAACTAGATCTATCGATCATAATATTATGATCGATAGATCTAGTTATAAATATGGATTATTGATTCCCAATTGCTTTAAACATTTTATTTCTATTGTTTCCATCTTATTAGCGGTTTTGATGGTCTCATGATTATAACCTAAAAGATGCAGTACTCCATGAATAGTTAAATGAGCTAGATGATCTTGGAAAGATTTATGCTGAAATTTAGCTTCTTTTTTAACCAAGGAAGTACAGATCACAATATCTCCAAGTAAATTGGTTCTAATTTTTTTAGGAGGAATAAATGGAAACGATATAATATTAGTAGGTTGATTTTTATTTCTATATTTCCTATTAAGAAAAACAATCTCCTTTATACTTACTAACCTTATAACTATTTCGTATTTTTTTTTATATCTACTTAAAATTTTGTTCACCCATTTAGTAAATAGGTATTTACTTGGCAATTTTTGAGACTTACTAATTTTTTGAAGTATTACTACACTCATACACAGACCCTATTTACTTGAATTTAATTTTACATTAGATTAACCAACTGTGAATTATAACTTACTGACAAAAAGGCGTAGGAGAACTTGTTCTGAACTATGCCAACAATTACACATTGATCCTATATTATTTATAGGATTATTAGTTATTAATATTACGAGCCTATTAATAATTTACAGCGCTAGTAACCAAAATTTGACATTACTCGGACATCAAATTGTCAATTCAGGTTTCGCTTTTTTAACCATGATGATTTTAGCACAAATACCAATATCTCGCTATAGCTTCTTAGTGCCTTGGATTTTTGGGATAACGCTGTTAATGCTATTTATTGTAATTAATGTTGGCATTGTAAGCAGAGGTGCCCAGCGTTGGATTGATTTATGGTGGTTCCGAGTACAACCATCTGAGATTATGAAGCTTGCAGTATCGATGATATTATCTTGGTATTTACGAAACAAAACTTTTCCTTTACAACTGAAAGATTTATCTTTCAGTTGTTTAATTATTTTGATACCAGTTCTAATAATTGCTAAACAACCAGACTTAGGCACAGCTTTATTAGTAGCCGCTACAGGTTGCTTTGTTATATTATTGGCTGGTATTACTTGGGAAATAACACTTGGCATTGGTATATCGATAATCACAACATTACCAATTATCTGGAATGCTATGCATTCTTATCAAAAAATGCGACTACTTACTTTTCTGTCTCCAGAAAAAGATCCACTCGGAAGTGGTTATAATATAATTCAATCAAAAATAGCAATTGGCAATGGAGGGTGGTTTGGAAAAGGATGGTTACATGGCTCTCAAACACATTTACAGTTTTTGCCAGAACGTTCTACAGATTTCATTTTCGCCGTATACGGCGAAGAATTTGGATTTATAGGTTGCATTTTGTTAATCAGTCTATTTGTTTTTATTATTTGGCGTAGTCTATATATTAGTGTTAATGCTCAAGATACGTTTACTAGACTACTTACTGGTAGTTTAACTTTATCTTTCTTCACTTCTTTTTTTGTAAATATTGGAATGGTAACAGGAATTTTACCAATAGTAGGAATCCCGCTACCTCTCCTTAGTTACGGGGGTAGCTCTTTGATAATTTTTATGGCAAGCTTTGGTATCATAATGTCCGTACGAACACACCATAAATTGATTGGAAATTAAATTCCTCACATTACCTGGTTTAAAATGAATTTAATTATAATTCATAAATTAACATAATCTATTGATTTATCACAAATTATGCACATTTACTTCAACTATAAATTTAGTTACAAATAATATAGTCAGGTATCAACAATAATCCTCTAATTTGATAGTAATTGATTTTATGATATAATGCCCTTATGGAATTATTACCGCATGAAAAAATATGTCGGCCTAATACCAAAGGAGAGACACGATCCGATTTAATTACTGTACTAGTATATATATTTTGCTTAACTCAATTAAGCGGATGTGGTGTTTTTAATTATAGTAAACACGCCGAATACGATGGTCCTCCTGTAATTGACGTAGATGTAACCAGGCTAAAAGACGCAGTACCTAGAATAGAACCGTTACATCCTTATGGTACCAAGGATTATGTATTAGGCGGACGTCATTATAGTGTACTAAAAAATTCCAAAGGATATGTAAAACAAGGTTATGCATCATGGTACGGTTCTAAATTTCATGGAAGAAAAACTTCTACTCAGGAATATTATAATTTGTATGCTATGACTGCCGCCAGCCCAGAATTACCTTTACCATCATATGTTCAGGTGACTAATTTGCAGAATGGTAAAAAGGTTATAGTTAAAGTTAACGATCGCGGACCATTTTACGCCAATCGGATCATAGACTTATCATATGTGGCAGCTAAAAAACTAGATTTCGTAAAAGATGGAGTAGCTCTAGTTAAAGTAGTGGCGATTGATCCTAAAACATGGAATAAAAACGCTAATTCTATGACTAAAGAACAATACACTAAAGATCAATACATTAAAAAGCAAATGTTTTTGCAAATTGGGGTATTCTCTAAATTAGATAATGCCAGACAAATGCTAAATAAGGTAGATGCTTTAGTAGAAAATTCTACGAAAATAAAACACAAACATAATCTATATCACGTATATATAGGGCCTTTTGCTGATTTAAACCGATGCAACCAAATCAAAAGTATCCTTAAACTACGAGGAATAGATCATATTACTATTGTCGAAAATTAAAACAGATGAATAAACAATTTAATAATATAATGATATCGTTGTTTTTGTTATTTTTTGGCGTGTATTTTAATCGCGCATATGGTAACGCGATACCTGCTGCACCTGAATTTAACGTTAAATCATACATTTTGATGGATGTTAATAGTGGTATGGTAATTGCCGAAAAAAATAGTAATGCACGAACAGCTCCAGCAAGTTTAACTAAAATAATGACTCTTTACTTAACCGCTGATGCTCTTCGTAATGAAAAAATTCATCTACACGATTCAGTAGTAATAAGTGAAAAGGCATGGCGTACTGGAGGCTCCAAAATGTTCATTAAGGTAGGCTCTAGTGTTTCAATTCAAGATTTAATTAAAGGAGTAACTGTTGCTTCTGGTAATGACGCTACAATAGCTATCGCCGAATACTTAGCTGGATCTGAATCAGCTTTCGTAGATATGATGAATGAAGTGGCACATGATTTAAATATGAATGATACTAATTTCGGCGATTGTAGCGGATTTTCTAATGAAATTAATTACAGTACCGCATACGATCTAGCTATTTTGAGTAAGGCGTGGTTAATGCGATTCCCGGAATATTATTCCTGGTTTAAAGATAAATGGATTATCTATAATAATATTAAACAACCTAATCGTAATCGTTTACTTTGGCTTGATCCCTCGGTTGATGGTATAAAAACAGGTTACACCGAAAAAGCTGGTTATTGTTTAATAAGCTCAGCAGAACGCAACAATGTTCGTCTACTTGTTGTAGTTTTAGGAGCGCCAAACGACAATGTTCGAGTTAATTGTAGTTTGACATTACTAAATTACGGCTTTCGTTATTTTGATAGTCTAAAGATATTTTCGGCTAACACTAAAATAAATACAGCAAAAACATTATTTGGTAAAAAAAATACTATTGATCTCGGATTAAAGGAAGACTTATATGTCACCCTACCTAAGGGGGAAACTCATAGTACAAAATTGAAGGTTAAAATAAACATTAAAAAATACTACCAAGCTCCAATCATTAAAAACCAAATTTGTGGTACTTTAAACGTTTTGTTTAATAATAAAATTATTATGACCAAGCCTCTTATATCGTTAAAAAACAATGATCGTACTAATTCCGTTTTTGTGGTTTTCGATTACATTAAATTGTGGTTACAATCTAAAAGATAAGTATATTAATTAGTTTTAAATAACAGTTCAAAATTACGATGTCCTAGTTGTTTTCCTTTTTTTTCAAATTTAGTTATGATTGTTCTATTAATTCTAATATCCAATTTAGTAAATCCTGGATGATTAGTTAGTATTGTATCAATATAATCAGCATAATCCTTCCAATCAGTAACAATATTCAGTAGACCTTGAGGTTTTAATTTACTATAAAGAAGTTCAACAAAATCTGGCTGGATCAGACGTCTCTTATGATGTCTTTTTTTAGGCCAAGGATCTGGAAATAGAATGAAAATTTCATCAATAGACCCATTTACAATACAATTCTCTAAAATTATTACCGCATTTTCACAATAAACTTTTATATTATTTAAAGGATATTTTGCTAATAAAGATAGAAGATTAGCTACTCCTGGTTTATGGATTTCAATACCGACAAATTTTTTTGTTGGATATTGTTTTGCAAAATCGAAAAGAGAATCGCCATCACCAAAACCTATTTCTAGAACTAGAGGAATACAATTCCTAGTAATATTTGATAACAAATCCAATCCATATTTAGGCCATAATTCGTCAAAAATTTTTTGCCTGTATTTACTTAATTTCCTTGCTCTATTAACAAAACTTCTAACCGATCTTATGCAATTCATCTCTTCTAGATACATACAATTATTAACCGTTACAAGTTCTTTAATAGTATTAGTAATAATAATTCTTATTTTTTAAAATATATTACAACTTTATTATAATTTAAGACAAAACTTAGATGATTGTAATGAAATAATTGTTGTTTAAATATATTTAGATCATAATACTGCTTTGTAGCGGGTGTAGTTTAATGGTAGAACCGAAGCTTCCCAAGCTTCCGGCGTGGGTTCGATTCCCATCGCCCGCTTATCAATTTAATGGCCAGAGACGGAATCGAACCATCGACACAAGGATTTTCAGTCCTCTGCTCTACCGACTGAGCTATCTGGCCAATCCTATATCCATCGCGGTTTGTATCGTAACCGCTAAATTTACTAAAGTCAATCTACGAAATTAAGCTCTTATGAATTAATATTTGCTGTTTTATATATGTAACATTTACAGCAAAAAAAACACAATGAAATGATTTATCAATATATTCAACATTATGTTTTTACATTATCGATATATTTTAATTCTAATATTGAATTCAAATACAATTGAACAATAATGCCATAAATCATAAAAATAATCGCTATATTATAGATGTATTGAATAGAAGCTCTAATTAATACTTGTGAAATAACAACCAACACATTATCTGTTCTATACAAATCTTGACTGGATATTTTCTGCTAGAAACTAATTCTCGATGATATAATGCCACCACCGAGACATATATCTTTATCATAAAAAACAATTGATTGTCCAGGAGTTACCGCCCATTCTGCATTAAAAAATTCCACAGAAATATGATTTGTCTTTTGATCTTTTATAATAATACACTCTTGATCTAATTGACGATATCTAATCTTCGCTTGACATTTTAAAGGTAATGAAATTTTTTCGTTATTAATCCAATGAACTTTATCGCAAATTATTTTTTTAGACATTAGTAGCGAATGATTCTTCTCCTGGGTTACGATCAAGGTATTTGACGATAAATCTTTATCAGCTACATACCACGGAGCTTCAGGTCTTCCTTGTTGACCGCCAATGCATATTCCCTTGCGTTGACCATAGGTATAAAACATTAATCCATGATGACGCCCGATAATCTTATTATCTGTGGTTACGATATTTCCGGGGCGACTAAGTAAATAGCCACTTAAAAATGTTTTAAATTTACGTTCACCAATAAAACAAATACCAGTACTACTTTTTTTAGCGTGATTAGGTAATCCCGCATTTTTGGCAATTTCTCGCACTTGAAATTTAGTTAAATTTCCTATTGGAAAGATTGTTGCCAGTAATTGTTCCTGATTAAGCAAATACAAAAAATAAGTTTGATCTTTCGATTTATCTGATGCTTTTAATAGCAACTCCTTTCCGTCAATAGTATTCTTTCTTGCGTAGTGACCAGTAGCAATAAATTCAGCGCCTAAAGATCTAGCGTAATCCAAAAAAGCACGAAATTTTATTTCTTTATTACATAATATATCTGGATTTGGAGTACGACCCAAGGCGTACTCATCAAGAAAATGTTGAAAAACTTTATTCCAATATTCGATAGCAAAATTTATTACATGGAGTTTAATTTTTAAAACCTCACTTACCAAAATGGCATCTTTAAAATCTACTGACATAGAGCATGATTCATCTGAAGAGTCTTGCCAATTTTTCATAAATACAGCTTCAACAACGTAACCTGCTCTTTTTAGCAAAAAAGCGGTTACCGCTGAATCCACTCCACCAGAAAGCCCAACGATAACTAATTTCCGAAATAAACTAGACATAAATCAAGATATAACTAAAATAAAATTAAAATATTTTTTTATCAACATTACGATATATTATTCGTCCCCTACTCAGATCATAAGGAGTCAATTCTACAGTAACAGTATCACCAGTAAGTAAACGAATGTAATTTTTACGCATTTTACCACAAATATGCGCAATTATAACATGACCATTCTGTAGCTTAACGCGAAATACAGTATTTGGTAATGTTTCAACAATATTCCCTTCCATTTCAATACACTCTTCTTTCGGCATAATCACCTTTTTAAAAATTAAAGATCAATTTCAATGATATTGCCCCAAACTTAATAAATAATCAACATTATCCAATATACAATATCTATAAAATAAACTAGACAAAGAAAAGAATTTTTTTCATAATCGACAAACCTGAATTAACTAAGATAGTAGTCGCAAAAATGATTTCTAATATCATAGAATTGGTTAATGTCTCTAAAAATTTTGGTGATTATAAAGCACTACAGCTTACTAATATTACTATAAAAAATGGAGAATTCATCACTCTTCTTGGTCCATCTGGGTGTGGTAAGACCACATTTCTACGCTTAATTTCCGGTTTTGAAAAACCAAATACTGGACAAATTTTTATTAATGGACGTAATGTGACTGATTTACCACCAGAAAAACGTCATCTTAATACGGTATTTCAAAGTTATGCACTATTTCCGCATATGACTGTTTACGATAACGTAGCTTTCGGATTGCGTTGCAAAAAAATATCAGAACACGAGATTAAACGACGAGTTATTGAAGTTCTACATACAGTTAAACTTGAACAATTAGTAGAACGCAAACCTCATCAACTCAGTGGAGGTCAGCAACAACGAGTAGCAATTGCTCGCGCTGTAGTCAATGAACCAATAGTCTTACTTCTCGACGAGCCACTTAGTGCATTAGATTATAATTTACGTAAAGCTATGCAAATAGAATTGAAACAATTACAACGACGTTTAGGAATAACTTTTATTTTTGTAACTCATGATCAAGAAGAAGCCTTATTGATGTCTGATAGAGTTGCCATCATGAATGAAGGTTATATTGAGCAATTGGGTACTCCTAAAGATGTTTATGAAGAACCAATAAATTTATACGTAGCTAAGTTTATTGGCGAAGCTAATATTTTTAATACTGAAATCTTAACGATTCATGACAAAAAACTAGCAGTTAATATTGAAGGAAAATTACTCACACTTAATAACAAAAAAGATTTAATTGCTAAACAGGGAATACATATTGTGATCCGACCAGAAGATATAACAGTCTGGGGTGAAAATGAAATTACCGCAGAAGAAAGCAAAAATATGCTGCCAGGAATCGTGGAACAAGTAATCTATAAAGGATCTACAGTAGATCTAATTGTACGTCTACCAAGTGGAAAAAAAATTTTAGCGGTAGAATTTTTTAATGAAGATGATGAAAAACTTGATTACCATTCAACCGAAAAAGTCTGGATCGACTGGATCCCGGGATGGGAAGTAATATTGCCCCATGAAGAAAAAAACTAATTCTTTTGAAATATTTTCAATAAGCATTATTTGGTTATGGCTAGGAATATTTGCTATCTTACCTATCGGCATAACTTTTATTACTAGCTTTCTTACTCAAGATCCAGATAGTATCGTACAATTAACTCCGACTCTCGCTAATTATTCTAAACTTCTTAATCATGCCTATATTAACGTTTTATTACAATCTCTATATCTTGCCAGTAGCTGTACTATTATCTGCTTGATTATTGGTTATCCTTTTGCTTTTATAATTGCCAGAAGTCAAAACAAATATAAATCACTCTTATTACTCTTAGTTATTATTCCATTTTGGACTAGCTCCTTAATTCGCACTTATGCCATTATGGCAATTTTAAAAACTAAGGGGATATTAAATATGGTTCTACTTGCTATAGGTGTAATCCACGAACCACTACAAATTCTTTACAGCTATACAGCAGTATTAATCGGTTGCGTTTATGATTTATTACCTTTTATGATTTTACCACTCTATGCTATTCTTGAGAAACTTAACTCAGAATATTTAGAAGCAGCTAAAGATTTAGGAGCAGGATGGTTTACAACTTTAATAAAAATTGTCATTCCATTAACCAAATCCGGAATCATTGCAGGATCAGTATTAGTATTCCTCCCTGCAATGACAATGTTTTACATTCCGGTATTATTGGGTGGAGCAAAAAATCTACTAATAGGTAATCTAGTTGAACAACAATTTCTTTCAGTTAATAATTGGCCTCTGGGTACTGCTATTAGCGTTATTATCACATTACTAATGGGAATTCTCATAATAATTTATTGGCATAATTCTAAAGAAGAATCTCGTAAAATTTAACATGAACAAATTTAGTAAATACTTTTATATTAGCGCGGTATACATTTTTCTTTATCTACCTATAATTACCGTTGTCATCTTCTCTTTTAATAATGCTAAGCATTCACTAGTATGGCAAGGATTTACCCTAAAGTGGTATGATATTCTTTTTCGAGATGGTATATTAATAAACGTCGCATGGCATTCATTAGTATTAGGAATACTCGCTGCAACTATCGCAACTATTATTGGATTCATAGCGGCTGTAAGTATATTTCGTTATCATTTTTTCGGTAAAAAAATTCTACATGTAATCATTTTTATTCTAATTTTAACTCCAGAAATTATGATAGCAATATCATTACTACTATTATATAACTTTATAAAAATCCCTTTAGGGTTTTGGACTTTACTGCTATCTCATACTACAATGTGTATTCCTTTTGTCACTATAACAGTTTACAGCAGAATGACTACTATTGATACTACAATCTTTGAAGCTGCTATGGATTTAGGAGCTTCTGATTTTACAATATTTCGTAAAGTCATTATACCATTGGTTTCTCCGGCTATCATCGCGAGCTGGTTGTTAAGTTTTACTTTATCGCTCGACGATGTAATTATAAGTTATTTTGTTAGTGGACCAACTTTTGATATTTTACCATTAAAAATTTATTCAATGGTACGTCTTGGAGTCAAACCAGAAGTAAATGCTTTATGTACATTAATGTTAGCCTTCACTTTACTCGGTGTTACAGTCAGTTATGGCGTACTTAAGAAAAAATTAAAATGAAAAAATATCGTTATTATATTTACATAATCTATTTACTAATAATCACATATCAAATTAATAGCCAAGCCGCTAATCTAAATATCTATATTTGGGGTAATTATCTACCATTAGAAATTGTTCAGCAATTCACTAAAGAAACTGGAATTGTAGTCAATATCACTGAGTATGATAACAATGAAACAATGTTTACTAAACTAAAGGCCTTAAAGCACTCAAGTTATGACATAGTAGTTCCTTCAAGTTATTATGTAGAACGAATGTCTAAACAAGGAATGCTACTTCGTTTAAACAAAACTAAATTACCAAATTTAATACATCTCAATCCTCTTTTATTGAATCGAGATTTTGATCCAAAAAATATTTACAGTGTACCGTATCTCTGGGGAAGTACAGGAATTACTTTAAATAACAAATATTTTAATAAACAACAAATTGTTGGTTGGCGGAATTTTTGGGATAAGCAATATCAAGATCAATTAATGATTATTAATGATATGCGTGATGTATTCAGTATTGGATTACTATCTCTTGGTTATTCAGTTAATGATTCTAATCCTGAACATATTAGAGAAGCTTATCTTAAATTAAAACAACTTTTACCTAACATTAAAATTTTCAGTATTGATACCATTCCCAACATTTATATCGATGAGGATGCAATTATTGGTATGTCATGGAGCGGTGATCACAGACTTGCCAAAGAAGAAAATTCAAATCTAGAATACATTTATCCTAAAGAAGGATTTCCATTATGGATTGATAATTGGGCTATCTTAAGAGATGCCCCCAACGTAGAACAAGCGCATAAATTCATTAATTTTATGCTGCGCCCTAAAATAGCCAAACAAATAACTATTATCACTGGTAATGCAACAGCGAACAAATCAGCAATAAAATTATTACCAAAAAAACTTCAATATAATCATATTGTTAATCCACCACAAAAAATTATACGTCAAGGACAAATTCAATTTGAGCTTGATGATAAAATTAGACAATTGTATGAAGAATATTGGGAATTATTAAAAATAAGCAATTAAAAATTGCGAAGTTTTAATAATTCTAATTTATCAAAAAAATACCGAGGGTCGGAATCGAACCGACACGGTGTCACCACCACCAAATTTTGAGTCTGGCGCGTCTACCAGTTTCGCCACCCCGGCTAAAATATAAATATGTCATACTTTCAAATATATATCTCCAGTATTTACTATAAATCTTTAACTGTAGATTTTTTAATCATCCTCTATATTTGCTATGCAGCTGTTAATTGATGAATAGTTATTTCTACTCTACGATTACGAGCTTGTCCTTCTAATGTTGTATTGACAGCAATTGGATAACGCGCGCCATAGCCTACTATCATTACTCTATTTGAATCAATTCTTTGAGAAATTAAATAATCAGCTACAGAATGAGCTCTCTTTTCTGATAATTCCTGATTGTACATGGCTTTACCAGTATTTGAAGCATAACCAGCAACCTTTATAGTAGTATTCCTAAATTTTCTCAAAACGATTGCCACTGAATTTAAAGTATCATAAAAGTTTGATTTAATTTCTGCACGATCATTTTCAAAGGTTATATCTCCAGGCATAATTAAACGAATATCTCTACCAATTCTAACTATCTGTACTCCAGTACCTTGCAATTGTTCTCGAAGTTCAGCATTCTGATGATCCATGTAACTGCCTGTCATTCCTCCTACAGCAGCACCCAAGCTAGCGCCCACTAAAGTACTTGTAGTATCGCCACCAATTAACTGTCCAGCTATAGCTCCTCCTACAGCGCCAATCCCTGTACCAATGCCCGCTCTACTCAATTCTGCTTGCCCAGTATACGGATTTGTAGTAGTACAGCCGCACAAAGTAACTAATAAAAATAAATAGCCAATTAATGTTATTTTTTTTGTAAAGTTCATTATTTATCTCCGTCAAAAATTCTCTTACTATCGAATTTTAATTTTAACAAAATAAGACAGGTTTTGGCAATCAAATACGATTAAAAGCGCTTGGCATTTTAAAATTACTTAACATAGTATAACTATTATATGAATATTAGAAAATCAAATCTTAATTTAGCTACTATTGAATCATTAAGTCATGACGGGAGGGGAATAGTACGTATAAATAATAAAATTACTTTCCTTGAAAACTGTTTACCTGATGAAAAGATTATTTTTATTTACACAAAAAAATACAGCAAATTCGATACCGGAAAAACTATTAAAATTATACGATCATCACCAGATCGAGTTATGCCATATTGTAAGCAGTATGGTAATTGCGGTGGTTGTTCATTACAACATTTAAATCATCAAAAACAAATCGAGTTTAAGACAAAAACAATTCAAGAACTACTTGAACACATCACGGGTTTAACTAGTTTGACTATCTTACCACCAATCATTGGACCAACTATAGGGTATCGGCATAAAGCTAGAATTTCGGTAAAATATATACATAAAACACATCAAGTATTGATTGGTTTCCGTGAAAAATATGGACAACACATTGTACCAATTACCGAATGTCCAATTTTACATTACAGTATTGGTAAAAAAATTCATTTATTACATAAACTAGTAACTAATTTAACTAACTGTAAGTATATTTCGCAAATTGAAGTAGCTTGTACCAATAAATTTACTGCGTTAGTATTTCGTAATTTAAAAAAATTTTCCGAATCAGATATTCAATTGATTAATGAGTTTAGCAATGAAAATAATTACAAAATATATTCACAGTTTAATGATATTAGAACCATTAAACCAATATCAGACAATAAAATCAATTATCCTCTAAGCTATCAATTACTTAATTGCAATTTACAGATTATTTATAAGCCAACAGATTTTACTCAAATAAATCATTATATTAATGCTCAAATGGTTGAACATGTACTGAGATTATTACAAATCGAGTCCAGTGATTGCATTCTGGATTTATTTTGTGGCGTTGGTAATTTTACCATACCAATGGCCACCAAATGTCGACAAATTATTGGAATAGAGAAAAATGAAATCACATTGCTACAAGCGAAACAAAACGCTTCTAATAATAAAATCGAGAATGCTGAATTTTATGAAGCTGATTTAAGCAAAGAATTGCCTATCTCAGGATGGACTAAAAAAAAATATAGTAAAATTTTATTAGATCCACCACGAATTGGCGCACGAGAGTTATGCATTCAAATTAAACAATTCCGAGCTGAACAAATAATTTATATATCATGTAATCCTGCAACTTTTGCTCGTGACGCCAAACTTATTATCGAACATGGTTATAGACTTCAAAATATCACTTTAGCAGACATGTATCCTCACACTAATCACATAGAAAGTATCGCTAGTTTTCAATTATAAGCTATCTTCTTACTAAGATATTATCGATAATTCCGTATTTCATAGCATCTTCTGGAGTCATAAAATTATCGCGATTCACGTCTTTTCCTATTTGCGCTAAAGATTTTCCAGTATGTTGTGCCAAAATTTTATTTATTTGTTGATTAATTCGTGAAGCTTCCTTAGCGTGAATTTCAATATCACTAACTTGACCTTGGTACCCCCCAAAAACTTGATGAATCATAATGGTAGAATGAGGTAAACAAAATCTTTTATCATGAGTACCAGATGCCAACAGCAGTGCGGCAGCACTAGCTGCTTGACCAATACACAAAGTACTAATGTCAGGCTTAATAAATTGCATTGTATCATAAATAGCTAAGCCAGCATTAACATCTCCACCTGGAGAATTAATATAGAGCGAAATATCTTTATCAGGATTTTGAGCTTCCAAGAAAAGCATCTGCGCAACAATCAAATTAGCCATATGCGACTCAACCTCGCCTATCAAAAATATTATCCGTTCTTTTAGTAAAAGTGAATAAATATCATATGCTCTCTCACCACGAGAAGTTTGTTCAACAACAATAGGTACTAAATTTCTATTTGACATAATTACCTCGATAATAATTTATCTTATTAGATAACCACCAGATGATGATGATTTATAGTAAATCACTTATTTTGACTAGATGGAAATAAGATTGCTTTTTAAATGAAAACACTTTTAAAACCGCTGATTAACAATCAGTTCGCTTATTCAAAAATCATATAAAAATTTACTCGAAAAAATCAATGCAATTCAATTATCCATCTTTCATAAATTTCATATTTATATAGCAGTGTTCACACTCATAAAACATAATTATGAAATACTTTGAATTTTAATCTTAATTAAACACTTTAATATAAACATCTGAAATCTCTTTTTTCAAAATTCAAGATAAATAACATATTATCTAGTTGAAGAACTTATATAAAACACTTGAGCAATTACATCGCTCCAAATTATAAATTCTAGTATTATCAATACATTACTTTATATCTAATTTTCTGCGAGAGGAGAGATTTGAACTCTCACAGGTTACCCTACTGGAACCTAAATCCAGCGCGTCTACCGGATTTCGCCACTCTCGCTAATTTATTAAAAATCACTGAAGTTCCAAATATTATAAAACACCAAAAAATATCTCCAATCAAGGAATTGCGTAAAAAAGGCAATGCTAAATAATAACAAGTCATGAGTCCTGTAAACGAATTATGATACCAATCGCCAGTTAACCATACTCCAAAATTAGTCCATAACCAATATCCTAAAGAACTATTTAAAGAATAAAAAAAATTCTGTTTAGATGAACTAATTCTGGATTTAAATAGAACGATAGCCATAAAACCTGTATAAGTAAACAAAGTAAAATACCCTATAATAGGATATCCTTTCATGAAAGAAAGACCTACATCAGAAATCAATAAAGCAACAAATATCACCAATAAAGAATAAAACTTAGGAAAAATTGTTCGTACAAATAAACTCATCCCAATAAAAGGAGTGACATTAGGTAAGGGTGAAAATAAACGTCCAACAACCCCGAAAATAATAAGCCAACTAATTGTAGTAATATATTTTCTATTCATAAATCACCAATATTATATAGTATATACATTATATATACATTAATGATAAAACAAAACTCATTTGACGTTTAGATAAGCACTTAGTATATTTTACATACGGGGCATAGCGCAGCCTGGTAGCGCACCTGCTTTGGGAGCAGGCCGTCGGGGGTTCAAATCCCTCTGCCCCGATAATTGTACTTAAATTAATTATTAGACTTAATTATCAATATCTTCCTGTCCCATTGTAGTTTATCAATTTCAGATGATTGTTTGATGCAAGGATATTTTTTTATCCATAAACAAAAATCTTTTTCCAAAAATTTTGCCAAAGAATTAATAACACCATTAAACGATCGTTTTTCTTTAAAACTCTTTAGAGAAAAAGAATACGCCGACATATGATGATATTCTATTGTACCAATCCATAATGACAAATTACTATTTTTTAAATTAATATCTGATGGCCATAAACTTAAAATTATTATTACATCATTTAATTCGGTATTTTTAGTGTATAAAAACGCGGGGCTTTTATTATGATAAAGTTGTGGCAATATAGATAGGTGATGAACTACGGATGTAGTAAATAAACTCCTTAAGATATCTTGAAAATTAAGAATAGTATTTTGGGCGCACCAACCATGATTAATTAGAAAATTATTAAGCTTGACAAGTTCACCTATATATACAACATTTAATATTTCAATCGGATGTCCAAAACGATTCTGTCGATATAAAGGCAAACTCGGCATTTTCTCGTGAATTAATTGACTGAATTCAATAGATTGTTTAGGCCAGACTAAACTATACCCCTTCATCTTTCTATCAAATTCCACTATACTATAACTAATCGATAGTACAATAAGAACACTACTTATCATTAAAATAAATTTATTAGTATTTAAACATGAAGTACGTCGTCGACGATAAGAAATTGTAACTAATAGTAATATAAAAAAACCTAAGAAAATACCACCAATAACATCAATTAACCAATGAGCTCCTAAATAAATTCTGGAAAAAGCAATACTGACTAAAAAAAAACCTGTTATTCCATAAAGCAAAGATCGCTTAGTAGATTTTAATCTATGAGCTACAATCATTGCCAAAAAACCGTAAAGAGCTACGCTTAATGTCACATGAGCGCTAGGGAAAGATGAACTATTAATAATGTATGCGGTATCCTGAGGTCTTGGTAAGTACACCAATAATTTTATACTACCGATTAATATTCCACTAAAAATTATAATACTTAACCAATGCAAAGCTATATACTGATATTTTTTCCACCAAAGCCATATAAAAATAATTATCGATAAAACTAACAATAAAGGTAAATCACCAAGCAAAGTAATTAATACAAAAATATAATCCAAAACTTCTTGACGACTACTTTTTAGCAAGAAGTAAATAGAACGACCTAACTCCGCCAAAAAACCATCGATCAACGCTTGATAAAAAATCCATCCAAATAACAAAAAAGAAAGAATTGCACCAATCAATAGGGTTAATTGTTGATGGTTATTGAGTTCTTTAGGATCAGATAACAATCTTACCAACCAAGACAAAAAATTATGCTGAACACAGTACTCCCAGAAACTTCTAATGTAAGAAGAAATTAATTTCCAAATTTGTTTTAAAAAATACTTAGTAACCCATATTGCTGCCCAAAAAATAACAACAGCCAATAAAGCTCCAACAGCAAACATGGTTGCTATTTTTGGTGGCAATTCTAAGGATAGAGCACCTAATAATATACCTGGAAACATATAACTAAATATCCAAATCATAGCAGATGGTAATGCCATTAAAATAAATTTACCAAATGGCATCTTTAGAATGCCAGCAATCATTGGAATCATAGCGCGTGTTGGTCCAATAAAACGTCCAATAAAAACACTTTTACCTCCATGTTCATCAAAAAAATCTTTACTTCGACTTAACAAATTAGGCCATCTAGTAAATGGCCATATTTTATGAATACGATCCCGGAAATAAATTCCAATAAAGTAACTTAAACAATCACCAGTAATTGCTCCTAAAATTGTCCACATAAAAGTACTACCAACAGGCGTCACTCCAGAACCAATTAAAAATCCAATAGATGGCATAATAATGGCGCCTGGCACGATCACTCCGATTATAGCCATTGATTCGACAAAAACTACTGAATATGCAAAAATGCTTAAACTATATGGATGAGTACTAAAAAAATCGGCAATTGTATGAATATTAATATCATGGAAATTTAACATAATTTTATTCTCCAAATTCGTCGTATTCAACCTTAATTAAATACAGTCCTGCAGCCGGAACAGTAACGGCAGCGGATTTGCGATCACGCATTTCTAAAACTTCTTTTGCCCAAATAGGACGACGTTTGCCTGTTCCAATTTTAATCAAAACCCCAACAATATTGCGTACCATACGCAATAAAAAAGCATTAGCTTTAATATCTATATTAATCATAACTCCATTACGAGTTACTTCAAGTAGAGTTACATTACGTCTGACACTTCTCGACTGACAACCACTGCCACGAAACGAAGAAAAATCATGCTCACCCAATAAATACTTACCAGCATTATTCATTATTTTTTCATCTAATGCATACGGGTACCACATTGTTCGATCACGCAATAATGCTGAGGAAATTATATTATTATAAATAATATAACGATAATGACGCGAAATAGCGCCATAACGTGCATGAAAATTTGATGATACTAGACGCGCCCAAAGAATACGAATATCGCTAGGCAAATTACTATTTGCACCCATAACCCAGGCTCGAGAATTTCTCTCAACTTTAGTATCAAAATGCACTACTTGATATAAAGCATGCACCCCTGCATCAGTTCGACCTGCGCAAGTAACTATAATTTTTTCTGTTGCCACTTTACTCAAAGCAGTTTCAACTTTTTCTTGAAGAGATGCCAAACCAAGCTGTCTCTGCCAACCATAATAATTTGTTCCATCATACTCTATTCCCAAAGCTACTCGCATATGATCAAACATTAAGTTTCTTGGTTTTTATTTTCTTTAATAAAACGTCAGCCTCGTATCGTTCACTATCATCTCCTTGAGATAATACCTCATAAAGCATATATTCTGCCTTGTCATCATTTCCCATTTCGATATAAGCACGAGCTAAATTTAATTTAGTTGCAACACAATCATCCTGATCTTGTCCATCTATCAAATTATCCTGATCCCCTTCTGTTACATTATTTTTAATCTTAAATTCTTTATTCCAAGAAATAATCTTATTTATTAAAATAAACAAAATAATTAAAATTGTCGCAAAAAATAAAATACCATAACCTAAACGATTATATAAAAATGTAACTTGTTGAAATAATTGATTAAAAAATTTCGTATTTTTGCCATTTTCAAAATTTGATTCTATCAAACTGATGCGTTTATTTATTTCAGTAATTTGAGATTCCAATATTGTCAAACGATCAATCAATTCCTGCGATGAAACTATACTCACATCAATAGTTGAAGAAATATCTTCTGATACAATTGAAGAAATATCTTCTGGTACAATTGAAGAAATTTCTTCTGGTGATGTTATGTCCGATGAGACGTTGTAATTGACCTGTACTTGATCGTTATTATCGACTGCATAAACATTGCCAATAAATAACATACACATTAAATATATAATCGCTTTCATAAATTTATTCTATCGATCAATGATATCTTATAAACTATAAATTCAATAACTGCAACACATGCCGATATAAAACAACAACTTACAGCTGTATTTGTTCTTTAATTAATAAAAAAACCTCACTATCACCTCGTTCAAATTCTAACCATATAAAAGGGAGATACTTATATTTTTTTATTACATTATTTGCGCTATTACCAACCTCTACTACTAAAATACCCTCTGATGCTAGATATTTCGAAGCGTTTTCAATAATTTTTATAATCAGATCACAACCATCTTTTCCACCAAATAGGGCGATTTCAGGTTCATAAACATACTCCTGGGGTAATTTTCTCATTTCTTTTCGACTTACGTATGGAGGATTACTAATAATAATATTATATTTCTCTCCTTGGAGTTTTTCAAATAAATCTGACTGCAGAAATCGCACTCTATTAGTCATTTTATGTCTAACGCAGTTAATTGCAGCTACTTCTAGAGCATCAAATGAGATATCGATAGCATCAACTATAGCATTAGGAAAAGTGTATGCTAAACTAATTGCGATACATCCGCTTCCTGTGCCAATATCCAAAATGCGTAATATTTTTTCTGTCTTGATCCATGGAGCAAATCGTCTAGCAATAAGCTCAGCTACTGGAGATCTGGGAATCAATACTCTATTGTCTACATAAAAAGATCTTCCTAAAAACCATGCTTCTTTAACTAGATAAGCTGTAGGGATTCTCTTTTCAATACGACTCTTAATCCCTGCAAAAACTATTTGCTTCTCATCGACTTTTAATCTCTTATTAAAAGTCTTTGCATTACTATTGCAAGATAAATGAAGCAGAGATAAAACTAGATAAATAGCCTCGTCCCACGCATTAGTAGTGCCATGACCAAAACAGATTTTTTTACGCTTAAATTCAGTAAACGCGAAATTAATAAAGTCACCAATTGTATTTAATGATGTCAGCATAAAATCTCCAAAAATTGCTCTTCATTAATAATCCTTGTCCCAATTTTTTTAGCTTTATCTAGTTTTGATCCAGGATTTTCCCCAACTACAATATAATCAGTTTTATTAGAGATACTTTCGCTAATTTTAGCTCCGAACAATTTAAGTTTCTCCTTAGCTTCAACACGACTCATGGCTTTTAAAGTCCCGGTTAATACAAATATTTTATCTACAAATCTTTTGTTAACAACTAATTGTTCTTTAGACCACTTAATACCGAAAAATATTAATTTTTCAATTAGATCACGATTATGTTTTTCTCCAAAAAAAGTAACTATTTGATTAGCCGCAACAGGGCCAATATCATTGATAATCATTAAGTTATTAGTCGTGGCGCAAATTAATTTAGATAAATCACCGAAATGATCAGCTATTTTTTTGGCTGTCACTTCTCCTACTTTCCTAATTCCTAAAGCATAAATGAATTTAGATAAACTAGTATTTTTACTTTTAGTAATTGCCAGTAAAACATTCTGTGATGATTTTTCGCCCTGACGTTCTAAAGACATTACTTTTTCTTGAGATAAAATATAAAGATCAGCGACACTTCTAACAATATTAGCATCAACTAACTTATTAATTAATTCACTACCTAATCCTCTAATATTTAAAGCTAATCGTGAAGCAAAATGCTTTATTGATTCTTTAAGTTGTGCTTTACAAATCAAAGAACCGCCGCAGTAAGCAGCTACTTCATTAGAGTTTTTAATTATTTTTGAACTACATATTGGACAATATTCAGGTAATATTATTATCTTTGCATGAGACGGTCGTTTTTCACGAACTACCAACACAATTTCAGGAATAACATCACCAGCGCGACGAACTATTACTGTATCGCCAATTCTAATATCTTTACGTCTAATTTCATCAATATTATGTAGAGTAGCATTACTGACAGTGGCGCCACCAACAAAAACTGGCTTGAGTCGTGCAACTGGAGTTAAAACACCAGTACGCCCAATTTGGAATTCAATATTTAATATTTGAGTTAATTCTTCCTCAGCAGAAAATTTATGCGCTAATGCCCAACGTGGTGCACGAGTAACAAATCCAAGAGTATGTTGTTGCTCAAAACTATTAATTTTATATACCACACCATCTATTTCATACGGTAATTTATTTCTTTTTGCGTTAATATTTTTATAATATTTTATGCAATTCTCTATTCCAGTAACCATTTTCACTTCAGCATTAACTCTAAAACCAATTTTTTTTAACATAATTAATGCATCATTTTGACTGGTTAGTAAATTATTACTTTTTATTGCTCCAACAGCGTAACAAAAAATATCTAAAGATCTTTGGGCAGTTATTTTTGGGTCAAGTTGACGTAAACTACCAGCAGCAGCATTACGAGGATTAATAAATGAATTAATTTTTCGGAAACTTTTTCGTGACATATAAACTTCGCCGCGTATTTCAATTAAGCTAGGCAAGTTGTCTCCACGTAATCTTAAAGGGATACTGCTAATAGTACGCACATTTTGTAGAATATCTTCGCCAATAACTCCATCACCTCTAGTCGCAGCTTGCATTAAAACTCCATTTTCATATATTAAATTAACAGCTATGCCATCTATCTTGGGTTCGCACATATAAGTAATTTTTTCTGAATTTTTAAAACATAATCGTTCATGAGCGCGTCTATCGAATGCAAAAACTTCTTCATTAGTAAAGGCATTATCAAGAGAAAGCATGGGTACTACATGCTTAATTTTCCGGAAAGAGGTGGCTGGAAACGCTCCAACCCTCTGTGTTGGTGAGTCTATGGTCACCAATTCAGGATATTCGGCTTCCAAAGATTGTAATTCTCTAAATAAGTTATCATATTCAGCATCGGAAATTTTAGGATTATCTAGAACATAGTAATGATAACTACAGTCATGAAGTATTTTTTTAAGTTCCAAAATTTTATTTTGGCTATATTCTCTAGTCATAGTCTAATATATCTTTAAAGAAAGTAAATTATGCCTTAAATAGTTATATTGATCCTCGTATTACATAGATCACACTAATTGAATTACTATGAGACACCATCCATATTTGTTAACTTAATAAATTTTATATGTATTAATACTATAAACTATCATCATTCTCTTCTATTAAGAAGATCTAGTTATGTAAATTCAGAAAACATTATTATAAATAACTACAACTAAATAAATTATATCATTAGTATTACAATAAAATTATACTTTATAAAGTATAGGTAATTATGGGATTATATTATAGGCTATTATAAATAATTTAAATTAGAACATTAATCTTAAATCAAGATAGAGATTTGTTATATAAATCTTTTATGTTTAAGATGACAAATTTATCCAATAGCAAGTTGATATCGTTTGAAAACAAATTAACTATCTTTATCTGATTTATTTTTAAGATTCGCTAAAGCAAGAGCTACATCAATATCAACTGTTACAATTCTTGATACCCCTGATTCTTGCATCGTAACCCCAATTAATTGGGAAGCAATTTCCATAGTCAGCTTATTATGAGTAACAAAAATAAATTGTACGCTTGTAGCCATTTCTTTAATTAAGTTACAAAAACGTGAAACGTTAATTTCATCTAGCGGTGCATCAACTTCATCAAGAATACAAAATGGCGCCGGATTTAAATGGAAAATAGAAAAAATTAGAGCTATTGCTGTCAAGGCTTTTTCACCACCTGATAAAAGATGAATACTAGAATTTCTCTTACCAGGGGGGCGCACCATAATAGATATACCAGACACTAAATTATCTATTGTTTGCTCTAAATATGCTTTACCGCCGTTAAAAATTTTAGGAAATAACTCTTGAAATTTTAAATTGATTTTATCATAAGCTTCCTTAAATTGAACTTTAGTATCGTAATCGATTTTTTGAATAACTCCCTCTAAAGAATTCAAAGCTTTCTCTAAATCTCGATTTTGAGAATTTAGATAATTTCTTCGTTCATTAAGTTTATTAAATTCATCAATAGCAGTGAGATTAATTAATCCTAAATTTTCGATAAATGAAGTAAGATTTATCAATTTATCTTCCAAAATTTGAATTACCTCATTTTCAGGCAAGGTAATATTTACTTCGTCCAATTTTAATCCTAATTCTGTAACTTGCTCTAAATAAGTATCACTCTTAACCTGCAATTTAGCACATTCTGTATGAATATTTTCTAAAGAGACTCTGATTCTTTCATTAACTCCTCTGGAGTCTATCTGTTGCTGCTCTAAATTATGCAACTCTTGTTCTATATTTATAATCTTATGTTTAATTTCAGATAAAATATTCTCAACTTCTAGACGATGTTTCGATTCTAATTGAAGATTCTCATTCAAATTAACAAATGGTTTACCGATATCTTCTAAAGATTTCATAATAATAAGTTGTTGCTCTTTTAAATCAGATAAACGATTATTATCTCGCTCTAAATTCTGAATTAAATGGTCTAATTGGTTTTCAAGCAACTTAAGATGCAAGGTAAAATTAGTTACTTTCTCTTGAGTTTTTTGAGTAACTTTTTGTACTTCTCCTAAAACTTTTTGTACTTCATCTTGTTTATGAGACAATTTTTGGAGTTTAAGTTTATACGAAGCTTGTTGTTTAATGGCATCGTCTTTCTTTATTAGAGAAGCAGATAATTGCCCTTGCAAGGCTATTAAGACATTATCTTTACTAGCAATTTCCTGTTCCAACACTAAGGAACGCCTCTCGATATACTGTAGGTTAATTTTTTTAGCTATAATTTGACTTTGAATATTACTATATTCTGCTAACGCCTTGTGTAGGCTCTGTTGTAGATTACTATGCTCTTCCTCCAAAATAACTAAAACATTTTGTTGATCGGTTAATTTTTGTTTCTCTTTAGCGCAAATGCTTTGTGCTTCAATAATATTATTATTAAGTTCTTGAAGTTCCTTTTCGCGCTGCAAAATTCCAATCTTAGGATTTGTATCATAGGTAATACGTATCCAATTTTGACCAAACCAAATACCACTTCTAGTGATGACAGATTCTCTGCAATTAAGCTGCGATTTAATATTTAAAGCTTCATCGATATCTTCGGCAACATAAATACCTGATAACAAATTACTAATTGGTAACTGAGAATTTATTTTACTGACCAAAGTAATAAGATCACTGCGCTCCTTATATTGCGATTGTGGTAACCTATCAAATAAAATTAAATTAATATGAATTGAATCCTTAATTACCGGAATAATACTATCTATATCTTCAACACAAACCGCCTCAAGATAAACTCCAAGCACGATTTCTACTGCAATTTCCCAACCAACAACTACTCGTAATTTTTGAGCTAATCTGGGTTTTTGCTCGAGATTATGGCGCCTCAACCAATCAGTTAAAAGGGGATTACTCTTTCCTAATGCCGTTTGTTGTAATGCTTCTAAAGAGGATTTACGGCCAATTAAAACTTGTAACTTACTTTGTGATTGATCAAGAATGTTTACCAATTTAACCATTACTTCTCTGGTTGAAACAATTTGTTGCTTTTTCTCCATTAAATTTTTCTGTAATCTCTCCTGATTAACCTGAGCATCTTTTAATAAATTATTAATATCCGTAATACTTGTATTTAATTCTTGGAAATTAAGTTCAGTTAATTCAATTTTGAATTTTTTTATATCAGAAACAATATTAGCGATACTTGATTGGAGATGGGTAATTTTTGTTTCTTCAATCTGAAGATCCTGTGATACTGTAGAATTATTAAGATTAAGTTCATTATAACTCTTTTGTTGTATCTTTACTTGCTCTTCTACACGATACAAACTTTGTTTAGTTTGTGACAAAACTAACTCAGAATCTTTAAGTTCTAAAGCAATCTTAGATTTTTCTTGTGACAGCAATTTAAATTGATCTTTATTTGATGATTGCTGTTGAAGTATTTCTTGTTCAATTTGATTAGCTTGAGTTAAATCTATTGATAATTGCTCTTGCCGCTCATTAGCATATTTGATTTGTTGCTCGAAACAAGTAATATTTGTACAAATTTGATAATAATTCTCCTGAGTATCATTAAGCTTTGATATATAATTATTATATTCTTCGCGTAAAGCGATAATTCTTTCATCTAAAACATGAAGTTCGTTAGTTTTATTAACAAATACAGCCTTGTCTTTAGTGATGATTATTTTATTTTCATAAATTCTTTTATTAACTTCGCGCCAATGTAAAACAAGCAACTCTGCCCTAGTTAAGCGCTCTTCTTGTTTTAATTTTTGGTATTTTTCAGCAGTATTAGCTTGCAATTTTAAATGTTTAAGCTGTTTATCAATTTCTTCTAAGACATCATTAAGTCTAAATAAATTTTCTTTTGTATGCTTTATGCGGTTTTCTGTTTCACGACGCCGTTCCTTATATTTAGAAACACCAGCAGCTTCTTCAATAAATGTTCGTAAATCATCTGACTTCGCTTCAATAAACTTAGAAATTGTTCCCTGCTCGATAATGGCATAGCTATCTAACCCTAGTCCAGTACCAAGAAAAATATTAGTAATATCCTTGCGACGACATGGAATATTATTTAAAGAATATTCTGAACATCCGTCGCGATTAATTTTACGACGAATTGCAATTTCATTATAAGACGCATATTCTCCACCAAAACTTGCATCGTTATTATCAAAAATCAGTTCTACCTCTGCTTGACCAGCAGGCTTTCGTGTTGAAGATCCATTAAAAATAACGTCACTCATCAATTCGCCACGTAACTGCTTAGCTGAAATTTCTCCCATCACCCAACGTATAGCATCTGTAATATTAGATTTACCGCAACCATTAGGCCCAACTATTCCAATTAAATTACTTTGTAAATACAATGAGGTAGAATCTATAAATGATTTAAACCCGGATAATTTTATTTTTCTTAATTTCATAAGTTTCGGAATATTAAAACAAATGTACGATATAAAATAGCAGTTTCCAAAAAAAATAGAAATTTATTGTATAAAAATAAACAATTATTTAATGAAAAATCTATTTATTTTAATTAATATATATTAATTTTTTAGGGGCTGTAGCTCAGCTGGAAGAGCGCCGCGTTCGCAACGCGGAGGTCGGGAGTTCGATTCTCCTCAGCTCCATTATTATTAATAAAACTATAAGTTTGACTCGCAGATAATTAGATTGTAAAAAACAAACTCTTTACAAAAATTAAAGTATAGTTAATAGTAGTTATTAACTAACATTCACAAGAATTACTATAACAGAATTTGGTTTATCTCTAACTTCTGCTTCTTCAGAGTGGTAATTGGAAGAATTTTTTGAAACTGATTTTGTTAAAAAGAACATATTCTCGATATAGTACACTAATGACTTGTCAATTAGATCAGAGATCGTCCCGGTGGCACAGCTGGATAGCGCAGCCCCCTCCTAAGGGGCAGGTCGGAGGTTCAAATCCTCTCCGGGACGCCAACATCAGTCATCTATTTTTTGAAAGTTTAATATTGAGCTTTAATACTCAGCAAAAAATTTAACTAAATTGTAGATCTGAAAGTTAAATTATTTCTACTAGATCCTAATAAATTAAAGATTAAGGTAGCGTACAAATTGACTTTGATAATTTAAGCAGTTACGATTAGTATGGGTGTTTGTATTCCCCGGTAGCTCAGCGGTAGAGCAGGTGACTGTTAATCACTTGGTCGGCGGTTCAATCCCGTCCCGGGGAGCCAATAAAATAGATATTGACATTAGAGGATAGTAGACGATTTAGGTAAAACTTGCGAACATTACTAATACATAATGTTGTTAATGAAAATCGTAGATCTCAAACAAAATCTACTTCGTTAATTTATTCATTTTGATAAGACACATAGATGGTTTATAGTAATAGTAATTGAAATTAGAGACTATGGGAGTTAAAAACTCTAAATTAATTTTTATTTCTGATGACAACATTACATATTTAATATTTTGGAATAAACAAACGGAAAATTATAGTACAGGGCAAGCTTAATTGACGCTTATAAAATTACTACGTATATTACGTAAAATCATTATCGGGAAAATCCAATACAATTCAAATTCACAATGTTAGTATTACGAGTAGTATGCATATTAAAATTAGATATGTAATTATTACAACATCTTTATTATTAACTTGGCAATCACTGGCATTTGGAGCTACGGGTATCTATACTACGATTGCCAGTGGTTGGACTAGTGTTGCCGGATTACCCGCCATCAATTTTGGAACTGGATATTTACACGATTTCAATAAGATATTTGGTATTGGTTTTGAAACTTGCTACCTTAACACAGGTAAGCGAACGAACATAAAAACTACCGCGATAGAGTTTTTATTTATTGCTGCGATCCATGATAATTTTATAAAACCAGAAAAACTAGACTTGGCTATGAAGATTGGCGGTAGTAGAAGTAGCACTAAAATTGATGATTATAAAAATAACAGAATTCAACCAGTAATTGGCGTGGATGTTTGTTACAATTTTACTCCTCATCTTGCTGCTCTCATAAAATACGCTCATTATTTTAATAATGGTTGTCATTCAATTGAAAATCAAAAGTGTCAAAGCATCAACACAGCCACATGGGGAATACGAATAACTTTTTGGTAAGCTAAGATGTATTTCATCACTTAATACATATAAGTATTCCACTTAACTGTTTTTATAAAATCATTCTACTTTTGCTTTAATCCATTTTAACTTTACTAAAAAAATTGATGTAAAGAGTGATTGTAAATTTTATAGTAAATTCCTTATTAAAAAGATATAAAATAAGTTGAATAATATTTGTTTAATAATCAAATTGATTGTCATAAAACAAAGATGATTTGCTAAGATCGATGATGCATGATACGTTGAATGAAAATTGAAATTTTTGAGAGTGTTAAACTACTTTAACATAATTAATTTACCTAATTATAATATTAAAATTATGCTATATTATAACCTGCTAACATTTGTTTTGAGTATATCAATTTCAGTTATCTCCGCAACAAATGCATTTGGAATGCAAGAAACTATCTCATTATACGCAGTTGAAATGCCAGTAGCAAACAATAGCGAAATAGAACTCAAAAGAATTTTTCCCAAAGCATTAAAAGATATTTTAATTCGCATCAGTCATGACTCTAAAATTGATACTTTATCTGAAGTTAAAAAAGCACTTAATAATCCTGACATTTATGTCAGACAATTTAAATATTTTGACCAAGATGACTGTGAATATATACAAATAATTTTCGATGAGAAATCTATTTTTCAACTTCTTCAAAGAGTATCCAAAATTAATGAACCACAAATACCAGCAACTTTAATTTGGTTTACTAAGAATATACATAATAAATTTATAACAGAAAGAAAAAATAGAGATGAATTAACAGCATTAGCCGAAAAACAATCAATAAAAATAGGCCTACCTATTGTACTTCCTTCGTGGGATTTAGAAGACGCAAAGCAGATCAACACGAATGATATTTGTTATTTTAATTCATCTAAGATTAGAGCTGCGTCTCATCGTTACAAAACTTCTTCTATTGCTGTGGGTTGTTTAAAGCCTGTTATCTTTAATGATGCTTGGTCTAGTGTTTGGATGTTATTACAAAATGGTAGAAGTCAGTATTTTAGCATCAATGGTACAAATATTAACGAAGTAATTGCTGGGGCTTTTAAAAAAATAGCCAATAGTATTGCAATTACTGATACTGATATCGCGATAAATCATCGAAATAATAAATCTAAATTAATAATACGAATCATTGATGTTAATGGATTAGATGGTTACAATGAAGTAGTGAATTATTTATATTCTTTAAATAAAAATGCTATCACGCAAATTGACTTAATAACTGTTAATACAGCATATATTGAATTGGCTGTTCAGATTTTTGGTGGCAAAGAAACCTTGTTGAAGATTATTCAAACACAACATAGATTAATACCGAATTTAAATATTAATAACTCACTACCAAAAGTAGATTTAAATTATAAATGGGTTATTTGAATTATGGAATTAAAACAACTAGCTTTTAATTTAAGCATCAAAGATCCGGCAAGTTTCAATAATTTTTTTGTTGGTAGTAATATACAATTGATTACAACACTAAATAACCTCTATCTCGATGTCGATCCATGCTGTATATATCTCTGGGGAAAAGAAAGTTCTGGAAAAAGTCACTTATTAGGGGCGCTATGTCAATTATTCAATGAACATGATTTATCAGCAGCCTATTTACCACTTGAAGACGCATATCAATTTACCGTAAACATTCTTGATGATTTTAATGATATTGATATTTTTTGTATTGATGATTTGCATTTGATAGCGGGCAATTTAAAATGGGAGGAAAAGATCTTCTATTCTGTTAATAATATCTTAACTCATAATAAAAAAATAGTAATCACTGCCAATACCTCTCCTCAAGCTCTACAGATTAAATTATTGGATTTAAAATCACGATTACTAGGAAATATGATTTTTGAATTGCACGCGTTAAGTGATGAAGAAAAGATAATTAGTTTAAAACTACGCGCTAAATCCAGAGGATTAGAACTAACTGATGGTGTTGCTAGTTTTTTATTGAATCACTACAAACGTGATGCTCATAGTTTATTCGACAGTCTCAATAAATTAGATATTGCATCACTTAAAGCACAAAGAAAATTGACTATACCATTCGTTAAAGATATTCTACTGAAATGATAAAACAAATCAATACTATATCAGATTTACTTAATGGACAAGCTGCTTTAAATTCTACTATAAAAATTACTGGTTGGGTACGGACTCGTCGAGATTCAAAAACCGGAATATCATTCATTGACTTAAGTGATGGCTCTTGTTTAAAACCACTTCAAATAGTAGCAGATAATTCTTTATTTAATTATCAAACTGAAATATTACGAATAACAACTGGATGTTCTATTATGGCAATAGGAAAATTAATACAATCTTCTGGAAATGGCCAATTAATAGAATTGCATGCTGAAAAAATCGAAATTATAGGATGGATTGAAAATCCCAACACCTACCCCATAACACCAAAATACCACACACTTGAATATCTGCGAGAATACGCACATCTACGACCTCGCACTAATATAATTAGTGCAATTACTCGAATAAGACATCATTTATCTATGGCCATTCATCGCTTTTTTCATGAGCGAGGATTTTATTGGATTCATACACCAATCATTACTTCTAGCGATTGCGAAGGAGCTGGACAAATGTTACGAGTTACTACTCTAGATTTAACTAGATCACATCTACAACACGATGGTAATATTGATTTTTCTGACGATTTTTTCAATCATGAAGCTTTTTTAACTGTATCTGGTCAATTAAATGCAGAAGCTTATTGCGAAGCTTTGACTAAAGTTTATACTTTTGGACCAACTTTCCGTGCAGAAAATTCCAATACCAGTAGACATCTAGCGGAATTTTGGATGGTAGAACCTGAGGTAGCTTTTGCTGATCTTAATGATAACTCGAGCCTAGCAGTTGAAATGATTTACTATCTAGTTAATGTGATACTTAAAGAATGTAAAGTAGATATCTTGTTTTTTGTAGATAAAATTGCAAATAATTGCATTGATCGTTTAGAAAAATTGATTGATAGTAAATTTATTTATATGGAATATGGAGAAGCTATTAAATACCTAGAGAAATCTAAGAAAAAATTTAAATTCCCTATTAAATGGGGGCTAGATTTACAATCAGAACACGAACGTTATTTAACCGAAGATTTGATTCACGGACCGGTTATACTAATAAATTATCCTAAAGAAATAAAGAGTTTTTACATGCGAATTAATGACGATAATAAAACTGTTGCTGCTATGGATATTCTACTTCCGGGAGTTGGAGAAATTATTGGTGGCAGTCAACGCGAGGAACGATTTGATGTGTTATCGACACGTATGGATGAGTTAGGTTTAAATAAAAAAAATTATCAATGGTACTTGGATTTACGTCGCTATGGAACAGTGCCGCATGCTGGTTTTGGTTTAGGCCTTGAACGAATGCTGATGTATATTACTGGAATTAGGAATATTCGTGATACCATTCCATTTCCACGTACCGTGAAGTGTATCAATTACTAAAATAGATATGAAGAATATCATAATAATATTATTAGTTTTTTGGTCAAATTTAATTTATGGATTAACTTTCGATTTACCTAAAAATGGCAATAATTTGATTGGTGAACCTATAATTGCCAAAGTGATATATAATGAAGATTTTTCTGATATTGCATCACGTTTTGGCGTCGGTTATTATGAAGTACTCGAAGCTAATCCCGGAATCGATCCGGATGAACCTCCGACTGATATAGTGTTAATTATTCCTACTCAATATATTTTGCCACGAGAATTAACTGAGAAGAAAAATATTATCGTGGTTAACATAGCTGAAATGCGTCTTTACTATCAACAGGAAAACAAAATTTACATATATCCAGTTGGGGTGGGCAGAAAGGGTTGGGATACCCCGCTCGGAATAATGACTGTAGTACGAAAAGTAAAAAATCCTACATGGCATGTCCCTGATTCTATATATAAATTTAGACAGACTATGGGACTTAAAGTTAATAAAATTGTTCCTCCAGGTCCAGATAATCCATTAGGTAAACATGCACTCTATTTATCGGTAGAGGGGAATATGATTCATGGTACCAATACCAACTACGGGATCGGAAAAAGAAGCAGTGCTGGTTGTCTTCGTTTATATGAAAATGATATAGCAGAGTTATATAATTTGGTTACTATAGGAACCAAGGTTGTTATAATAAATAGACCGTATAAAGCAGATTGGATTGATGGTAAATTGTATTTAGAAGCTCATATGCCACTTTCCGAACAACGTCTTAAACTAGATAATGATACAAAACCAGCACTTGATATTGTAACAAAAATCGCAAATACTCACAACGTGGTTGTAGATTGGCAAAAAGTAGATATGGTTACCAAAGAACATCTTGTTGTGCCAAGAGTAGTATCTTTAGAATCCAATGGCTGACCATGTCATAAAGTTTTATCTATGAGAGAATATGACAAATGAAATTACAAAAGCAGTTTTTCCAGTAGCTGGTCTTGGTACTAGATTTTTACCTGTAACAAAAGCAAATCCTAAGGAGATGCTACCTATTGTTGATAAACCACTTATTCAGTATGCAGTAGAAGAAGCAGTTAATGCCGGTATTAGACAATTAATTTTTGTTACTAGTTCCAGTAAACATGCGATTGAAAATCATTTTGATTCTAATTTTGAATTAGAGTTTAAATTAGCTGAAATTGGAAAAAATAAATGGCTTGAAATCGTGCGTAATGTTTTACCTGAAGGAGTTTCTTGTGTATACGTAAGACAACCGAATCCATTAGGTTTAGGACATGCAATATTATGCGTCAAAGAAATTATTGGCAAAGAACCGTTTGCCGTTTTACTTGCTGATGATTTAATCGATAACAATAAAAATTATACATGTTTACGACAAATGTTGAATGTTTTTGATAAAGTTAAAAAAAGTATTTTAGCTGTACAGCCTGTACTGTTATCAGAAACTGAGAAGTATGGCATTGTCGGTCTTGACGAGACTAAATTAAAATTAGGAGAATATACGAAAATCACAAAAATTGTTGAAAAACCTCATCATAGAAGTGCCCCCTCTCGATTTGCATCCATTGGTAGATATATTCTAACTCCAGATATTTTTTCTTGTCTTGAAAAGATCATAAAAAAAAGTGTCGGAGAAATTCAACTTGCTGATGGTATTGATAAGTTATTGATAAATCAAGATGTATATGGTTATAGATTTTACGGTAAACGCTATGATTGTGGTAGTAAATTAGGTTATTTAGAAGCTACTGTAGAATACGGTATGAAACATCATGAAGTTGGACAAAATTTTATAAAATATTTAACAAATTTAACTAAGACACACAAATTCTAATTTGAATAAACTTAAAGTATTAGATAAATGTAGATGATTACATGATAAAAACAATTTACTTTGAATTGAAACAATTTATAATTATAATGAAGTAGATGATGCTTTGTATATCTATATGTCTTTGGTTTGCATTTAATGTTGCGCGAGGATAGAATTAACGTATACTCTGCGCTCGACTCAATTGGCATAAATACCAAAACATTCAGGAAATTTAATCCAAACGATACAGTGTTTAATGGAAAAATAAATGATAACTAACAGTTATTCTATACAAGAAAGCGAAAAAAAATCAAAATTCGTCGTACGCGCGGTAGTGTTATGTCTTTTGGCAGCAATTTGCTACAGTAGTATGAACTTATTAATCAAGCTTATTACTAATGATACTACAGAAAGTATGGCAGTTTTTTTTCGTTCAGTTATAAGTTCAATTTGGGTAACTGTAGTATTTATTTATAAGCGCTTAAATGGTAAATGCTTTCCTATCAAAACTAAACATTTTGGTCTTCAATTATTGCGAGCTGTTACAAGTTTCGCTGCGCTACTTGCTCTCTATCATACAATAAAATATGCTCCTTTAGTTGATGCTAATGCACTGTATATGAGTTATACACTGTTCATACCGTTTTTGGGGGCGGTTTTTTTTGGTACTAAAACAAACATTAAAAATTGGCTAGCGATAGTAGTTGGATTTATAGGAATTCTATTTATCTTAAAACCATATAGCAGCAATTTTAACCCAGTAACTCTAATAGCTCTTATTTCTAGCCTAGCGACTGCAACTTCGTTTCTGGTATTATATGAATTAGCTAAACATGATAAACCACATACTATATTACTGTATTATTTTTATTTAATGGCCCTTTTGAGTGGCGTCTCTGTTATTCTTAATTGGCAACTTCCAAGCATTAAAAGTATGGCGTATCTGTTATTAATTGGAGCAATAGGAACTGCTTATCATGAATTCTTAACTAGATCAATGCTGTATGCGCCACCCAAAGTGGTTGGACCTTTATTATACAGTAGTATATTATTTAGTGGAATTTTTGATTGGATATTTTGGAAACATATACCAGATATGTGTTTTTGGATAGGAGCAATTTTAGTAATTTTAGGATGTGTTTTCTCGATCAGATATACATCTGACTAAAATTAAAATAAATCTTTAATTGTTTACTGTATAAAGAAATTAGTTATAGTTGATTAGGGTTTGTAACAAATCCTTAAAATCTTGTGGATAAGGGGCTTCTTGTACTACCAATTTGCCGGTAGCAGGATGAAAAAACTTTAACTTTCTAGCGTGTAATGCTTGATGCTTAAATCCTTCAAGTTGCCGATGTAATACTGGACTAATTTTATTTGTTATTTTATTAGATAGATTATAGCTTTGATCTCCTATAATAGGATAACCAATATATGCCATATGTACCCGTATTTGATGTGTACGACCAGTTTCTAAAAATACTCTAATATGAGTATGATTACTAAATTTATGAATTATTCGATAATGAGTAACAGCATTTTTACCATTAATCTTGACAGCCATACAAGTACGTTTAACAGGATGGCGTCCCAAAGATGCAGTAATCACCCCGCCAGCAAGCATCACTCCATTTACAATAGCTTCATATTCTCGATTGATCGTTCGTCGTTGTAAGGCATCTATTAATTTATTATATGATTGAAGATTACGTGCCACAACAATTATACCAGAAGTATCCTTATCGAGACGATGAATTATTCCAGCTCGCGGAATAATTGCTAATTCTGGATAATGATATAATAAAGCATTTAATAAAGTATTGTTAATATTACCAGCTCCTGGGTGCATTACTAAACCTACAGGCTTATTTATTAAGATAATATCACGATCTATGTACAAAACATCCAGAGTAATCTGCTGTGGTTGGAATGGGATGATAGCATCAACAGTAGCATTAACTATAACTGTCTGGTGAGTTACAACTTTATCTCTAGGACGTAACTTCTTTGCATCCACTGTCACCCAACCAATTCTAATCCACTCTTGAATTCGTGCTCGAGAAAATTCTGGTAAAAGAGCACTTAACGCTATATCTAATCTTTGATGATTAAGTATTTCAGGAATAACTTTGGTTAATTTAATTAATGATGTCATGAATATCTCTATCAAAATTCATGTTTCGTCAAAAATCATATTTAATAAAATTATATATAGAGAAATAATTATTACCGATAATACAAGTTAAAATAAACCTACATATGCTAATAACTAAAAATAATAAGCAAAGATGATGGAATTTTCAATTCGCAATATTATTAATTTATTTACCAAAAAAACAACAAGTAGCACACAACGGTACTCACGAAATGCAAGTGTCGATAATTAAACTATAATCTTAATTATAAATAATAATCGTTAAATACAACTTAAAATTTTCATTAAACATCAAAGGGAACAATTAATGCAATACACCTTTTACAGATCTCTGAATATTAAACCATATAAAATTTCTTCTATTTAAGTTACAAATTGTTTGAAACGTCGTACCAAATTTATGTAATTAATTTGATTTAATTTACAACACTTATTCAATAGTACAATCAGACTTTCAAGAAGCAAATTGGCGAGACTTATATCATCTCGCCAAACAAGAGATATTTCATCAATCATGATGAAATATAAGAATCATACTTCGCTACTTTTTTTTACTTTTTTTAACTTTGGCTTTAGTTTTAACTTTAGCTTTAGTTTTACATGCACAACTTCTACTACATTTTTTAGCGGTTTTCTTTTTTGCTAAAGAAGTTTTTTTTATCGCCATTTTATTCTCCTTATAAGGATTAATATTAATTACTTCTTCTTACAGACAAGAAGTTCGCATATATTAAAACAAACATGAGTATTTGCATAGTTTTTTATTTTTTAAATTGAATTTTATACAGAAACTTTATTACCAGTTTCACGTAACCAAAAAATTAAAATAAATCCTAAAAAAAATCCTACAGGTAAAACAGTCAAGGCTAATTGATAATTAATTAAAGAATAAATTCTAACTCCATGCAACATTTTACCAGTCCAAGTTAAATCTAAAATTTTTCCTATCAATGGCTGAGAGGCCATACCACTTATCATAACTACAAAATTAGTAAAAGCCGAAGCTGTGGCAATCATATTTTTTGTAGTGTTTTCACTACTAATCGCAAAACATAAAATTTCACAACTAGAAAAAAATCCGAAAAGAAATAATAACCAAAATAACAAACTAATATTATTATGAGGGCAATAAATAATTAAGCTAATTAAGATTGTTGCAAAAAAACTACCAATTAGAAGTGGAATTTTTCTTGAATGACAAACGTCAGAAACATAACCTACAAATGGACTACCAATTAACCATCCAACAAATACAAGCGCGCATGAATATCTTGCATCAAATGGCGATAAATTATAAATGACTGTTAAAGATCTTGTTCCCCATGACTCAGCAAATGCTGATAGTGATAAATACATAATACATCCAATAAAACCGTTGAGCCACATTTGAGGATTTTTTAATATCGATAAAAAATCGAAAAAGAAGTTTCGATATTGCGGTTTAATAATAGTAACATCATCTGGATTATCGCGAACAACTAACCAGATAACTGGAATTAAAATTATTCCAACAATGGTACCAATATGAATAGTTGACTTCCAACCAATATCATGAACTAACGAACCTAATACAGTAACTTGAAATATTGCTCCAATCATACCAAGAGCTGTTGCTATTCCAACAAATAAAGCAAAAAAACGCCGTGGTAACCACGAATCAGTTAATTTTAAAATACAGACAAAAGCAAATGCGCTACCGAAACCAATTAAAGCCCTTCCTATTGCTGCAACCACTAAAATATGAGCAATGCTAAAAAGATAACTACCAACAGTGCAAGAAATTATAGCTAAAATCAAAATACGCCTAGCGCCATACAAATCTGACAGCGGACCAACAATAAGCTGCATCGGGGTATAAACAAAATAAAAAACAGCTGTCAATATCCCAAACTCAGTAGCACTAACTTTAAAAGATTGCATCAACTCTAATATCATGACACTCGGTGCTACTCGCAATAAGTATTCATAACAATAAAAGATAGCTGCCAAAAAACAAATTATCCAACCTAAGGTAGTATTTTTAATTTTCATTAATTCGGTATCACCTTTGCAAGGAAGTGTATCAAATCTGGATAAAAAAGGTAGTATTTTAATTTTCATTAATTCGATATCACCTTTGCAAGGAAGTGTATCAAATCTGGACAGAAATCGAACATTTCAGAGAAAGACGATTAGTCGCATTTTAATAATGAGAAAACTATTCTAGAAAACATATATATCAACATTATTCAAATTCATCGAAAAAATACGTTATATCTTACAACAAGATAGTTCAAACGATACATCATTTGATATTTGACTAGTTTTACCACTAATGTCTAAAGTAAAAAAATGAATAGCAATACGATGATGTCCTACGCTAATTTCAGGAAACAATTTTTTATCATCAGATAATTTTACTCTAATTAATTGATATAAAAAATTTGAATCCAAACTGCCGTGATGGAATCCCATACTGGCTTTTAGTGTTTTGAATGAAGAACTTTCGCGCAATATTTTCAAGACAATATCTACCACATTTTTAAGCTCATCGAAATACCTAAACCAAATTGATAATTGAAATTTAGCCTCGATCTTCTGTTGTAACCATGATTGATAGCAAGGTAAACTAAAACTACAAGTTCCAGCAGGCGTATATAAACGCTGCTGAATATCATTCAAAAATTCGTCTTCGCGTAATTCTTGACCTATTTTTTGCTGATTAGCGCGCAAATTATTGCTAAGATACTCGATCTGTTGAATAGTATTATTCAATATTTGTTGATCGACATCAACCATACTTATTAATTGAGAAAGATGATAAGCGTATTGATCCAATATTCGAGATAATTTATTTTTAATATCGGGACGGTTAGTAATCTGCAAAAGCTCAAGAATTATTTTTAAAATTTGATGTAAATCCCAGAATGATGTCAGCGATTCCTGATTTAAATAATACCCTGCTTGATCGAATAAATATTCAAGTCGCAAGCAAAGACGAATTTGTTCGTTTAGCGGTTGCTCATAAATCATATAATGCACACGAGTATTGTATCACTATTTTAAATCAAACTTAAGTAATAATCGTGCAATTTTTCGATTTCTTTTTTTAAAACTCTTGGGGTTTTATTATTCTTAATAATATCATGAGCGTTTCTTATACGTAAGTCCCTACTGGCTTGAATTTTAATTATATTATTAATTTGATCTAAGTCAGTAAACCCACGCCTCTGCAATCTAATAATTTGAATTTTTTTAGGGCAATCTATGACTAAAATACGATCTACTTTAATCGGAAATTTAGTTTCAAATAATAAGGGAATAACCATAATGCAGTAAGGATCTTGTAATTTTGCTACTCGCTGTAACATGATGCGGCGCACTATAGGATGTAATATTTTTTCTATCCAAAGACGTTCTTGGGGATCAGCAAAAATTTTAGCTCTCAATTTACTTCTATCAAGAGCTTTACTAGCAGTTAAAACATTACGACCAAAATGGATAACAATTTTTTTATAAATGGTAGCAGATGAAGTAAATAATTCATGAACAATTACATCAGCATCAACAATTGGAATTTTAAACTTAGCAAAATATGCAGCTACAGTTGATTTACCACTACCTATACCACCTGTTAATCCAATTTTTAATGTCATATATATTTCATATAGCTAAATTTTAAAACAGGTAATCATCATTACCATCTTCTTTAAATATTATCGCTCCATGTATAAAAATATTCAACGACAACAAATGACATTTAACTATAATCAATATCACAAAACTAAATCTGATAAATTTGGTTAAATTATAAACCTAGATACTACTTATAATAACTAATAAATGACGGCGCTTATATCTTTGAAATTAGAAAATTATTTAAAGTGTCAGATTTTAAATAAACAAACTAATTAATAACTATACATATAAAGCATGAGGATGACTTTTTTTTAAAAAAGATAGGATAGTACGTAAATATACAGATAATTTTCTATAAACACTGGATACTAAATTATCCATTTCGAAAACGGTATAATGATATGAGCTGTTTTAAATATATTAAATTTTTATAATATGACTAAGGATTTAGCATACAGAGATTACTAATCTTATTATTACTAATAAATTAAGACTATTAGTGACATTTTCAAAGCATCTATGCGTACTACTGGACACATTTTCTTAAAAAGAAATATATACTTCTACTAAACAATATCATAGGAAATCAAAATTATGGTGTGCTAGTATCGATAATTTTCTTTCTTGTAATTAATAAATGATGGCGATCTAATCCAAAAAACAAAGCTAAAGCACCTGCGACATAAATAGAAGAATATGTGCCTATAACGATTCCTATTATCATAGCTAAAGAAAACCCCTTTAACATTGGTCCACCATAAACCAATAAAGCAATAACTACTACTAGTGTTAAACCAGATATCATCATAGTTCGAGATAATGTCTGATTAATAGATAAATTTAGAATTTCTGCTGGAGTAGCTTTACGTATTTTACGAAAATTTTCTCTCGCCCTATCGTAAACTACGATCGTATCGTTTAAAGAATAACCAATTACAGTTAAAAGCGCAGCAAGTGTAATCGAATCAAATTCGACATGAAAAAAAGAAAACAATCCCAAAATTAATATAGGATCATGAATTAATGATATAATTGCACTAACCGCAAAACGATACTCAAAACGAAGGGTAATATAAACCATGGTACCTAATAAAGCTATAATAATTGCCAATATACCGTCAGTAACTAATTTCTTTCCAATCTGGGCACCAATCATCTCTGCTCTTTGGAGTTTAGCATCAGTCAATACCCCTAAAACAGTTTCAATCATCTGTTGCTGAGTAAAATATTTCTGCAATTTTAATTTAATCATGATATCGCTAGAACTACCATATGCTTGAACAATAGCTTCTAACCCGATACGTCTAAGACGCTGTCGTATCTGATTACAATCAGGAGGTTTATCATAATTTACTTCAATTTGAATGCCTCCAGTAAAATCTAAACCAAGATTCAGGCCGTTGAATATTAATGACCATACAGAAAAAAATATCAACGTTACAGAGAATAAAAAAGCCCACTTTCGTTGAGACATAAAATCAATATTGGTATTATGTGTAAAAAATTCCATAATTTTTAGATCATTTTTTATAACTACAATTTAGGCACCGATAGCTAATTTTTTTACTATTCTATCGCCATAAATCAAATTAATAATTGCTCTCGTAAATACAATTGAAGTTAGCATAGAAGTTATCAAACCAATCATCAATACTATGGCGAATCCTTTTACTGCACCAGTACCTAAAGTATATAAAACCATAGTTACAATCAAAGTAGCTGCATTTGCGTCAATAATTGTAGCAACAGCATGATCATAACCAAGATAAATGCTGGCTTGAGGGCTAACTCCTTTACGTAATTCCTCTTTTATTCTTTCATATATTAAAATACATGCATCCACTGCCATACCAACGGCGAGTACCATGCCTGCCATACCAGGCAATGTTAATACCGCACCCAAAACCGATAAAATAGCTGAAACAAATACTAAATTTAATAAGAAAGCCCCGCTAGCAATCAAACCAAACAAGCGGTAATAAAATACCATAAACAACATAACAAAAAAATATCCAACTAAAATAGATAAAATTCCTTTATTAATATTAGCATTTCCCATACTCGGACCAACGGCAAGTTCTTCAACAAAAGTCACTGGAGCAATTAAAGCTCCAGAACGTAGCAATAACGCAAGATCTTGAGCATATTTACTATTCTGCAATCCTGTGATTTCAAAATTATTTCCTAAGGCAGATTGAATGGTTGCCACACTAATAATTCTCTCGATTGGATGAGAAACAATAACTACTTTACCATCAATTGTTTTCCGTTCAGACTCAGTTTCTACATAAACTACTGCCATCGGTTTACCGATATTTTCAGCTGTAATTCGATGAAAAATACTTTCTCCGCCGCCACCTAAATGTACACTAACAGCATGACGTCCATCTTGAGAAAATCTAGCATCTGAATATGTGATAGAATTACCCTGCAACACTACTTGATCCTTAAGAAGCAACTTATGCTCTTCATATTCATATAACTTAGTACCAATTGGTACATTTCCGGATATTGCAGTTTCAATATTATGCTCAGTATCTACCAGATGAAATCTTAATGCTGCTGTTTTTCCAATAAGTTCCTTGGCTCTAGTAGTGTCTTGAATACCAGGTAAGTCAACACTTATGTGATCGGAGCCTTGACGCTGAACAATTGCTTCGCTAATTCCTAACTCATTTACTCTATTTCGCAAAGTATTAACAATTTGCTCAATCGCATTATCAATTATTTTAGTAACTGCTTGCTCAGACATTGCTATCTGAAGTTTAACTAAACTACCAGTAGTATTCCTAGTAAATGAATAATTTTGTAAATAATGTTTAAGCTTATTCTCTCCCTTGGTTAGATTATCTAGATCGCGAAAAGTAATAACGGCGCCATAAGGATTGACGTGCTCAACAGCAACATAACGTATTCCAGCTTCACGTAGATCATTAATGATAGATTTTAAATCACCACTTTCCTTCTTTTTGATCATGTCATCGATATCAACTGCAAGTAAGAAATGAACTCCACCACATAAATCTAGTCCTAATTTCATTGGATTGGCACCAAGAATATTCAGCCATTTAGGATTACGACTAGCAAGATTTAAAGCTACAATATAATCTTCACTAAATAAATCCTTAACTAGATCATGCGCTTTAAGTTGAATATCTAGATTAGTAAAACGAATTAATAGATTTCCTTTATGATGTTCAATTGTCAAATAATTCAAATGATGCCGAGTCAAAATAAGTTCAACTTGTTTGCTGATATCATCAGAAATAACCGAGGCATCTTTAGTAGAAATCTGAAGTGCTGGATCGTAACCAAATAAATTAGGAACAGCATAAATAATAGCAGCAATCAACAAAAACAGTAACAATAAATTTTTCCATAGAGGATAATGGTTACGCATACTAATGAACTGTTTTTATTGTACCGCGAGGAACAATATTTGCAATTGCGTTTCTTTGCACCGCTACATTGATGTTATCAGCAACATTAATTACTATAAAGCTAGTAGTAATTTTTGTAATCTTTCCCAAGATACCTCCTACAGTTATAATCTCATCATCTAACTGAAGATTATCAATTAACTTCTTGTGTTCTTTAGCTTTTTTAGACTGTGGACGAATAACCATGAAATACATGAATACTACTAATAGAATAATCATGGGCAATGCAGACATAAAACCACCAACGGTATTCTGTGATGCAATGCTACTATTTGCTGCACCTGCTAAAACATCGTTAATTAAAAAATTCATATCTCCCTCTTCAATTGGCGTTTTTGTAGAATTTATTAACAAATTGAGATAATTTACCTTGTTCTAAAGCAAGACGCAAATTTGTCATTAATTGCTGATAAAAATATAAATTATGAATAGTGGATAACCTTGCACCTAAAATTTCTCGACATTTATCTAAATGATGCAGGTATGCTCTAGTATAAAACCTGCAAGTATAACAATTACAATTAATATCTAACGGTAAAAGATCATCCTTATATTTATTATTACGAATTCTTACTATTCCATTTGAAGTAAACAAATACCCATTACGGGCATTACGTGTTGGTAAAACACAATCGAACATGTCAACTCCTAGTAATACACTCTCAATTATATCACCAGGACTACCAACTCCCATAAGATAGCGAGGTCTATCACTTGGCATTTTTGGTATTAAATGCTTTAATATTTTAAACATTTCAATTTTAGGTTCGCCAACAGCAAGACCGCCGATTGCATAACCATCAAAACCAATTTTGAGCAAAGCTTCTAAAGAACGATCACGTAAATCTGTAAAAATACTACCTTGGATAATTCCAAAAATAGCATTATTATTGCCCTTATGAGCAGCTTTACTTCTTTTAGCCCATTCAATAGATAATTTAACAGACTTTACAGCATCGTCATAACTAACCGGAAAAGACATACATTCGTCTAACATCATTACAACATCAGAATTTAAATCTCGTTGAATCTGCATAGAAATCTCTGGATTTAAAAATATTTCAGCACCATTGATAGGAGATTTAAACCGAACACCATCCAAAGTAAGTTGTCGTAATTTACTTAAACTAAAAACCTGAAAACCACCAGAATCAGTCAGAATAGGTCTTGTCCAATGCATAAAATTATGCAACCCTCCATGAGCTCTAATCACCTTCATTCCTGGTCGTAACATAAGATGAAAAGTATTTCCTAAAATAATTTCTGCACCACTTTCCACTATCTCCTCTGAGGTCATTGTCTTCACTGCGCCATAAGTTCCAATTGGCATAAAAGCTGGAGTATTCACTATCTGTCCAGAAGAAAAAGTAATACGACCACGTCTAGCCATAATTTCTTGATTTATTAATTCAAATTTCATAATAAGCTTTCTATTTTCAATAATCTCATATGAACATCAACATTGTGTACTCTTAAATATTCCACTTTCTGTTTAGCTAAAAAACCAGAAAATACTGCACTTTCCAAATCTCTAGTAGCAAATTTTTTCTCTGTAAATCTATTTAAAAATGATTTCCTAGAATGTCCGACCAAAATAGGTATGCCTAAATCATGAAATCGTGCAATACCTTTAATCAAGAATAGAGATTGTTCGGCATTTTTACCAAACCCAATTCCAATATCAAAAATTAGACGTTCTCTAGCAATTCCTGCATCAATAAGAGTATTAAGCTGTTTTTCTCCCCATTGATAAACTTGCGAAATAATATCTGTATTTTGAGATAAAATTACTTGAGGATTAGCGGGTAATCCTAAATTATGCATAAAAATGATCTTAGCATTACTTTCCTTAACTACATCACGCATTCTTGGATTAATCAAACCACCAACTTCATTTAAAAAATCAATCTGATAAGGCAAAAGTTTTTTCACAATCTCCGGTTTATAAGTATCAATGCTTAATTTTGGCTTAAAGCTTTTATCAGACCATAGTGAAGACCAGGAGTCTAAAATCGGTTTCAATCTTAACCACTCATCTTTTGATGAAATAGCTTTACTGCCTGGTCTCGTAGATTCAGCGCCAATATCAATAATATCAGCCCCTACAGCAAATAAACTTTTTGCATGCTCTAAAGTCCTAGTTAAGCTATTGAATTTTTCACCATCAGAAAATGAATCAGGAGTAACATTTAAAATTCCCATCATCATTGGAGTATCTACTCGATGGGCAATTTGTTTAGTATGAAGCAAGGCATTACCATCAAAACGAGAACCAAATTTTCTAGCTATATCTTCTGCATTTCTACCAGTATCTATACAATTTGGGCAACAATATTTCCAATCAGGAGCAATATCAGCCAAAGGCCACAAAGCAAAGGGGCGTTCCGTAAGAAATGGATGAGGAATTACTATTTTATCGGTGCAATAATATTTATCATTCCAAGCCAAAATATCAATATCGATAAGTCGTGGCGACCACTTAAGATGTACTCCTCTACCCATTTTTTTTTCTACTTCTTTAATTGCAACTAATAGCTCTTCTGGATATAAATTAGTAGAAATCTCGAGAGCTATATTCATGAATGATCGATTCCAGTCAGGTGGCGCCCCATCAAATAATAAAGCATCTGATTCGTACACAGGAGAAACTTGTAATATCTTAAGTTTGCTGATTGAACACATGTGACGCAAAGCTTTGCGCAAATTTGCTAAACGATCCCCGATATTACATCCGACACCTAAAATAATCATGTTAAATCACCAATACAAATATATCTCGAAATAAATCCAGACAACCAATACACTTTTATTAGAAATAGAGCTTACACTCAAATGAGATTCTCTAAATTAAGAAATAACTATGTATCAAAATATAATAACAGATGATTGGTATTTTTTCAGTTTTTTGTATTTTCCACAATTTCGTACTCCTAATATTCTGCGATGTTTTGACAGTTAGAATTGGAAATTAATCACTCCTAAAGAAATACTTTATTATTTTTTCTTTCTAAAATTAGAAAACTATAGGAATATAAATTAGATTTAGCGGTTCGCTTATTAATGATTAACCACTCATTCTTTTTCCATTCTGGAAAATATATATCTCCATCAACATCTTGTTCAATTAATGTCAAGTACATTTTGTTAACATAAGGAAGAAATTCTTTATAAATAAGTCCTCCACCAATTACCATAATTTCTTCAAAAGAATTTTGATACTGTATTAATACCTCAGTAATAGAATGCATTACTAAACATTGAGGTAATTTTAAAGAATAATCACGTGAAAGTACTATATTTTTAGAATTTTTCAGCGGACCATTTAAAGATTCGTAAGTTTTATGACCCATCACTATTATTTTGGTATTCACTAAGTGATAAAAATACTCTAAATCCTCTGGAATATCCCAGGGTAGTTTGTTATTTTTACTGATAACATTATTATGAGTCAATGCTGCGACAATGGAAAAAGGCATTTTAATTTTCTAGTGTAATCCTTTTAGTTTACTTTAAAACGCTTACTCTTAAAAAAAATCGTCAAGATATTACTACACTTTGATGCTAGTACTCCTGCCGTAAATTCAATACTATGGTTTAGCTTATATTTGCTAAAAATATTAAAAACACTCACAATAGCTCCAGTTTTTGGATCAGTAGCTCCAAATATCAGTCGACGAATTCTCGCATGAATCATAGCTCCTGCACACATTAAACATGGCTCTAAAGTAACATATAAATCTACGCCTTTTAGACGATAATTATTTAATCGTTGTGCGGCCTCTCTTAAAGCTATAATTTCTGCATGAGATGTGGGATCATTCAAAACAAGTGAGGAATTATATCCTCTTCCAATAATTTTATTATTATATATTGCCACAGCACCAACCGGAACTTCACCAGATAATTGAGCTTTTTTTGCAAGATTGAGTGCTTGCTCCATAAAAAAAATATCTTGATTAACACCTAACATACTTAAATTTTATCATAAACTTAAATTTAGTATATAAGTGAATTTTAATGTCATACATCAATATCACGTAGCAAAATATTTAAGCATTTTGATTCAAAAAACCAATTTATGCTATTATAGTGTGCGATGGAGTATCTGTACTCAGATAAAATATAGTTATGAAAAGTAAATATATGTTAATAAAGTCCGTCAAAACAGGCAAAATATTACCTGGCGAGTCAATCTTCGATATTCTCGATACTTATATTACTAAATTAACTGAAAATACCATTGTAGCTATCGCTAGTAAAATTATAAGTATTTCCGAAAATCACTTAATAAACAAAAATCAAGATAAATTTCTTCTTATTCGCAGAGAATCACAACAATATTTTAAATCTCCCAATAAATGTAGGAATTTTTGCTTAACTTTAAAAAATCACCGCTTAATTCCTAATGCCGGAATTGATGATTCAAATTGTCAATATTTTTATGTATTGCTTCCCAAAAACCCGCAACAAACAACTAAAAAAATATGGACACATTTACGAAAAAAGTATCGAGTAAAAAATTTAGGTATAATCATTACCGATAGTAATATTACTCCGTTACGCACCGGTGTTACTGGAATTACAATTGGCTGGTGCGGCTTTAAACCGGTTTATAGTTACGTAGGGGAAAAAGATATTTTTGGAACTCGGCTCAAAGTCACACAGATAAATTTACTTGATAGTCTTGCAACTATTGCCACCTTAAATATGGGGGAAGGCAAAGAACAAACTCCTATTTCTATTATTAATAATCCACCATCGACAGTTTTTTTTCAAAATCGTGCACCAACTAAAAAAGAAGAAATTCAAACTTATATCGATCCTCAAAAAGATCTATTTAGTTCCATGAAAGTATATTGACAAATATTATGCACTACATAAATCCTAATTGGCCAGCACCTAAAAATGTTACTGCATGCAGTACTACACGCTCAGGAGGTATAAGTAAACCACCATATAATAGTTTTAATTTTAGTCTATCTACAGGAGATAATTCGCAAAACGTTTTGGCTAATCGTAAAAAACTATTTAAAGAATTAAAATTATCTCAAGAACCATTTTGGTTAAACCAAAAACATACCAACACAGTAATTTCGATTGAAAGAAATATACAATCACTACCAGTGATAGCAGATGCCTCATTTACTACAAAAGTTGGACAAGTATGTGTAATTATGACTGCAGATTGTGTGCCAATCCTAATTTGTGATATACAAGGAAAAATAGTTGCTGCAATTCATGCAGGATGGCGAGGCATAGTTGAGGGAATAATTACTAATACCATTAAAAACATGAATATAAATCCATCGCAACTCATAGCATGGTTAGGCCCTGCAATTGGCCCACGAGCTTTTAAAGTTACCCAAGAAATATATGATATTTTTACTGCTCAAATACCAAATAATCGATTAGCATTCGCTAAATGTGAAAATGGATATCTGGTTAATATTTATTCACTAGCAACTAATCAACTAAAACATGATGGTGTTACAAAAATTTATGGCGGAGAATATTGTACATTTACCCAAAAAAATCTCTTTTATTCGTACCGTCGAGATGGCGAAAAGAGTGGTCGTATGGCTAGCTTAATTTGGCTAAACCAATAAAATCATAAAATAGAGAAAACATAACCACATCCATTTTGTGGACAAATTTTTTCTGTACCATGTCGCTTAGTAATCTTAAGTGTAAGAATTTTCCAATCACATTTAGGACATTTTTCGCTAAGCGGTTCATTCCATACTGCATACTTACATTCTGGATAATTAGCACATGAATAAAAATATTTACCGTAACGCGATTTTCGTTTAGACATAGTATTTTTATTACATACAGGACAAATAACTCCAGTGTTGATGGATTTTTCCAAAGATTCTATAAATTTACAAGAAGGATAACTACTACACCCTATAAATTTACCGTAACGTCCCATCTTGATATTTAAAAATGATCCACATTTGGGACATGTACGATCAGATATTATTTCCGGAATAATGATATTTTTTTCTTGATCAACGCTAGCAGTATAATCACAATCAGGATAGCCACTACAACCAATAAATCTACCATTTTTTCCTAATCGTAAAGTAAGAGATTTTCCACATTTTGTGCATTTTTCGGCTAAAATCTCTTGAGTTACATCAGAACGCCTAACTTTTCCATTAATTTCATCAATTAGCTGTTTAAATGGTACCCAGAACTCTTTCATTAACTCCAAAAATTTAGAATTACCGTTGGCTATATTATCTAACTCATCTTCTAAATGTGCAGTAAATCCATAATCAACATATTGGGTAAAATAGTTAACTAAAAATTTATTTACCACTACACCAACATCTGTTGGTTTGAATCGCTTATTTTCTAGAACAACATACTTACGATTAATCAAAGTATCGATAATAGTAGCATATGTAGACGGTCTGCCGATTCCGTATTCTTCAAGAGTTTTAATTATACTAGCTTCACTATATCTTGGTGGCGGTTCGGTAAAATGTTGCTCTGTGGCAATATCTAATAATTCTACTACGTCACCATTTTGTAATGGCGGTAATATTTCTTCATTAATAACAACATCGTCAACATCTTCATGGTAAACTTCTAAAAAACCAGGAATAACAATTACTGAACCAGTAGTACGAAAAACATTTCCCGCTCCACAATCTAAATCAATCGCAACAACATTAAAAACAGCTGATACCATCTGACATGATATCATTCTCTTCCAAATAAGATTATATAATTTTACTTGTTCTGGATTAAGTTTTTTAATTACATCTTTTGGTAAACATTTGCTTGATGTTGGACGAATAGCTTCATGAGCTTCTTGTACATTTTTGGATTTTGTTTTATAAAAATTAGGGGATTGGGGTAAATTTTTTTCTCCAAAACGTTGTTGAATTACTGCACGAGTTTCAACAATTGCTTCCATTGCCAAATTAACTGAATCAGTACGTATATAGGTTATATAGCCAGCTTCATACAATCCTTGTGCATTCATCATAGTTCTTTTAGCGGAAAATCCCAGTTTACGTGCGGCCTCTTGTTGTAAAGTAGATGTTGTGAAAGGAGGAACAGGGTTACGCTTACGTTGTTTCTTGTCAACTTTAATAACTCGTAATTTATTGTGAGCAGTTTTAAATAAATCATTTCTAATTTTAATCGCTTGCTCTTCGTTAATAATTGAAAATTGAGTAATTTTTTTATACTGATATTCAATTAATTTAGAATTAAATTCTTGCTTAACAAATAAATTTTTCGCTGTAATAGTCCAATATTCTTTAGATAAAAATTTTTCAATTTCGTCTTCGCGCGTAACAATTAATCTTAAAGCGGGACTTTGCACCCTACCAGCCGAAAGACCATAACGAACTTTTTTCCAAAGCAATGGAGATAAATTAAACCCCACCAAATAATCTAAAGCCCTTCGCGCTTGTTGAGCATCAACTAATGTTTTAGAAATATCACGCGGCTTAGTCATTGCATCTGCAATAGCAGATTTAGTAATTTCATTAAACACAATCCGATATATCGGCTGCTTCTTTAACGCATTTTTACTTAACATTAACTCATAAACATGCCAAGCAATTGCTTCTCCTTCACGATCAGGATCGGTGGCAAGATAAAAAGATTCTGATTCTTTAAGAGCTTTAGCAATAGCAGCAACATGTTTAGTATTTTTTTTGATTATTTCATAATGCATAATAAAATCATGCTCTGTATCGACAGCCCCAGATTTAGGAATTAGATCGCGCACATGACCGTATGAAGCAAGTACAGTAAAATCTGCACCTAAATATTTCTTTATAGTCGCCACCTTTGATGGCGATTCAACAATTACAAGTTTTTTTGTCATATATTTTTTTTAAAAATTTAATCATACTTAATTATCTGAGTATTAAATTTCGTAATTAATTTCAATACTTATTTCAGATTACCGATAAATTATCGATATCAACCATTAAAATCCTCATAATTTAACAACATCATATACTTATGATCAAGTGTATCTTGAACAATTACACTATGAGAATGTAGAATAATTACATTATAGCAAATTTACAAAATATTTTTTTACTTTTGATGTTAATAATGACAATATGAAAAGATATTATTATATAAATACGATCATAAGTAAATTACGATACTTATATGATTAATAGTCGAACAATTATATCTAAAAAATTAGTATGAGATTAATAATCAGAGAATGATGCTCGTACGGAAAATATAAATGTAGAAATATATTTGCTATTTAGTAATTGAATAATCCGTAAAATTTAATAAGACTTCAATTATGAGAAATATAGCAATTAATTTTCTATTGTAATTTAGTACACAAATTGAGTTATATAAAATTGAAATTGCTGAATTAATATCATTTGACAAATTAAGTAGGATATTTAATTACATGGAACAGAAAATATGATACAAACATAACAGCATATTTATATTTTATTTTTGCATAACACCATAACATAAAGATCTACAATGACAATTCTGAACATATTGCAATATCCTGATATACGCTTACGTCGTAAAGGCTGTCAAGTAACTAATGTATCTGCACCTAAAATCCAGGAAATTATAAACAATATGTTAGAAACTTTAATTGCAAAAAAAAATTGTGCCGGACTCGCCGCCACTCAATTAGAATTAGATAATCCACCAAATATTGCGGTAATTAATTACACTCAAAATGAAATTAAAAAAAATATTTTATGTCTCGTCAATCCTCAAATTATTATAAAAGAAGGTAGTAATTTGAGTGAAGAAGGATGTATGTCAATTGGGCCATCTGGAAAAATTTATGCCAAAATAAGAAGAGCTACCAAAATTCAAGTACAAGCTCTAGACTCTAAGGGTCGCGAATTAAAATTTGAAGCCGCTGATTTTCTGGCACGCTGTATTCAGCATGAATGCGATCATTTGCAAGGAATACTTTTTATTGATTATCTATCAAAACTAAAATGGATATTTATCGAAAGAAAAATAATCAAATTTACCAATATAAAATAATTTTATTATGAAAATTATATTCGCCGGCACGCCATTATTTGCTATACCAGCATTACAAATACTATTTAAATCGTCACATTTAATTTGCGCGGTTTACACTCAACCAGATCGCCCATCTGGTAGGGGTCAAAAAATAATATTAAGCCCTATAAAAAAACTAGCTTTAGAATACAAACTTCCACTATATCAACCATTTTCTCTCAAAAATTATATATCTCAAAAACAACTATTGGATTTGAATGCAGATATTTTGATTAATGCTGCTTACGGCTTACTCTTGCCAGAAGAAATCTTAAGTGCACCAAAATTCGGCTGCATCAACATTCATCCATCGTTACTACCTCGCTGGAGAGGGGCAGCGCCAATTCAACGAGCAATAATGGCAGGAGATACTATGACTGGTGTTACCATCATGAAAATCAATTCTGGATTAGATACTGGTGATATCTATAAACAAAAAATTATACGAATAACTAGCACTGATACAACAGAAACTTTAAGTCAAAAAACTGCCACAATTGGTGCAGAATTACTAATTACTGTATTGACAGAAATTGCTTGTCGAAGAGCTAATCTCGTACCACAAAATAATAAACACACCATTACCTATGCTAATAAAATCACTAAAAATGATGGCGAGATAATTTGGCAAAAAAGTGCTCTAGAACTCGAGAAAATGATACGAGCATTCATTCCATGGCCAATAGCATATTTTAAATATAAAGATAAATGTATTCGTATTTGGCAAGCAAAAGCACTTTCTACTAATACAGATTCTAACAATTTTCAAGCAGGTACTATTATCAAAGTTAATACAGATAGTATTAATGTAATAACAGGTAACGGAATTTTAGCATTATTAAAAATTCAATTACCTGGTAAAAAAATTATGATGATTAAAGATATCCTAAATGCTAACCAACGAGATTTTGTTATTGGCAAACAATTTACCTAATATTCCTTAATAAAGTATACAAAGAAAAATCTTTGTATACTCATTTTTAAGAATTGAGACCACTAATGATAGTATAAATATCAGTATCTAGTCACCAATTAAGCTGGGATATACTTCTAACAAAGTTAGAATAGCTGACTTAATTATCATTATACCAATACTAAACTCATCATTCAAATTAAGTAACAACTTTTACGTCAAAATCTTTATTATAGAATTCTCTGATCAAGACAAAATTTAGTAACATCTGTAAGTAATACAGATCTAGATTTATTCTCCAACATATCATAAGTTATGAAATTTTGGGGTATTTCACGTAAAAACCTAGACGGTAAACGAAGGGTACATTTACCGTACACTTGACGACGATTAGCGTACAACAAGTACAACTTGCTTCTTGCTCGTGTTATTCCTACATAACATAGGCGTCTCTCTTCTTCTAAATCTTCCTGTTTTTGAGTAGACATAATATGAGGAAAAATTCCCTCCTCCATACCACACAAAAATACTACTGAAAATTCTAAACCTTTAGCAGCATGAATAGTCATCAATTTCACATGACTATTATTATCAACATCTTCATTCGAATCTAAAATAACTTGTGATAAAAAATTTTGTAATAAAAGTTGTTTGTTAATATGATTCGTAGTTATAAACTGGGTAGCAGCAGTAATTAATTCATCTAGGTTATCTAAACGCAATTGTTGCTGATCACGATACTGTAATTTAGTATAATGAATACGCAAACCAGTATGCTCTATTACCCATGATATTAACGCATCTAAATCGAGATTAGTGATTTGTTCTCTGCAATCATCAAGCAATTGTATAAAATTATATAGCGCATTAATTTGTTTATTTGGTAATTTCTTTGTCGCGATTATTTTTTTCATTGCTTGCCACAAGGAGCAATTATACAGCTTTGCGTAATCACGAAACATTGCTAGAGCAGATTTTCCGATACCACGAACAGGTAAATTTACTACTCTTTCAAAAGCTATATCATCATTATAATTAATCAAGAGACGTAAATAAGCTAAAACATCTTTAATTTCCGATCGCTCAAAAAAACGCATACCTCCGTATATCCGATAAGCGATATTACAGCGTAAAAGTTGTTCTTCAATAACCCGTGACTGGAAATTGGCGCGGTATAAGATCGCAATATCACTAAAACTATTACCATCATTAATCCAAGACTTAATTCGCTCTACTACATAATATGCTTCACTAATTTCATTATAGGCAGCGTGAATTACGATTCGATCTCCCTTACCAGCATCAGTCCATAAATTTTTACCTAATCTATTATGATTACAGGCGATAATTGTATTAGCTGCTCCTAGAATATTTGCTGTAGAACGATAATTTTGCTCAAGGCGCACAGTAGCTATATTAAGATAATCTTGTCGTAAACGACTAATATTACTACTATCAGCTCCGCGCCAACTATAAATTGATTGATCATCATCACCAACCGCAGTCAAACTAGTAGTAGATCCAACCAATGATTTTAACCAAGAATATTGCATAGAGTTAGTGTCCTGAAATTCATCTACCAAAATATATTGAAATTTCTGATGATAATGAATTCTTAACTGTTGATTATCGCGCCATAATTCATTAATTCGTAATAATAATTCAGCAAAATCCACCAGATTACTATTCCTACACATCTCTTCATAAAGCCGATAAACATTAATCAATATATGAGTTACCGCATCAGATGGATTCAAATTATTCACTCTTACTCCACATTCTTTGTGGCGATTAATAAATCTTTGTGACTGTCTTGGCAACCATTTTTCTTTATCAAGATTTAAAATCTGATGAACCCTTTTGAGTAATCGTAGTTGATCTTCATCATCCATTATTTGAAAATCTTGACATAATCCTGCTTCTTGCCAATGTAAGCGTAACAATCTATGAGCTAAACCGTGAAATGTTCCAAGCCATATATCCGTCAAAGAAATTTGTAATTTTTGTTCTAAACGATTACGCATCTCATTAGCTGCTTTATTAGTAAAAGTTACAGCTAAAATATTCCGCAGTGCTATTCCTTGCGATAATAACCAAACGATTCGATACACCAATACTTTAGTTTTACCGCTACCAGCTCCAGCTAATACTAACAAATTGGCCATCGGAAAGGTAACTGCTTGTTTCTGATTATCATTAAGTTCAGCTAAAAAATTAAGATCCATCAATCCACCATTTAAATTATTCAATAGTACAACAACAATTATTACCGAATCCTGCTGATAATAGGATTGCAAATCATTTCAACAACTTGAACCATTAAGATATACTTATTATAATCAAATCTACTCAATACTAAAGCAGTAAAAAAACATGTTTTTATCCAAACAAACCTATGATAAAAATGAAGCGACCACATGGCCGATTCCAAATTATTGGGATATTATTGCTTTAGCTCTAATTTTTACTATGATTGCCATAATAGCTTGGGGGGCTAAACAAATGGCTGTCTCTTATCAAATAGGGGATATAATCCCTATCTCATTAAATCCTCTACAATTACCTATTTATGCCCTACGCACAGCAATTAGATTATTTATAGCGCTATTTTTTTCCATTATTTTCACTTTTATTTTTAGTACATTAGCCGCCAAAAATAAATATGCTGAGTCTTTTATAATACCCATGATTGACATCCTACAATCAATACCAGTACTAAGTTTTCTCTCAATAACTATTACAGGTTTTATCTATCTATTTTCTAATAGCATGTTGGGGCCAGAATGTGCCGCTATTTTTGGAATTTTTACTTCTCAAGTATGGAATATGGCTCTTAGTTTTTATCAAAGCGTAAAAACTGTACCCAAAGAATTAATAGAAGTAGCTACTATCTTTCATTTATCAAGTTGGCAACGTTTTTGGAAAATAGAGGTTCCATATTCAATGCCAGGTTTACTATGGAATATGATGATGTCAATGTCTGGTAGTTGGTTTTTTGTCATAGCTTGTGAAGCTTTTTCAGTAGCAGATCATCAAATTACCCTGCCAGGAGTTGGATCCTACATCTCATTAGCTATAACTCAAGCAGACAATCAAGCGGTAATTTATGCTATTCTCTGTATGTTTATAGTAATTTTTTTATATAATAAACTACTATTTAAGCCGTTAATTTATTGGACAGAAAAATTTAAAGAAACTCAGGATGATGAAGAAAAAGTACCACGAACCTGGTTAGTTACCTTATTCCAACGTACTAAATTTTTGCGTCGTGCTACTTTATGGCTAGATAAGATTTCTGAAATATGGATTAATCTATATCCCCAAAAAACCAAGATGTTATCATCTACTAAGAAACATCAATCTAAACCATATACAATAATATATTATTTTTTACTGATGATATTATTGTTAGGTGCAATTATTACGATTTGGCGTTTTATTTTTACAAATATCGCTCTTGACGAGATAAAACATGTAATTGTTTTAGGTATTTTTACCGGAATTCGCGTTATGAGTTTAATTTTTATAGTATCATTAATCTGGGTACCAATTGGCGTTTGGATAGGATTAAAACCAAATCTTGCCGCCACTATCCAACCTATCATTCAATTCGTAGCAGCATTTCCCGCTAATTTATTATTCCCAATAGTAACCATCATGATAGTAACTCTAAAATTAAATGTCGAAATATGGGTTGCACCATTAATGATTTTAGGAACTCAATGGTATATTCTGTTTAACGTTATTGCCGGTGCTAGCGCTTTACCAAAAGAATTAAAATTAGCTGCAACTAATTTAAAATTGAAGGGTTTTGTCTGGTGGCGACGTTTCATTCTACCAGGAATAGCTCCATATTTAATTACCGGAGCGATTACGGCAGCAGGAGGAGCCTGGAATGCTAGCATTATTGCCGAAACCATCAATTGGGGGACAACAAAACTTAACGCAACTGGAATAGGAGCATATATTCAAATTCACTTTACTCAAGGAGATTTTCCAAGAGTTGCTCTGGGGACCATTGTGATTTGTCTGATAGTACTATTAATTAATAGATTATTTTGGCGTCCACTTTATAATAAAGCTATAGAGAGATTTGAAAGTAGATAAATAATTATTAGATTTAGATATCCTATGCAACGTACTCCTATTATTCAAATTGAAAATATAAAAAAATCATTTAAACGAAATGATCATCAAAACTTATTGATTCTTGATAATGTCAATCTTGAATTATACGAAGGTGAAATTATAGCATTGCTGGGCAAATCAGGTTCCGGGAAATCAACATTATTACGCATCATTGCTGGTTTAACTCAACCATCAACCGGAAAAGTGATTTATCGCGGCCACCAAGTAATAAATCCTGTAGATGGTGTAGCTATGGTGTTTCAAAGTTTTGCTATCATGCCATGGCTTACGGTATTACAAAATGTTGAATTAGGATTAGAGGCTCAAGGAATACCAAAAAACGAACGTCGTTCACGAGCACTTAAATCTATTGATATAGTAGGCTTAGATGGATTTGAATCTGCATATCCTAAGGAATTATCAGGAGGAATGAAACAACGAGTAGGTTTTGCTCGAGCCTTGGCAGTAAATCCTGATATTTTATTAATGGATGAACCATTTTCGTCTCTTGACGTGTTAACAGCAGATAATTTACGAAGTGATCTTCTAGATTTATGGCAATCACAAAAAACTAATATCAAAAATATTTTATTTGTAACTCACAATATCGTAGAAGCAGCATCATTAGCAGATCGAATTATAATCTTCGGACCTAGTCCTAACAATATTCGCACTGAACTAGCAGTTGACATTCCTCATCCCCGTAATGAACAAAACCCGAAATTTCGTCTCCTGATTGATAATATTTATACTTTAATGACTACATCTATCGCTGATATTGATGCCACATATAGATATAAAACTATTCAGTTAGGATATCGGTTACCTAACGTTCAAATATCAGAAATTACTGGATTACTCGATATGTTAATTAAACCAACATATCGAGATAAAAAAATTGATTTACCAATTGTCGCTGATGAGCTCAATTTGAATATTGATGATCTTTTTCCGATTACAGAAGCTATAGAGATATTACGTTTTGCTCAAGTATCGAAAGGAGATATCGAATTAAATACTGCTGGCAAAGTTTTTGCTGAAGCAGATATCCTAGAACGCAAAAAAATATTTGCAAATCATTTACTCAGTTATATCCCGTTAGCTTACTATATTCGCCACGTATTAGATGAACGACCGGAACACAAAGCTTCAGATAGCCGTTTCTTAAATGAGCTTGAAGATTATCTAAGTCTCGATACTGCAGAAGAAGTTTTACGAGTTGTGATTGAATGGGGAAGATATGCAGAGATTTTTGCCTACGATTACAACACTGGGCAATTAAGTTTAGAAAACCCGAATTAGAATATGGATTTCTCAAATTTATCCAAAGACTTCTTTAGCTATATCTACTGACTGTTTAGCATCGCGTCCGTAATAATCTGCTCCGATCTTTTTAGCGTAATCTGAAGTTAAAACAGCGCCGCCAACGAAAAAGATAGAATCCTTTTTATTCTTTTTTACCAAACGAATAGTTTCCTCCATACTACAAAGAGTAGTTGTCATTAATGCCGATAAACCTATTAAACGCACGTCATTCTCTAATGCTACTTCTAACACTTTTTCAGGAGCTACATCTCGATCTAAGTCATAAATGGTATAACCATAATTTTCTAAAATTACTTTAACTATATTTTTTCCAATATCATGAATATCTCCTTTAACTGTAGCTAAAATAATTTTTCCTTTTGTTAATCTCTGCTTTCCTGAATTTATAAGTGTTTTCTGGACAATGGCAAATGCACTCTGAGCACTAACGGCAGCCTGCAGAAGCTGGGGAAGATAGATGATTCCTTTTTCAAAAGACTTTCCCACGATATCTAAAGCTGGAATAAGTTTCTCATTTACAATCTCGAGAGGATCACTCTTTTTTAGAAGTTCTCTAACACATTGAGAGGCTTCATCTGTAAGACCATGGCTTATAGCATAGAAAACATCATGGACAGCTGAAGATGATGAGATATTCTCCGATATTGATGTTGTTGCTGATATACCACATTTTGCTATATAAGAAACCGCGCCTCTATCCTGATTTGACAGAACATCAAACGCTGCCACAGTATCACTCATAGAAATAATATTAGGATTTATTATTGGTAAATCTAAGCCGGCTTCCAACGCCATCGTTAAAAATACTTGGTTCAAAATTTCACGATTAGGGAGACCAAATGAAATATTCGATATACCAAGAGCCGTTTTAAGATTTAACTCTTCTTTTATCATACGAATAGCTTTTAATGTTTCCTTTACCTCTAATTGCTGTACTGATGCTGCTAGAACCAAACAGTCAATGTAAACATCTTCGCGTTTAATTCCTAAATCTAAGGCTGATTGAAGAATCTTTCGAGCAATATTCACTCTATATTCTGCCTTGCTAGGAATACCGTTTTCATCTAAACACAATCCTAATACAGCAGCTCCATATTTTTTAACTAGTGGCAACACAGAAAGCAAAGATTGTTGTTTACCATTTACTGAATTCACTAACGGCTTGCCATTAACAATACGTAAGCCAGCTTCCAATGCTTTTAAATCAGTAGAATCAATCTGTAAAGGTGTATCAACTACTGCCTGTAAACGATTTACCACCGTACGCATCATAATTGCTTCATCAATTCCAGGAAGTCCTACGTTCACATCTAGTATTTTGGCCCCTGCCTCTATTTGAGATATACCAAGATTCAAAATATAATCTATATTTTGCTCTAGAATAGCTTGTTTGAACTGCTTTTTCCCTGTTGGATTTATACGCTCACCAATTATAGTTGGTTTATTGATTATAATCGTGTTTCCAGAAGAACAAACAGCTGAAAACGAAATCTTTTCCCGTATAATTGGTTTTTTTACTTTTAGTATCATAGCAATTTCTTTTATATATTCTGGAGTGGTACCACAACAACCACCGAATATTGTTACACCTTGCTCTATTATTGGAATTAATTGTTGAGCATAATCAATGGATGATAGATCATACTTGTTATCATTTAAATTAGGCAAACCAGCATTAGCTTTGACAATAAGAGGTAAATTTGTGTGACATCGCAGAACTTTTATTATCGGTAATAAATCACATGGCCCCAATGAACAATTTAATCCTAAAGCAGTGACTCCAAGTCCTTCTAGTGTAATCGCCATAGAATCTGGACTACATCCTACAAATGTACGCCCATTTTTTTCATAACTCATAGTTACGAAAACTGGCAAATCAGCATTTTCCCGCGCCGCAAGAACAGCAGCTTTAGCTTCCAACAGATCTGTCATAGTTTCAATTACAATTAAATCTACTCCGGCCTCTTTTCCGGCAATAATTTGCTCCTTAAAGAGAGAATATGCTTCATCGAACGGAAGACATCCATTAGGTTGCAAAAGTTTTCCAATGGGGCCAATATCCAGAGCAATCTTCACATTGCGATTTCCAATTGCTCGACGAGCTATTTCTACAGCTATTGTAATGATTTTAGTTGGAAAAAGTTTTTCTTCAGACAATTTATATTTATTGGCACCAAAACTGTTCGTATAAATAATTTGAGAACCAGCTGCAATATATTGTCGATGAATATCTTCGATTAATTCAGGTTTCTCGATATTTAATAATTCGGGGCAAACTCCTACAGGAAGACCAGCTTTTTGTAACATGGTACCCATGCCGCCATCTAGTAGAATGAACTCTTTTAGTAAACTATTCATCATAGACCTTTCCTCGTCTAAAATTACACGTGTGACACATTTTGCATATATTACATGAATTATACTCAATTTTTGGTTGTGAGCGATCCACCCACATCATCGCCGTAATAGACTTAGATGGTGTAAGCAAAAAATTTTCAGTAGCCCCAAGACCAATTTTTCTTTCTGCATCCAAAAGAAATAATAATTGTGATTGAATTGAAAGGGGTAAACTTCCATATCCAGGACTATAACGATCAGTTAAATATCTATTTCTATTGATATAGATACTAGTCAAATCAATTTGTAAATTATCACACACCTCTTCAATAGCTGCCGTAGCACAACTATCTAATACCAAAGCATAAAGCATATCTTTAATCTGGGTACGACCCAACAATCGATCAATGGAAACTCCTAATGTAGCACCCATTAAAATAATACCTTCATGTTCATGAAACATGAAATCACAATTCAAATCTATAGTATTCTGAATAAAAAAATAACGATATAAAGCACGAGGTTCTGCAATTGCACAAGTCTCGATCATACCTTTATGAATCATAGAATCTATTTCTAGAGTAATATTTTTATCATTCCTATATCCTAAGTAGCGAATCGCCTCCGTATACAATTTATCACTTGGTTTTAGAAGAATATTTTTACGTACCGCTTCCTCACGTGGTGTCTTATTTATATATCTTACGAGAGTTTCAGTGAACAACATGGTTAAGTTGCTATCCGTTGTTTTTTTCTAAACAAGCCTTGATATTTTTCGTGATTTTTTCCGCTACAATCGGGTTATTCATAGTATATAAATGTATACCTCTAGTGCCACGCGAAATTAATTCTATTATTTGCTCTGTTGCATAGTCGATTCCAGCATTAAAAAGTGATACTGGAGAATTTTCAAATCGATTTAAAGTTTCTAAAAATTTTGGAGGCAAAAAAGCTCCACAGAGTGTTACAATTTTTTCAATTAATCGTTTGCTCACTATTGGCATAATACCAGCACTAACAGGAACAGTAATATCGGCATTACATATCTCGTCCATGAAAGCATAAAAAATATTATTATCAAAAAATAATTGTGATATTAAATGAGAAGCGCCGGCTTCTACTTTTTCCTTCAAATAACGAATATCTTCTAATTTACTGGGAGATTCTTGATGTCCTTCTGGATAACAAGCAGCGGTTATATGAAAATCTTCTTTTTGCTTTATCAAAGATATAAGATCACGAGCATGTGCAAAATCTGTAGTAGTGTTGCTTTGCGGAAGATCCCCCCTTAATGCTAATATATTAGTTACTTGATTTTCTTTTAAAAAATTAAGAATTTCTTCTAAATTACTGTATGAAGAATTAATGCAGGTCATATGAACCAACGATTCTATGTCGTACTCTTTCTTGATATGACAGGCAATTTTCGCTGTTAGATTATCTTTAACTGAATTACCCCCTGCACCACAAGTTATACTAATAAAATCAGGATACAACAATTGCAAACTACGAATAGTACTATAAACTTTATCTATATCTGATTGTGGGAATATCTCATATGAAAACAAACACCTTTTTTTTTGAAATAATTCAGATAAGTGCATAAAAAACTCCATTGTTTAAGTTTTCTTAGAAAAAATTAGTAATTCGTTTTCTATTTCCAATTTATGATAACATTTTTTCTAAAAATGTCTACTCTACCAATAAGTAATGCACGATAAAACACATCTATTTCCAGATATTTTTAATTATAAAATTAAATACGAAGTCATATATTAACTATAAATACAGATACATCTCAATATCGTCAAACTAACTTATTAAAATATAAATACACAGAATGAATTTTTGCACAACAACATCATTTCATCTAGCAGAAACGATGAAATTAATAAAATCTAGAATTGAAACTATGATGAATAAAATAGGATTTCAAAAAATTGTTTATATAATTTATCGTAAGAATCGCAAATTTTTATCTAAAAAGCGAAATAAAACGTCAAACGAATGCCTTACTTAAATATGCTCTCCCAGAATCAGCTAATATAACAACAATTACATCATTCGCTTTAAATTGCGATTGATATTCAGCAACAGCATGCATTACAGCGCCACTTGATAAGCCTACTAAATACCCTTTTTTAGCCAACTTTCGCGTCATAGCAAAAGCATCTTCATCAGACACAGTAACAATTTCGTCAATTACATCACGATCAAGAGTTTCAGTAATTACATCAACTCCCATTCCCTCAATCCTATATGCTTTAGGACAATCTGGCATTGACAATTTAGAGGTAGTAGCATCGGTACCGATAATTTTAATTTTACTGTTTTTCTCTTTTAAATATTTTCCAACACCAGAGATAGTACCGCAACTTCCCATACTCATAAAACAATATGTCAATGATCCGTTAGTTTGTTGCCATATTTCAGGACCGGTCATCAAATAATGAGCTCTAGGATTTTCCGTATTATAGTATTGATTGGGCATATAAGAATTAGGAAGTTTTTTTAGTAGCTCTTTAGCTTTAGCATGATATCCTTCTGGATTATGTAAATCATCTGTGTCTGGGCAAACAAAAACCTTAGCACCATACGCTTGTAAAGTAGCAATTTTTTCAGCACTAGTTCTATTGGGAACAGTTATAACTACTTCATATCCCTTTAAAGCACCAATCATGGCCAAAGCAATTCCTTGATTTCCAGATGATGCCTCAACAATCACCCCGCCGGGACGCAACTTACCATTTCGTTCTGCTTCCTGGATCATGAATAATGCTGCACGATCTTTAATACTACCACCAGGATTAAGAAATTCTAATTTAGCTAAAATCGTGGCCTGAGTTGCAATCATTTCAATAGAAGCCATCGGAGTATTGCCAATACATTCTAAAAATGACTTGAATTTAAACTGTGCTTTCATTTAATTTTCCTTTATTTTTCGATTTGATCTCTATATCTACGATTACATTACCAAATCTAACATAACCATCGCTATCTAAAAACTTATAAGAAAAGCCATCTAACCACAATGGTGAATATGGAATGTTTAAAGTTCCTCTAGCTCTCATAAATTCATAACGCTTGGGATCTAAATACAAAACATTATTAGTATAACAAGCCCATAAAATAGTCTTAACATTATAACTATATGTCGACTTAATTTCAATAGCTAAATACTGATCCTTTAAAATAATAAATTTTATCGGCTGATATTCCTCAGAATTAACAAATGTAGGCGGGAAAGCAACTTTTCCGCCGTGAATACTGACTATCAAAAATTCCTGATTATTTTTTTTATTTTTTGAATATTTTGATAATCTAGCATGCTCGTTAACTCCCTTAAAAAAACCAACAATCAATCTTTGCTTATGCTTATTACTATATTCTTTCCATTCAAAATCATTAATACCCAAACGCTCAGGAATGAAAACACATCCTGCAAGTAAAAAACACATTGCCCACCGCAACAACCAGTAGGTTATACCCATATTTCAAATATATTATTTATTATTGGGGTTCAACCACATCAAGAACTTCGTCATTAACACTAGTAGAATCACTAGGAACGACAATAGAAACAGACGTTACCGGGTGATGATGTTGACTTGGTTCAATCTGAGAATTAGCACTTTGCACTGATTTAGTACTCTGCACTGATAAAGGTACTACTTGTTCAACTTCCTGATTTGATATCGATTCAGGTGATAACTGCGTAGTAGGTATCGATTGATCAATTGAAGATGAAGAAGATGGAGTTGGTTGTACTAATTGAGTTTTGGGGCGTATAACCTGAACTTCTTCCATTCTGTCTTTACTATTATTACTATTACTATCCATATCTACAGTAACGTTACTGTCAATAGGAACAGTCATCTCATCCTGAGATTCAGAAATAATAATGCTATCATCCCTCCTAGTACATCCGATAAGCCCAAATGATATCAACAACGCGGCTACCAACAATCTACCTCGATTATTCATTCGAATTCTCCAAATAAAATTAAAACTGAATTAACAAACAATATTTCACATAAGAGACAGTTTAGACGATTAAATCTAAATATCAAGATCATATAGTAAAAAAAATAATATTAAAACTACTGAATAACTAAAAATGTAATTTTTATTATCAATCTAATTTCTTAAAAATATTAATAATTAATTCTGAAATCACTATTAATCAAGTTATTGAGCTGGATTTTTTAGATATGCTTTGATAGTGTATATATTAAAGAATTTAGTTAAAGGGGATACACTATGGGATTACTTCGAAATAAAAGGGCTCTAATAGTTGGCATAATAAATAATTATTCAATAGCTTACGGAATTGCTAGATGCATGCATCGTGAGCAGGCTAAATTGGCGTTTACTTATCAAAACGACAAAATTAGAGAACGAGTAGAGAAGATCGCTATGGAACTAGACTCGCAACTAATTTTTCCATGTGATTTAACTGATGACGATCAGATTAGTAATCTTTTTGTTAAACTAAAAAATCATTGGGATAAATTTGATATTTTAATTCATTCAGCAGCATTTGCCCCTACTGAGCAGCTCGAAGGTAATTATATCGACTGTATAACCAGAGAAGGCTTTAAAATAGCTCATGACATCAGCAGTTACAGTTTTGCTGCATTAGCCAAGAACGCCAAACCGATGATGTTAGGAACCAAAGGGGCTTTATTGACTCTTAGTCACTTAGGTGCTGAAAAATCATTAATAAATTATAATGTGATGGGTTTAGCAAAAGCTAGTCTCGAAGCCAATGTTAGATATTTAGCTAATAGTTTAGGTCGAGATGGTATTAGAGTAAATGCAATCTCAGCTGGTGCAGTTAAAACATTAGCAGCATCAGCTATTAAAAACTTTCGTAGAATGCTTACTTACGGAGAAAAAGTTGCGCCGTTACATCGTAACGTAACCCAAGAAGAAATAGGTAATGCTGCAGCATTTCTTTGCTCGGATCTAGCTTCTGGGATTACAGGGGAAATATTACACGTTGACGCTGGATTGAATATTATCTGTTTCCCAGGTATCGACGTTTTCGAATCTTAATTTTTCACTAATATCTCTTCTGAATTAGCAATAAATGCTGATGCTCGAGCTGCGAAATACAACCAACTACTCAATCTATTGAGATAGATGCCAATTATATCAACTTGATTGTTGATTTCGGCAAATTTAAATGCTACACGTTCAGCTCTACGACATACAGCTCTAGCAAGATGAATACGAGACGCCTGCTCACCGCCTCCAGGTAAAATAAAAGCTGATAAAACCGGTAATTTCCTACTCATAGTATCCAATTCAGATTCAAGACTTTTAAGCTTATCAGGAGATAAAACGAACTGTTGTTTCTGTCCCAAATTTGCACATAATTCAAATAATTCATTTTGAATTCTATAAATAGCTTTTAATAATTCATCAAAATCTTGATTACAACACATGGATTCTGCGGCAAAACCTAAAAAAACATTCAATTCATCGATTACACCATATAATTCAATTATTTCAGATGATTTCTTAACTCTTTTACCATCTGGAAGCGTAGTGCAACCATCATCCCCAGATTTGATTAAACGTTTATTCATGGTTTTTTTGCTAATTGTTCTAAAGTTTTATCGAAAATTTTAATTTTTGCTTGTCCTATAAAACTATCTAGTAAAATTTGATATTCTAAATTTCCTAAAATTTCAGGCAGAGAATTAATAAATCCATCATCTATTGCGGAATTATTTGTCGATGACACTTCGTAAACTCTGTCTAAACGAAACACCGCATAACCTGATTTATATTCAATAACTTTGACTGAAATTCTCTGTCCATTTGGTTTTATAAGCCCAAAAACTTCTTCAACCAGTTTCTCTTTGTTATTATATTTAAATTTCGCGCCATTGATACGATTCCATACCAATTCATATTGTTTTTCAAGATCTATTTCAGATCTACCATTATACAACTCTTGAAGCATTTCATTAGCCAGAGATAATGCCATTTTTTTTGCTTCCTGAATACGTAAAATACTGGAAATTCTATCTTGTACTTGATCCAATGATTGAACACTTTTTGGTAAGTGATCTTTAATTCTCAAAACAATTACTCTATCAGAACTAAGCTCGATCAAATTACTATTGTATCTCTGTTTTAAAATTTGCTCACTAAAAGCAACTTGAATAATTTTAGGATTAGCTAGAATACCTTTCTTGCTACCAGCGTTAGTTATTAAGTCAGTATTTTTAATTCTTAAATTCAAATCTTTTGCTGCAGGTTCTAGACTATCAGGATTGGTATATACCAAATCAGCCAACCTTTCTCTAGCAACAGCAAAAGCATGACTTAATTGTTCGCGCTCATATAACCGTCTAACTTTAGCAATTACCTTTGAATACGGCTTAATTTTCTTATCTTTAATATCTTTAAAAGAATCAATATGGTCATGATAAAACTTCTTAAGCTGTCCCTCAGTAGGTTTAATGTTTATAGGTAAATCAGCGAATGAAAGTTCAAGATACTGAATACTAACTTTTTCTGGCAAAAAAAATTCATTTTGATGTTCAATGTAATATTTTTTAATAATCTCATCAGAAATCGATATGGTTTCAAAAAAACGCTCTGGTGTTACAATAAAATAACCAAAATCTCGTCGTTGTTTTGACATTTGCTCAACAAAAGCAATCTCATTTGGCAAAATAAAGGAGCTACCCATGACTCCCCTTTCTAATTGATCATACAAAATAGCATGTGTAATTTCAGAAAAAAATACAGATTCTTGTCCGCGTAGTTTTAACATAATCTGCTGAAAACGTTCTGAGGAAAATTCGCCATTTACCTGAAAATAAGGTAAACCGCCGATGGTCGTCATCAATTGTTGTTTACAAACCTTTAAACCCAATTCGTTCTGGGCTTGAGAGATAATCTCCTGTCTAATTAAATTCTGTAATATACTCTGTTTAAGTTTTAATTGACTCTCTTTATTCAATAAAAAATCTGAACCTACTTTCATTATCTCATAATTCTTAGCGTCATCATAAGCTAACTGTAATTTTCTTTGAGAAATTTCCTTATTGTTAACTTTAGCTACCACTTGCTTATTACTACTACGTAAATAATTTTGCGCGCCCCACAAAGCAAAAGTTAAAGCTAGAATTATAGCAATAATCCAAGAAACCAAACCCTGAATTTTATCATGAATACTTTGCAACATAAATTTTATAAAATTACAAATTTTAATGGCGGAGCGGACGGGGATCGAACCCGCGACCTCCTACGTGACAGGCAGGCGTTCTAACCAGCTGAACTACCGCTCCAATAATAAATAACAACTCACCTCTCTTGATGATGGGTGCTGAGGGATTCGAACCCACGACATTCGCCGTGTAAAGGCGACACTCTACCAACTGAGCTAAGCACCCAGTGCATAAACTAAATTACAAAAAAAATAGAAAACTACAATTTATTCGTAAATTTTATATCGTAATTAAATCAAATCCCAGAAAACAGCTAAGCCCCAATATTTTATCATAAAATTGGGGCTTAGTATGCTAGACTTAGAATATTATTTACCTATTTACCTTTTCTTTAAGAAATTTGCCAGCCCTAAAACGAGGAACCTTTGCTGCTGAAATAGTAATCGTTTCTCCAGTTTGAGGATTACGACCAGTACGTTGCTTACGCTCACCTACAACAAAAGTACCAAAACCAACCAACGCAACCTCTTCACCATCGCCAAGTGTCTCGGTAATCGCATCAATTATTACATCTAGAACTCTACCAGTTGCGGCTTTAGAAAGCTCTGCATTCTTGGCAACAATTTCAATTAAATCTGTTTTATTCATATATCTCCACCATTATTAACATTAAAATCCTCAAGCTACTCACATTAAACAAAAAACATCTAAGTTATATCAACACTAAAACTTATGGTCAAGAATTATTACCATAGCTCATACAATTAACAACTATTACTATCTTAAAATACCGTGCCGCCGACAGTAAGTTCGGATATCTTTAAAGTGGGCTGTCCAACTCCTACTGGGATGTTTTGACCACTTTTTCCGCAAATACCCACTCCAGAATCTAATTCTAGATTATTTCCTACCATTACAACTTTATTCAAAATCTGCGGCCCATTACCAATTAATGTAGCCCCTTTTATTGGTTTGGTAATTTTTCCACGTTCAATTAAATATGCCTCACTAGTAGAAAACACGAATTCACCAGAAGTAATATCAACCTGCCCTCCAGTAAAATTTACCGCATAAATACCTTTATTTACCGAAGAAATAATTTCATCATGATTATATTTACCTGGAAGCATAAAAGTATTAGTCATACGAGGAATAGGAACATCAGCATAAGAAGCGCGTCTACCATTTCCAGTAGAATGAGTATTCATTAATCGAGCATTCAATTTATCATACATATAACTACGCAAAATACCATTTTCAATCAACATTGTATGTTGAGTTGGAGTGCCTTCGTCATCAAAATTTAGCGAACCACGGCGTCCATTAGATAAATTTCCCTGATCAACAATCGATATCTGCGATGATGCGACTTGTTCACCTATTCTTCCAGTATAAATTGAATGCTTTTTACGATTAAAATCTGCCTCTAAACCATGTCCTACAGCCTCATGCAACATAACCGCAGGAAACCCTGCACTCAATACTACTGGCATCAATCCTGCAGGTGCAGGAACAGCATTTAGATTAACTAATGCTATTCTTACAGCCTCTTTAGCGTATCTGGAGTATAATTTTTCTTGTAAAAAAACCTCATAACCAGATCTCTTGCCACCTCCATAATTGCCGTATTCTTTGTGTCCATTTTCTGCTACCAATACTGAAACGTTTAGATGAACCAATGGCCTAATATCAGCAATCAAAATATCATTACTAGTGACCATCAATATAACAGTATACATTCCAGTTAAATTAACATTAACCTGAACCACTCGCGGATCACATTTACGTGCTTCATTATCTATTTCTTTTAACAACTTAATTTTCTGACTTTCAGATAAAGTAGATAATGGATTCAATTTTGGATACAACTGTTGGCAAGTAGTATTTTCAGATTTGATATGGATTATGTTAGTATTCTTATAATTCGCAATTTTAGCAACAGATATTGCCGCTTCCATCATATCTATTAACTTAAAACCAGTAGCACAAGCAAATCCGATTGAATCATCACAAACAGCTCTAACACCAAATCCCTGTTCAATATTAAATTCTCCTTTTTTAATTAATCCATCCTCTAGATTCCAAGTCTCACTTTGAGAATATTGTAAATATACATCAGAATCATCAATACCAGGACGCATAATCTTAGAAATAACCTTATTTAAATCGTTATCAATTAATCCCCATGGGGCCAATAATATTTTACTAGCAATATCTAAAGATGAATTCATATCAACTTACCATCTGTTAGCATTAAAACTCGTGCCATTTTCTGAATAATTGTAAGATCATGGGTAACTATTACAAAAGCAATATTGAACTCATTTTTAAGTTTAAAAATCAATTCATAAATTTGTAAAGCTGTTTTATAATCTAGATTACCGGTAGGTTCGTCTACCAAAACACATTTCGGTCGATTTACTAAAGCACGAGCGATTGCTATCCTCTGTCTCTCACCACCTGATAATTTACCTATACAATATTCCTCTTTTTTCATTAAACCAATTAATTCTAACATCTCACGAGCTTTAATAACTGCCATACTAGAACTAGTACCACCAATCAATAATGGCATAGCAATATTTTCTAACGCTGAAAATTCAGGTAATAAATAGTGAAATTGATAAACAAATCCCAGAGATTTATTACGAAAAGTGCTTTTATCTTCTTCTGTAAGATCATGAATATTGACTCCTGAAATTCTAACAGTTCCATTTGTAGGAACATCTAATCCTCCTAAAATATGAAGCAAAGTGCTTTTACCTGAACCTGATGGACCAATAATTGTAACAATTTCACCAGGCATTACTTCTAAATTAACATCGTTCAAAATTTTAGTTTTGAAATTACTTTGCCCTTCGATAAAAACTTTAGTAAGATTACACGCTGCAATAATTGGTTTCATAAATCAACCGCTTTATTCATAACGTAAAGCACAAGCTGGTTCAATTTTAGCGGCACGCCAAGCCGGATAAATAGTGGCCAATAAACTCATACTTAAAGTAATTATTCCAACTAACCAAACATTGGCAATGTCTAATTTTGATGGAAGATAATCAATATAATATATCCATGCTGGAATAAAATGTGCATTAAAAACCCTTTCAAGCATAGTCACCAAATATGGAGCGTTTAATGCTAACAAAATCCCGGAACCAACACCCAATAAAGTACCAAACACACCAATCACCCCACCCTGCACTATAAAAATTCCCATTATCATTTTCGGCGTAGCCCCTAAAGTACGAAGAATAGCAATGTCAGATTGTTTATCGGATACAGTCATAACTAAACTAGAAACTAAATTAAAAGCTGCTACTGCAATAATAAATGATAACACAACAAACATCATGGTTTTTTCCATTCTAATAGCCTTAAAAAGAGATCCGTACTGATATGTCCAGTTAACAACAATACATTCTTCTCCAAGACTCTCAGTGAGCTCCTGTGAGATCAACGGAGCAGTATATAAATCTCTAAGCTTTAAATTAATTCCTGTAATCATATTCTTTAAGCCAAATATTTTTTGAGCATCATGAAGATTAATGAATGCTACTGTACTATCATATCCAAATCCCTCTCCAACATTAAAAATTCCAACAACAACAAATCTCTTTAAGCGCGGTTCCAAACCAGTTGCAGTCATAGCAGCATGAGGAATTATCAAAATAACTTTATCACCGACTTCTGCCCCCAAAATTGCCGCAAGTTCTCGACCGATTACTATACCAAACAAACCTGATTTAAGCTTAAACATCGAACCTTGTATTAAAGTATTATGTATATTAGAAATGCACGACTCTTTTGAAGGAAGAATGCCCTCAAGCATTACTCCGCTAGCCCGTCCATCTTTAACTAACATCCCTTGACCTGACACAAAAGGAGCACTAGCAATAATCTCTTTTTTTTTATTCAATTCCTGTCTTATCTCATGATATATATTAAGATTCCCGTTGACACCAGTAATCGTAACTTGACGAGCCACACTTAAAATTCGATTACGAATCTCATAATCAAAACCATTCATCACAGACAAAACTGTAATCAGCACTGTAATTCCCAGAGCAATTCCTAGCATTGATGTAAGCGAAACAAAAGAAACAAAATGATTCTTTTTTTTTGCTCTGATGTAACGCAATCCAATATAAAATTCTACTGGTTTAAACATTAAATTAATTTTAACCTATAAAAAAATAAAAAATTAATTACATAACTTTACACTTATATAGTCATGTTAATTACTATCTTTCAATTGTCAAATGACTTCGTACAAGCTCTCCTTGATTTGTTTGAACAGACATCAACGAAATTTCTCCACACAAAACTGTAGCTGCAGCTATTAAAGCAAGTGCTTGAGAATTAAAAATATAATCATCTGATCTTAAAATATCTATGATTTTAAAATTCTCCTGAATACTAGCTAATTTTTTATTACCCCCAATTGAACCGATAATAATATTAGGTAAAGTTACCGAAAAATATAAATCATCATGTCTTACTTCGGCATAAGTAAACCCTTGAGACCCCTCAACAAGATTAGCTGCATCCTGAGCTAGCGCCAAATAAAATGCTAATAACATATTAGCGAAATGAGCATTAGCAGTTCTTACTCCACCAGAAATAATTGAACCAATGAGATTTTTTTTAATATTTAGATCGACAATTTTTTCTGGGGAGGATTTTAATTCTTTCTCACAAAGCAAACGGGGTATCAAAACTTCAGAAATTACATATTTACCTCTGCCAAGAATACCATTCACTGCCGAATTTTTTTTATCAACACAATAATTACCAGAAATCGAAACATATTTTAATTGTGGAAATTTAGCTAATATCCAACTCTGCAATATCCCTGCAGCCTTGGTAGACATATTATGACCAGCAGCACCACCGGTAGTAAAAGTAAATCTCAGATAAATTAAATTAGCTACAATTTGGGCATGCCAATTTTTGAGTTGAGTGAATCTACTATTTTTTATAGTAATTTCTTCTAATTCTTTTTGAAAACATTTCAAATTATTTATTATTTGGAGTGCATCAAGAGCGCTTTCAGCTTCAACCAATATAGATCTTGTCATACAATCTTGTACTAATACAGTTTTAATACCTCCTGCTTTTCTAGTTATACGAGCACCTCGCCCTACGGAAAACCACAGTGGTTTTTCAAAAGTAGCCAGGGGAACCCTAATATCTCCGGTAAAATTATCACTGATAATTTTAATTGGACCAACTACTCTTGTAGGAATCATGGTATGCATAATCACATTACTCCAAACACACTTAATTAATGTTAAGTCAAGCTATATAGCCATTTATTATTCTTAATTAAGAACTCATACAACCTATAACAAATTATTTCTCTTGAACACTAAAGTATCTCTGAACGCTGCTGAACATTACCTGATAGATTTATTTTTCCTTGAAACATCGGTGATGACTGTATCACAATTTACGTTACTTCACTATCAGAATAAATAAATGAGAAATATATACTAGTATTAAATGAATGCTATCTTTTTGCATTTTTAGAAAAAAATTATATTTAATGAATATGACAGTCATAGTTATAAAATATGGATCGCACTTCAAATTAAAGATTTGTATTCTTACTCAAACATGTCAGATAAATTCATACTCGTTGCATATTAAAATTAGAAGAATTAACTTTTCATCTTGGTTGTATTAGTGTACATACCTATAAATATATTAGGATATTAATAACTACAAATACAATAATTATATTAAGATTGATGAAATATTATTTAACTTACTTCACTAATAAAAAATTATGGAATTTAACATAAGCACCATTCGAATGAAAAAACTAGCGGCCACGGCAGTACTAAAATACATTCAAGGAAATTCTATAATTGGAATTGGTACTGGATCTACAATAAATTATTTCATTGATGCCTTAGTTCCACTAAAAGATAAAATTACTGGAGTCGTTGCCAGTTCTAAAGTTACTGCAATTAAATTGCAAGCACTAGGTTTTCAACTTATTGATCCAAATTCCATTAAAGAGATTCCTCTTTATATAGATAGCGCTGATGAGATTAATGATAACTTGCAAATGATTAAAGGAGGGGGAGCAGCCTTAACTGGTGAAAAAATTATTGCAGCTACAGCTAAACGGTTTATTTGTATTGCCGATATTAACAAAAAAGTTAAAATCTTAGGTAAGCACCCATTACCGATAGAGGTTATTCCAATAGCACGAAACTTTGTTTCTCGTTCGATAATAAAACTTGGTGGATTTCCAATTTATCGACCAGGAGTAGTAACTAGCTACGGTAATATCATTTTAGATATCTGGAACTTAGAAATTTCGGAACCTATAAAACTCGAACAAACTCTCAATAACATTAACGGAATAGTTACTAATGGCTTATTCGCCATCAATCCAGCTGATATTTTGTTATTAGGAACCGTGGATGACGTTATTACAATATATCGTAATTAATTTTTGCTACGCACATGTATCATATTAAGGCAATAATTTTCTTTTTCATAAATCATCATATTGAATTAATTACTTGATTATTTTTCAATATTATTGCGGTCAAGTAACTCTACGAGAGCAATAGGTGATTTGTCGCCAACACGAAAACCGCATTTGAGAATACGCAGATAACCTCCTGCTCGATTTTTATAACGAGGACCCAAATTAGTAAACAGTTTACCAATTGCAATATTGTCACGCAGACGATTAAAAACTAAACGACGATTATGAACAGTATCTATTCTAGCTAAAGTAATTATAGGCTCCATCACTCTACGTAATTCTTTTGCTTTAGCTAAAGTGGTTTTTATTATTTCTCTTTTAACCAATGAAACAATCATATTCTTAAACATCGCTTTGCGATGACTACTATTTCTACTCAACCCTCTATTACTACTATTGCCATGACGCATAAATTACCTACTTTTTTTCATCTGCCGTTATCAAATTTAATTCAGAATCAATTTTTGGTGGCTCCAAACCTAAAGGCGGCCATCCTTCTATCTTCATACCTAAAGACAATCCACGAGTAGTTAAAACAGTTTTAATTTCATTAAGAGATTTCTTGCCTAGATTCGGTGTTCTAAGTAAACTAATTTCATCGCGCTGCACTAAATCACCGATAAAAAATATATTCTCCCCCTTAAGACAATTAGCAGAACGCACAGTCAACTCTAAATCATCTACAGGTCTAAGTAAAAGAGGATTCATTTCGTCAGTTTTTTCTTCAATCTTTGGTTCTCCAGATTTCTTAAGTTCAACAAAAACTTCTAGCTGATGTTGTAAAATAGTAGCACAAGCACGAATTGCTTCCTCTGGATCCAAAGTACCATTGGTTTCTATATTAATAATTAACTTATCAAGGTCAGTACGTTTTTCTACTCGAGCATTTTCAACATGACAAGAAACTTGTCTTACTGGACTAAAAGATGCATCAATCAATAATTGACCAACTATACGCCCCTTAGTTTCTTCCATAGAAATAATACTAGCTGGTTGATAACCCCTACCTAAAGCTACTGTTATTCTCATATCTAACTTACCGTCTTTAACAAGGTGAGCTATGACATGATCAGGATTTATAATTTCAACATCGTGTTCCAATCTAATATCTCCAGCAACAACAGGTCCTGGGGTATTTTTATGTAACTCCAATACTACTTCACGACGTCCAAACATTTTAAAAGCTATTCCTTTCAAATTTAACAAAACATCTACTACATCCTCACGCACACCTTCGATAGAACTATATTCATGTAACACTCCATCTATTTGGACAGCAGTTGCCGACGCTCCTTCCATAGAAGATAACAAAATACGTCTCAAGGCATTACCTAAAGTATAACCGAATCCTCGTTCAAAAGGCTCGAGAATAATTTCAGCTTTAGTGGCACTACTTTTTTTTATTTGAATAACGCGCGGCGTTAAAAAATTATGACAAATATCTCTCATTTTAGCCTCTTTATTTTGAGTACAACTCTATTACTAAATGAACTTTAAACTCTGGTGGAAACTCATTTGCATCAGGATAACGTTTAAATAAACCAGAGAATTTTTTGCTATCCACAGATAACCATTCAGGAACTACCCCTTTTTCAACAACTTCAATAGCACTAACAATTCTATTTTGTATTTTACTTTTTTCCTTAATAGATACTTCATCATTCGGAGATACAGCATAAGATGGAATATTAACTATTTTTGAATTCACCATAACAGATTTATGGTTCACCATCTGTCTAGCTTCCGCTCTCGTTGCAGCGAAACCCATACGATACACCACATTATCTAATCGTGACTCCAATATTTTAATTAAATTTTCACCAGATGATCCTTTTTGACAATCAGCTTTTTTGTAATAATTATGAAATTGCTTCTCTAATATTCCATAATAAAATTTAATCAACTGTTTCATGCGTAATTGCAAATTATAATCAGTCGTCCTACTCATCTTTTCGCCGAACTGTCCAGGAGGAACGTTAGCCTTGCATTTTGAGTCTAAAGAACGATCTCTACTTTTATGCTGTAAATCAACCCCAGCACGACGCGACAAACGACATTTCGGACCAATATATTTTGCCATTAAAATCTCCTTTTTTTACGAGGACGACACCCATTATGCGGTAAAGGCGTTTTATCTGAAATATTAGATATTTTAAATCCTAAAGCATTCAACGATCTGCTAGCAGAATCTCTACCTGGTCCAGGACCTTTAATATAAAGTTCGAGATTTTTAACACCAAACTCTTTAATTATATTACCCACTTTTTCTGCAGTAATTTGAGCAGCAAATGGTGTACTTTTGCGTGACCCCTTAAAACCACAAGTACCAGCAGAAGCCCAAGCCAATACATTGCCCCATCTATCAGTAATAGTAACCATAGTATTATTAAACGATGCATTGATGTAAGCACAAGCATCAACAACATTATGCTTTACCCTCTTCTTAGAGACTACACGAGTATGTGTTACCATAATAAATTCCAGTTTATTAATTAACCTTTAGCTGGTGCTTTAGGCATAGTTATCGCGGTTTTTCTTTTACCCTTGCGTGTGCGCGCATTAGTTCTAGTACGCTGGCCACGAACTGGCAAACCACGACGATGACGAACTCCTCGATAACAACCAAGATCAACGAGACGCTTGATATTCATAGCAATCTCACGTCGTAAATCACCCTCAATCACAAATTTACCTATCTCTACACGCAAAGCTTCGAGTTCAGCTTCAGTTAAATCTTTAATTTTTCTCGTAGAATTAACTTTTGCAGCCTTACAAATAACCAGAGAACGTGACTTACCTATACCATAGATAGAAGTCAACGCAACTACTGCATGCTTATGTATAGGTATATTTATACCAGCTATACGTGCCATCAATACCTCAATATTATACAATTACTAATTCTTCACTAAAAAAGCGAACAGAATATCTTTTAACTCTGCAAAAATCAAGTAGATAACAACTATCCCTGTCGCTGCTTATGCTTAGCGTCTTTACAAATAATACGAACCACTCGTTTTCTACGAACTACCTTACAATTACGACACATTTTCTTCACTGAAGCCCTAACTTTCATATAATCAATCTCACCCCACAACCATGTTACTACCTGCTAAACGAGATTTCTTCATTATGGAATCGTATTGACGTGACATTAGATGCGTTTGAATTTGTGTCATAAAATCCATCAATACTACAACCACAATCAAAAGCGAAGTTCCTCCAAAAGAAAATGGCATATGCCATACCGATATCAAAATGTCCGGCAATAATGATACCAATGTAATATAAACTGCCCCGAAAAAAGTTAATCTAGTTATCACTAAATCAATGTAGGACGCTGTATTATCTCCTGGACGAATTCCAGGCAGAAATGCCCCTGACTTTTTTAAATTTCCAGCAATTTCCCTAGGACTGAAAACTAAAGCCGTATAAAAATAACAGAAAAAAATTATAGCCATAGAATAACAAATTAAATACAGAGGTTGCCCCATAGACAACGCAAAACCAACTTGATTAAGCCACTCCATGCCTTTACTGTGACCAAACCATTGAGCCAAAGTAGCAGGAAATAAGATTATACTTGAGGCAAAAATAGGAGGAATTACTCCAGCCATATTTATTTTTAACGGCAAATTGCTATTTTGAGCGCTATAAACCATTCTACCAATTTGGCGCTTAGCATAATTTACCGTTATACGCCTTTGTCCTCTTTCAATAAATATTACAGTACCTGTAACTATTATTACTAAAGCTATTAGCAATAATAAAGAAAAAATTTGCATTTGTCCTTGACGCACTTGTCTCATTAATTGAACAACAGCTACAGGAAATCGCGAAACAATACCAGCAAAAATTAACATCGAAATACCATTACCTATGCCCCTTTCTGTCATTTGCTCACCAAGCCACATTAAAAACATAGTTCCAGCAGTCAAAGTTATAGTAGTGATGAAATAAAAATAAGCACCAGGAATTAACACGATTCCAGTAGCTGTCAACCATTTAGCAATACCCAATGACTGAAAAAGTGCCAAAACTAAAGTTCCATATCTAGTATATAGATTAATTTTATTCCTGCCATTAGTTCCTTCTTTTTTTAATTGATCCAAAACTGGAATTACCGAGGTGAAAAGCTGAATGATAATTGATGAAGAGATATATGGCATTACCCCTAAAGCAAAAATAGTTAATCTCTGCAATGCTCCACCAGAAAACATATTAAACAAACCTAAAATACCTCCTTTATTTTGATTCATCAAATTTGCTAAACGCTGTGGATCTAATCCTGGTACAGGAACATGAGAACCGACACGATAAATTAAAATTCCAAATAACAGAAACAATAATCTCTGCTTTAATTCATTTAAGCCATTACCACTTCTCGTATCGGTATTCCTTTTCATTCTATTTTCCCATTAACCATTTCAATAGCCTTTCTAGCACCAGCTGTAACTTTAATACCAATCACAGTAATAGCTCTATCAATACTACCATTCAAAATAATTTTTGCTGATTTGACATTATCTTTTACTAAATTAGCTTTTTTAAGTTCAAACAAATCAATTTTATTGACGCATATCTTATTTAGATCATGCAACTGAACTTCAGTACATTTTTTTGCACCAAAAGAGGTAAAGCCAGATTTAGGAATTCGTCTTTGCAAAGGTATTTGACCGCCTTCAAAACCAATTTTCTGCTTATATCCAGAACGAGCTTTTTGTCCTTTATGACCATAACCACAAGTTTTACCCAAACCACTACCAATCCCTCTGCCAATACGAGTTCTTTTCTTTCTAGATCCATACGACGATCTTAATGTATTAAGCCACATTTATATCTCTTCCACTTTTAATAAATAATTGATTTTCCTAACCATCCCATTAATTTCTGGTGTATTAGGTCTTATCACTACTTGACTAATACGTTTTAATCCCAATCCAAAAACGCATGCCTTATGCGTTCGTAGCTTTTTATTAAAACCTTTAATCAAAGTTATTTTGAGCTTCTTTTGCTGCACATTCATAGATCAATGATCAATCACTAAATCTTTTAAACCTCTTTTTGCTACAACTCGTTCCAAAGTTGTCATCTCAGTCAGAGCATTTATAGTAGCACGCACAACATTAACAGGATTTCTTGCACCAACACACTTAGATAAAATATCCCTTACTCCTATTACCTCGCATACTGCACGAACAGCTCCGCCAGAAATCAATCCTGTACCTTCACTCGCTGGAATAATAATAATTTTGGTAGCGCCATATCTTCCTATTAAAGAATGTTGAATAGTATTGCCTTTTAACGGGATTCGTATCATATTACGCTTACCTTGTTCTATAGCCTTCTGGATCGCTGACGGCACTTCTCTAGATTTTCCCAAACCAAAGCCTATTTTACCCCTACCATCACCAATTACCACCATAGCAGCAAAACCAAATATCCTACCACCCTTAACAACTTTAGCAGTACGCCTCACCGAAACTAATTTTTCTCTTAATTCATTTGCTGTATTATTATCTACCATTATTTTTTTCCTAAAACTTTAAACCACTTTCTCTAGCAGCATCTGCAAGAGATTTAATCCGTCCATGATATTTAAAACCAGAACGATCAAATGCTACCTCAGTAATACCTAGCTTCTTAATATCTTCAGCAAGAATTCTACCAACAATAGTTGCAGCCTTTATATTACCACCATATATGCATTCCTTTCTAACATTTTTCTTAAGGGTTGACATACTCGCAACAACCTTGCCATCAGGCATAATCAACTGCGCATATATATGCCGTGGAGTCCGATGCACGCTTAAACGTGGCATAACTAATTCTTTAATTTTCGAGCGACTTTTTTTAACTCGACGTAATCTCAACATCTTTTTATTCATTATTTCTTCTTTCCCTCTTTCTGTATTATAACTTCACCATCATATCTAACACCTTTTCCTTTATAAGGTTCAGGAGAACGAAATCCTCTAATTTCCGCAGCTATTTGACCAACCAAGCATTTATCTGCGCCTCTAATGATAATTTCAGTTTGAGTAGGAGTTTCCATGACTATGCCATCGGGTATTTTAATCTTAACTGGATGAGAAAATCCCAAAGATAAATTTAAAAATTTATCCTGAACTTGAGCTTTAAAGCCCACACCTATCAAAACCAATTTACGCTCAAATCCTTCAGTAACTCCAATTACCATATTACTCAATAAAGCTCTACTAGTACCTACAATAGCATTCGCTATTTCAAAATTAGCTTGCGGCACAAACGAAATTTCATTATCACTCCTCTTAATTAAAATATCAGTAGCTACATTTAGTTGCAGCACCCCCTTAGGGCCTTTTACTCTAATATTATTATCATTAATACTTATTTCTACCCCGCCGGGTATAACTACTGGCTTTTTAGCAGTTCTTGACACTATAATTTCCCATTAATTCACATAGCATAATATCTCTCCGCCTTCACCAAGAAGACGAGCAGATCGATCACTCATTACGCCTCTAGAGGTCGAAACAACAGCAATACCCATACCACCAAGGACTAACGGTAATTTAGTCTTGTTTCTATAAATACGTAAACTAGGTTTACTAACGCGACGAATACTTTCAATTACTGGCTTATTCTGATAATACTTTAAAAAGATGAGGAGTTGCCTTTTATCATTTATTTTATCGATCTTATAATCAACGATGTACCCCTCGTCTTTCAAAACTTTTGCTATAGCACTTTTAATTTTTGTTTCTCTCATAATAACACTACTTTTGTGAACTGCTTGCGCATTTCTAATTCTAGTAAGCATATCAGCTATTGAATCTGTCATACTCATAAAAATTTCCACATCTTTAATTTATTAATAAAAATCACCAACTTGCTTTTACTAAACCTGGTACTTCACCCCTCATCGAAGCCTCGCGTAAATGTATTCTACACAAACCGAACTTTTTATAAACTGCACGAGAACGACCGCATACTTGACATCTACTCCTTAGGCGAATTGCACTTTCATTTCTAGGACTTTTATTCAGCTTTTTTACTGCCGCCATTCTATTCTCGAAATCAGTACTTGGATTTTTAATAACTTCACGCAACTCTTCTCTTCGTACCATAGCATTCTGAACTAAACGTCTTTTTTTATTTTCTTTAACAATCTTGCATAACTTAGCCATAATACCTTATTGTCTTGTTTCTTTTAAAGGAAAACCAAATGCTAATAATAACGCCTCGGCTTCATTATTAGTCATAGCTGTAGTAGTAATCGCAATATCTAAACCACGCAAACTATCAATTTTACCATAATCAATTTCCGGAAATACAATTTGTTCTTTAATTCCTAGACTATAATTACCTCTTCCGTCAAAAGAGCGAGTACTGAATCCACGAAAATCACGAATACGCGGAATCACAATTGAAATTAAACGATCTAAAAAATCATACATTCTGCTACCACGCAAAGTCACCTTACAACCAATAGGCCAGTCAAGACGAACTTTAAAACCAGCTATAGATTTCTTAGATAACGTAGTTACTGCTCTCTGTCCAGAAATCTTAGTCAAATCTTCAACAGCATTAGTCATAATCTTTTTATCAACTGTAGCTTCACCAACTCCCATATTCAAAGTAATCTTAACTATTCGCGGCACTTGCATTATATTTTTATAACCAAATTTATGCATAAGTTTACTGATAATAGTTTCACGAAACAGTGTTTCTAATCTTGCTTTCATGCGTAACCTATATTATTTTTCCATTAGATTTGAAATAACGAACTTTTTTACCTTCTAAAAACTTAAAAGCCACTCTATCTGCTTTTTTAGTGATGGGATTATAAATAGCAATATTAGAAATATCCAGAGCTGCTTCTCGCTCAATAATGCCACCTTGAGTATTAGTATTAGGATTAGGTTTAACATGCTTTTTTATTAAACCAACTCCTTCAACTATAACCCTTGCCCCACAGTTTATTACGTTCAATACTCTACCGCACAAGCCCTTACTCTTGCCAGTTAAAACTATTACCTCATCTCCTTTTTTTATCTTACGCATAAAAAACACAATCATTATTAAAATTAGATTAATTACAATACTTCTAAAGCCAATGAAATAACTTTCATGAACTGTTCGCTTCTAAGCTCACGAGTTACTGGACCAAATATTCTAGTACCCAATGGTTGTAACTGATTGTTTAACAATATCACCGCATTATCGTAAAAACGAATAAGTGATCCATCATTACGACGTACGCCACTCTTAGTTCTTACCACCAACGCAAAAAACACTTCACCCTTCTTTATTTTACCATTTGGTATAACACTTTTTACTGCAACTTTAATGACATCCCCAATATTAGCGTAACGATTTCTTGTACTACCAACAACGCTAATACACATTACGGTCTGGGCTCCACTATTATCAGCCACATTTAACATTGTGCGCATTTGGATCATGTTATATTCTTACATTCATTTATTTTAGCTCCTTTCTCTATTATAGCGACTAACTTCCACTTTTTTGTTCGAGAAATCGGCCTGGATTCAGTGATCGTAACAACATCACCTTCATGACACGTATTATCTTCGTCATGAGCATGTATTTTTGAGGAACGTTTAATATACTTCTCATAAATAGGATGCTTAATTTTACGCTCTACCAATACAATAATAGTTTTATTCATCCTATTACTAATGACTTTACCGCTCAGAGTACGAGTACATTTGGTTAATGTAGACATTTTCTTTTCTTTATTCATGAATTTTTCTTTTCATTTAAAATAGTTTTAATACGTGCTACTTTTCGTCTTATCAGTTTGAAATTATGCGATTGAGGAGCATTTTCCTTTGACACATTAACTCTTTTCCGCAAACGCAAATCAAGCTGTTCTTTCTGCAAAATAATCAATTCATCAATTAACTCTTTATAAGATTTAACTCTTAGATCTGTAGTGTTAGTCATACTATCATTCGCTTAACAAATACTGTCTTAATCGGCAATTTAGCAGCAGCTAAGATAAAAGATTTCCGAGCCATAGCTTCGGTAACTCCTTCAAGCTCAAATAAAACCTTTCCAGGTTGCACCAATGCTACCCAACACTCAACTGGCCCCTTACCTTTTCCTTGCCTAACTTCAAGAGGTTTTTTAGTTATGGGTTTATCTGGAAAAAGACGAATCCATAATTTACCCCCTCTCTTAATATGCCTTGTAATAGCGCGCCGTGCAGCTTCTATCTGTCGAGCAGTAATTCGTGCGCGTTCTGCTACTTTTAATCCATATTCACCAAAACTTACACTATCACCAGAAGTAGCAACACCACGATTACGCCCTTTAAATTGTTTCTGATATTTAACTTTCTTAGGTTGTAACATACACTATCTTAATTATATTAAAAAGAACAATTATACATCTCCATCTCTTTCGAAAATCACAGGTATTGGTGTTGCTTCAACTAATACTTCTTTACCAATCTTTTCTCCTTTAAAAATCCATACCTTGACTCCAATCATTCCATAAGTAGTTTTAGCTTCACTTAACCCATAATCAATATCAGCACGAAAAGTATGTAAAGGAACACGTCCTTGACTATACCATTCTGCTCTTGCAATTTCAGATCCACCCAAACGTCCACTTACATGTATCTTAACACCCAACGCTCCAGCTTTTAATACACTCTGCATTGCTCTTTTCATTGCGCGCCGAAACATAATTCTACGCTCCAATTGTTGAGCCACATTATCGGCGACTAATTTAGCGTCTAGATCAATTTTTTTAATTTCTTCAATACTAACATGCACTGGTATTTCTAACATTTTAGTCAATTCCTTACGTAAGGCATCAATATCCTCGCCTTTTTTACCCAAAATAACACCAGGCCTACCAGCATAAATCGTTACATTAGCACTCTTTGCTGGACGATCAATTTGAATACGACCGATAGCGGCATTATTATATTTTTTTAATAAAAACTTACGTAAATTAAGATCAGAATTTAAATACATTGCATATTTTTTCGAATCAGCATACCAAGTAGACTTCCAATCCTGAGTTATACCTAATCTAATAACAATTGGATTTACTTTTTGTCCCATATTATCACTTCCCCTTACTACTTATAACCGCTACATTTATATGACAAGTATGCTTTATAACTCTACACCCTCTACCTTTGGCACGAGCGTGCATTCGTTTTATCCTCGCGGCTTCATCAACAAATATCTTGGATATCTTTAAATTATCAATATCAATATCAAAATTATGCTCAGCATTAGCAATAGCAGAATTCAAAACTTTTTTTACCATACCGGCGGCTTTTTTGGTACTAAAATTCAAAATACTAAGAGCTTTTCCCACTGACAAGCCACGCACCTGGTCGGCAATTAATCTCACCTTTTGAGCAGAAGAATGCGCGTATCTCAATTTTGCTATAGTTTCTTTATTTTCCATATAAAAATCTTAACTCTTCTCCATTTGCGCTTTTCGTTCACCTGAATGAACACGAAAAGTACGAGTATGCGCAAACTCTCCTAATTTATGGCCCACCATATTTTCAGTAATAAAAATCGGTACATGTTCTTTACCATTATGTACGGCTATGGTCAATCCAATCATACTTGGTATAATCATAGATCTACGAGACCATACCTTAATCTGCTTTTTACTTCTAGTAGATTGGGCTATTTCTATTTTCTTTAACAAATAATCATCAACAAATGGACCTTTTTTTACTGAACGTGGCACGTTTTATCCTCACTTAATATGACGACTGCGAACAATCATTGAATTAGTACGTTTATTATGGCGTGTACGATATCCTTTTGTAGATTGACCATAAGGAGTAACAGGATGTCGTCCTCCGGAAGTCTTTCCTTCTCCGCCACCATGTGGATGATCTACAGGATTCATCGCAACACCACGAACTGTAGGCCTTATACCACGCCAACGTGAAGCCCCAGCTTTACCCAATGAACGTAAATTATGCTCTGCATTAGACACCTCACCAATACAAGCCTTACAAGTCGCTAGAATTCTTCTAATCTCGCCGGAACGTAAACGTAAAGTTACATTATCGCCTTCACGAGAAATAATTTGTACTGAGGCACCAGCAGTACGCGCTAATTGAGCACCCTTCCCTGGACGCATTTCCACATTATGTACTATAGTGCCTACTGGAATATTACACAATGGTAAACAATTTCCAGGACTAATAGGAACGTCCACTCCCGATAATACCTTATCACCAACCTTTAAACCCTTAGGTGCAATAATATAACGACGTTCTCCATCTTTGTACAGCAATAAAGCAATATAAGGCCTACGATTTGGATCGTATTCCAGGCGTTCAACACTAGCAGAAATATCTAATTTATTACGTTTGAAATCTATCATCCGATAAAATCTCTTACTACCACCGCCATGATGTCTAATCGTTAGTCGCCCCACATTGTTTCGTGCACTACCACGTCCACGTTGCTTAGCAACAAGTAACGGAGCATAAGGCTTACCCTTATGTAAATCATGATTCACTACCTTAATAACGAAACGACGCGCTGGTGAAGTCGGCCTGGTTTTAACAATAGTCATAAATTAACTCTATCATTCAAATTAACTGCTTGTCCTTCCTTTATTGTAATAAAAGCTTTTTTCCAATTGTTAAGATTACCTAGAATATTTCTAAAATTACGTTTTTTACCTCGCACATTACACACACGTACAGCCTTAACATCAACATTGAATAATGCTTTTACAGCATGAGCAATCTCTTTTTTTGTCGCTTTCCTAGCAACACTAAAAATACACTGTCCATCCATTTGAAGTTTAGTTGATTTTTCGGAAATACATGGAGAAATAATAATTTTAGTTAATTTTTCTACGTTCATGCTAATCTTTCCTCGATTTTTCGTAAAGCAGGTATTGTTATCACAATTTTTTCAAAACTAATTAAATTTACTGGATTGATTGTCATAGCATTACATACTTCAACCATAGGTAAATTACGTGTCGCTAAATATAAATCAGATTCAATATCATTAGTAACGATTAAAACATTACTTAATTTCAGTTCATGTAATTTCTTAACTAAATCACGAGTTTTACATGTAAGTGCAACAAAATTTTCTACTAATATCATTCTATCTTGACGTATTAATTCCGATAAAATTGCACACATAGCACTACGATACATTTTTTTATTAACTTTTTGAGAAAAATCCCGTGGCTTTGCGGCAAAAGTTACTCCACCACCACGCCACAATGGACTACGAATTGTTCCAGAACGTGCACGACCTGTACCCTTTTGTCTCCATGGTTTAGCTCCTCCACCACGAACTTCTGATCTAGTCTTTTGCGCTTTACTACCTTGATGCGCATAAGCACGATAAGCATTAACAACCTGAAAAACCAGATCCTCATTAAATTTTTTAGAAAAAATCTCATCCTTAACAGGAACTACAGTTTGAGAAAAAATACCAGTTGTAATATTTAATAATTTAAGATCCACTACATTTCTCGTTTAGTTACAATCTTAACTGCAGGTCTAACAAAAACAAATCCTCCAGGGGCTCCAGGAACAACACCTTTAATCATCACAAGATTCCTATCATTATCAATTTTAATTATCTCCTGATTTTGAATAGTTCGCTTGACATTACCCAAATGCCCTGCCATTTTTTTACCTTTAAAAACCCTACCTGGAGTTTGACGTTGCCCAATAGATCCAGGAGCTCGATGCGATACTGAACAACCATGACTAGCAAAACCACCAGCGAAATGATATCGCTTAACTACACCAGCAAATCCCTTTCCTTTAGAAAGGCCACTAACATCTACCTTCTGCCCTATAGAAAATAAATTAACTTTAAATTCTTGTCCAACTACAAACTTTGATTCAGCAATTTCGTCTTTATTTAAGCGCCACTCCCATAATCCATAACCAGCAGAAACATTAGCACGACTAAAATGACCGGCCATAGCTCTATTAATTTTAACTGATTTCTTAGATCCAGTTGTAACCTGAATAGCATAATAATCATCAATTTCTTTGGTTTTAATTTGCACTATTCTATTCGATAAAATTTCAATAACAGTTATAGGAATACTTCCTCCCTCAGAAGAAAATATTCTAGTCATACCACATTTTTTGCCTATTAGACCAACACTCATTTTCTTAATCCCAAGAAATTATTTTTTTAATTAACGCTAATATGAACTTCAACACCAGCTGCCAAATCTAATTTCATCAATGCATCAACCGTCTTATCTGTAGGTAATAATATATCTAAAAGTCTTTTATGTGTACGGATCTCATATTGATCACGAGCATCTTTATCAGCATTAGGCGACGCACAAACAGTGAAACGCTCGATCTTATTCGGTAGAGGAATAGGGCCATGTATCTGCGCTCCAGTACATTTGGCAGTTTCAACAATTTCATGAGTTGCCCGATCAATCAAACGATGATCAAACGCCTTTAAGCGAATTCTAATTCTCTGCCCTTTTTTCATAACCGAAGACATATAACACACCTCCTAAAACTACTCAATAATTTTAGACACTACACCAGCGCCAACAGTCTTTCCTCCTTCCCTAATAGCGAATCTTACTCCTTCCTCCATTGCAACTGGCACTATCAAGGCAACTTTCATC